>CAZMNK010000026.1:12868-50266 GCA_964567625.1 uncultured Enterobacterales bacterium | reverse complement strand
CAAGGACCTTCCTGCGAGCCCTGGACATCGAAGAACCCGAGCGAAGCGACATGCGCCGGGTCCGCGCCGGGCTGGTGTTCATCGAGTCCTACCGGGAGTTGCCCCTGCTGGCGTGGCCGCGCCTGCTCGTCGACGTGGTGGTCGAGTTGGAGGAGTACCTCGTGCTCTTCCGGACCCGTCACGCCCGGATGGTCGAGCGCACCATCGGTCGCCGCACCGGTACCGGCGGTTCCGCCGGGGTGGACTACCTGGACAAGACCACCCAGATACGGATCTTCACGAACCTGTGGACCGTTCGAACCCTGCTGGTGAGGCGAGACGACCGACCTCCCCTGCCCCAGGCTGACTTCTACGACTACGACTTTCGCTGAGGCAGGACCTTCCCAGGGAGAAAGGCAACCGGATAGCGGGACTCGCTGGAGGCTCCATGCAGCTCGATCTTCTCCTCTCTGGCCGACATGCCCTGGTGGGTGGCGCCAGTGCCGGCATCGGACGCGCGACGGCTCTGCACCTGGCCGGGCTTGGCTGTGAGCTCACCGTACTGGCCAGGCGAGAGGAGGCCCTGGAGGCCCTGTTGCCCGAGCTGGTCGAGGCCGGGGCCCCCCTGGCCCGCATGCTCGTGGCAGACCTGGATGACCGAGCGGGACTGAAGGAAAAGGTGGACGCCCTGGTGGCCGAGCACGGACCCGTGCACGTGCTGGTCCACAACACCGGTGGGCCCCCCGGGGGCCCCATCGCCGAGGCCAGCCTGGAGGCCTTTGAGACCGCGCTGGGCCGACACCTGCTGGGGGGACAGGTCCTTGTCCAGGCTGTGCTGCCCGGCATGGTGGCGTCCGGCTATGGGCGCGTCGTCAACATCGTCTCCACCTCGGTGCGAGAGCCCATCCCGAACCTGGGGGTCTCCAACACCACGCGAGGGGCCATCGCCGGCTGGGCCAAGACCCTGTCCCGGGAGCTTCCCCCCGGCATCACCGTCAACAACGTCCTGCCCGGCTTCACGGACACCGAGCGTCTGGGGTCGCTGCGAGATGGCATCTCGACCCGCACCGGAAAGAGCCCGGACCAGGTGGTCGCCAACTGGCTCGCCCAGGTCCCGGAAGGCCGTCTTGGCCGGCCCTGGACATGGAAGGCGGGGACAACCTGACCCTGTCCAGCATCACCACGACGGTGCATGTGGGCGCCCACACCGATGCCCCCAACCACTACGGTCGGGGGGCGCCGGGCATCGCGACCCGGTCGCTGGAGCGCTACTACGGGCCCTGCGAGGTGATCGCCGTCGACGTCGGGCCAGGCGAGCGCATCGTCCCCGGCCACCTGTCCGGGCCCATCCAGGCACCCAGGGTGTTGTTTCGAACCGGGACCTTTCCGGACCCCAACCGCTTCAACGAGGACTTCGCCTCGCTCTCCCCCGAGCTGGTGGACCACCTGGCGGACCAGGGCGCGGTGCTGGTGGGCCTGGACACCCCGAGCGTGGACCTCTTCGATGACCGGGCGCTGCTCAGTCACAACGCGCTACTCCGCCGGGATCTGGGGGTCCTGGAAGGCGTCGTGCTGGATTCGATAGCGCCCGGGGTCTACACCTTGATCGCGCTTCCGTTGAAGCTTGCCGGCTGCGACGCATCTCCTGTGCGTGCAGTGCTCGTGGAGGACTGAGAAATGGTCTCTTGGCTGTGGATGCTCCTGATCGCCGCCGATGCCCCCGCTCTGGAGGCGACCCCGGACCTTGTCGTGGCCTTCCTGGGAGACCAGGGAATCACCGACGACTCCAGGGCCGTCCTCCGGGTGATTCGCGAGGCGGGAACAGACCTGGTCGTGCACGCCGGGGACCTGGACTACAAGCACGATCCCGACGCCTGGGACGCCATGATCACCCAGGAACTGGGAGCAGACTTTCCCTACCTGGTGTCGATCGGCAACCACGATACCCAGGCCTGGGATGGCTATGCCCTCAAGCTGGAAGCCCGGCTTCAGCGCACCCCGGAAGTCCAGTGCGAGGGGCTGACAGGCATCAGCCAGCACTGCACATTTCGCGGCCTGGAGGTGCTGCTCTCCGGGGTCGGTGTGCGAGGGACTCCGGGCCAGGCAGCCCACCAGGAGTGGCTGGACAAATGGCTCACCAGGAGCCACCACCGCTGGCGCATCTGCACCTGGCACAAGAACCAGAACGTGATGCAGACCGGGCAGAAAAGGAACGAAACCGGCTGGGGAGTCTACGAGACCTGCCGGCAACACGGGGCCCTGATCACCACCGGGCACGAGCACGCCTATTCCCGGACGCACCTGGTGACCGAGTTCAGTGACAATCCCAAGGTCAACCCCGATGCGCCCCTCGAGATTCGAGACGGGGCCACCGTCGCCTGGGTCAGCGGCATCGGCGGCAAGAGCGTGCGAAAGCAGCACCGAGAAGGCGACCACTGGGCGAAGATCTGGACGTCCACCCAGGGCGCCACCGCCGGCGTCCTGCTCTGCACCTTTTCACCCGGCGGCGTCGTGGACCAGGCGGACTGCGTCTTTCGCGACACCCAGGGCCGAGAGCCCGACCGCTTCACTCTGCGGCGGGCGGCACCATGACCAGGTCCAGGCTGGCACTGTTCACGCAGTAGCGATCACCCGTCGGCTGCGGTCCATCCGGGAAGACATGCCCCAGGTGTCCCCCGCAGCGGGCACACAGGATCTCCACCCGTTGCATGCCCAGGGCGCGGTCCACGCGGGTCTCAACCTTGCCCTCGCCGATGGGCTGGAAGAACGAGGGCCACCCGGTGCCACTCTCGAACTTGTGCTTCGAGGAGAACAGCGGCTCGCCACATCCGCCACACACATAGGTGCCCTCGGCGTGACTGTCCCAGTACTCCCCGCTGAAGGCACGCTCGGTGCCCTTTTTCCGGAGGATGTGGAATTCATGGGCCGTGAGGATGGCCTTCCAATCAGCCTCGCTCAGGGTGTCCGGATCCAGCTGACTCCGGTCGACCGGGACCGTGGTCACCGAACGGTCTTCCGCGCTGGCCGGGTTCAGCAGACCGGGCCCCAGGGTGAAAATACCCAGGAGCAGGAGTGCCCCACTCAAGGCCGCAAGAGTCTTCATCGAGGGTCCTCCTGCCGGTGGGCTCAGGGTTCGCCGGAAAGTACGACACACCCTGCCTTCGGTTTCATCCGACAGACCACTCTTTCCTGTCTTTATTGACGCCCCTCGGAAGCCAGGAGCGTCCTTTCAGCCAGCCTCGCGAAGCCCTGGAGAGCCATAGCCGAGCCCCTCCAGCAGGGCGCCGTACCGCTGATGAAATGCCTCGGCCTCCACATGGCTGAATCGTGTGCGCCACTTGCCACAGCGAGACATGTCCAGCCGGGACTCGCCCTGCTGGTAGTGGGCGACCATCTCCCTGGCCTCATCCGGCGCCCCCATGAAGCCCAGGATATTTCGCAGCGTGCTCTCCGGGGAACGAAGGAGATCTTCGTACCGGAGCTCCATGTAGCGACTCGGGTTTGCCTGGCCCCAGCGCAGCCCCGCCATGACTTTCTGGGACCACCAGTGGCCGCCTTCCAGGTGATCCGCCTGTCTCGATCCTTCCGCCTGTCTCGATCCTTCCGCCTGTCTCGATCCTGAGGGGTTCTTCGCCGCCTGGGCCTCGACGAAATTCACCACCGAACAGGCCACATCGCGGCCGTCACGGACGCAATGGATGAACCGGAGAGAGGGGAAGAGCCGGGCCAGGGCCGGGAGGACGTCCACATAGCAAGGGGTCTTGTTGATCCACCGCGGCTTGCCGTCTGCGCGTGTGTGGGCCTCAAAAAGCACATTAATGAAGCGCTGAAATGCCCGCAGTCCCTGGTGAGCCCTCAGGTTCTCGAACAATTCCTCGAGGCAACCCATGGCCAGACCCCGGGTGAAGAGCACATGGTGGGGACCATGCAGGTAGCGCTCGTACTCCCGCTTGTTGTGGGGCCGATGTGGCAGGGGTTCGGTCCAGATGTCCATGAGTTTCCGTGCGCGGGCCTCGATCTCATCACGGCTGCGTCCGTGGTTTCCGAAGAGCTCGCGCAGCAGCTGCACCACGAATTCCGTCTCGTAGATCGGCGAGAGTTGACTGTGAACGCCGAAAAGATCCGCGACCAGCGTCGTTCCGGATCGGCCGGCCCCCCCGATGAAGACTGGACAGTCAGCGCTCACAGTACCTCCTGATTGGCTTTCCCTGTTCGGCGGCGGCCCGCTTGCCTTGAGTCCATTGTTCCGATCACTATGCTGGCGTGATGTCGTCCCTCCTCTGGCTGTGGTTGTCCTGCACCAACGTCTTGCTGGATGCCGACGAGGACGGCATCACGGAGGATCTGGACTGCGACGACGCCGACCCGGACATCGGACTGCCTCTGACCTGGTATGTGGATGCCGACGGGGATGGTTGGGGCGGAGAGACCACCACAGAGTCCTGCGCCGAGCCGAGTGACTTCGTGGCGGTAAGCGGGGACTGCGACGACACCGCGCCGACGGTCTTTCCCGAGGCGCCAGAACTCTGCGAGGACGGGCTGGACAACGACTGTTCTGGCGGAGACGAGACCTGCCACAGGCTCACAGGCAACCTCTCGGTGGCCGGTGCCTGGCTGGAGATCCAGGGCGAGGTGACCGGCGAGTCCTGTGGTCGCGCCGTGGCGACAGGGGCGGACGGGGCCAGGCTGTCCTGCACCCGGGGTGCGGACAATGCTGGTCGTGTGGCCTGGATTCCGCTGGACACCCCCCCTGGGGTACGGACGGTCTCCCAAGGGGTCGTGTTGGCGGGAGAAGGTGACGACGGCCAGGCCGGGCGGGACCTCGCGGTGGGAGACGCCAACGGAGACGGGGTGGAGGACGTCCTGGTCGGTGCCTACGGCATCGCGACGGCGGCCCTCCACCTGGGCCCCCATGTGACCAGTGGGCTCCTGGCGGCAGGCCATGCCCTGGTCGTCGGTGCCGACGGCGACGAGACCGGTCGAGGAGTGCTCCTGCTGGACCTGGACCTGGACGGTGTGGACGAGGTGGTGGTGGGACAGCCTGCCGGTGCCGGGGAGATCGGCGTGTACTGGGGGCCAGTGAACGGTGAACTGGAATTCCAGGAAGCGGATGCGTGGATTGTCGGAGAGGCGGAAGACGCGGCAGCAGGGACGGCCCTGGCCAGCGCCGGGGACGCCGACGGGGATGGCCTCGCTGACCTCTTGATCGGGGCTTCCCGAGACAGCACCGCCCACACCCACGGGGGATCGGTCTCCCTGGTCCTGGGCCCTCCGTCGGATGGGAGCCTGTCCGACGCTCATGCCCGTTGGAATGGGACCGACGCCTACCACAACGTCGGGTCTGCCATCGCCAGTGGCGATCTGGATGGAGACGGCAATAGCGATGCCGTGCTCGGGGCTCATGGCGACGGGCTGATCGGCTACTACGGCGGTGCAGTCTATGTGGACCTGGGGCCCACGACCGGCATCCAGGACATCACCGAGTCGGACTGGTCCCTGCTGCCCTCGGACGGGGCCTGGTTCCTGGGCATCTCGGTTCACACCGCCGACCTGGACGGCAACGGCGACCTGGACCTGGTTGTCGGAGGCCATGGACACCGGGACTACGCGGGAGCAACCTGGGTGATCTATGGCCCGATCACCGGGGGCGTGGCGGTGTTGAATGCGGATGCCCAACTGCAAGGCCTCGACGCCGAGGATGGGGCCGGTTTTGCCGCCGAGGCCTACGGGGACGGCGTGTTCCTGGGGGCTTACCAGGCCGATGGGGCTGCCCCGGAATCGGGCGCTGTCTACTGGATGCGACCAGAGTGAGGTGGCTGGAGATCCGTCAGACCTGGGACGGCCAGCCAGCGGACTCGGACGAGTGGGCCCGTGTGGGCCTGGCCTGGCGTGACGGCGACCTCGCCCTCCGAGTCGAGGCCTGGGACCATGGCGATCCGCGGCCGCCTGGACCTCCGGGGCCAACTCCCCGACTGTGGGAGCACGAGGTGGTCGAGTTCTTCCTGTGTGGACCCGGGAACCGCTACCTGGAGATCGAGCTCGGACCGGGGGGTCATCACCTGGTGCTCCAGCTCCAGGGAATTCGCCAGGTGGTCGCACAGGGCCTTCCCCTGCGTGTCCAATTGACCCATCAAATCAACCGTTGGAGCGCCGAAACCCTCATTCCGGCGGACTGGCTACCTCCGGCACCCTGGACGGCCAACGCCTATGCCATTCATGGCGCTGGAGCGGCACGACGGCATCTGGCCTGCTACCCGGTCCCTGGCGACAGCCCGGACTTCCACCGTCTGCAACACTTCCCTCCCCTCGCCCTCGAGTTGCCATGACCGCCCCCGCCCCCGGCTACCTGCGCATGCCCACCCTCCACGGCGACTCCGTTGTCTTCGTCAGCGAGGACGATCTCTGGGTCGTTCCCCTGGAAGGGGGCAAGGCCCGGCGGTTGACGGCAGGTCGGGGAGAGGTCTCGACGCCCCGAATCTCCCCAGACGGGTCCCTGCTGGCCTACACCAGCCTTGATGAAGGCACCCCTGATGTCTGGGTCATGCCGCTGGAAGGCGGTCCCCCCCGTCGACTGAGTTGGGTGGGGCACGGCTGTCGGGTTCTAGGCTGGAGTCCAGATGGCCAGAAGATCCGCTTCTGCACGGCCCTGGGCCAACCCACTGGCCACCTGCTGGAAGCCTACGAGGTGCCGGTGACCGGCGGGGAGCCCACCCCCCTGTCCCTGGGACACATGGCCTGGTTGGACGAACGGTCCGATGGGGCCAGGCTGCTCGGTCGCCATGGGGATGACCTGGCCCGGTGGAAGCGGTACCGAGGGGGCCGTGCAGGGGTTGTCTGGGTGGATGCCCAGGGAAGCGGCGACTGGAAGAGACTGGCACTGCCACCGGCCCAGGCCTGTCCCCAGTGGCATGGCGACCGGGTGCTCTTTGCGAGCGACCACACCGGGTTGAGCCAGGTCTGGAGCTGCACGGTCGATGGCGAGGACCTCCGCCAGCACAGCCACCAACGAGAGTTCTATGCCCGCCACCCGGCGGTCCACGGGGATCAACTGGTCTACGCCGCCGGCGCCAGGCTCTGGCATGTGGACCTTGCGGGCGGCAAAGAACGAGAGCTGGCGGTGGACCTGGCAAGCCCCCGGGCCCAGTGCGCTCGCCGATTCGTGTTCACCGGCTCCTACCTGGAGGACTTTGACCTCCACCCGGACGATCACTCGGTCGCCCTCACCGTTCGGGGCAAGGCCCACGCCCTGGGGCTGTGGGAGGGGCCGGTCCTCCAGCCCTCCGTGGATTCAGGGGGACGCGCCAGGCTGGCCCGGTACCGGGACGCCGACACCCTGCTCCTGGTCTCCGATGCCGGCGGTGAAGAGGCCCTGGAAGAACACGACCTGACGGGAGCCAAACCTCCTCGACGCCTGGCGTCCACCGAGTCCATGGGCCGGGCCCTCGATCTCGAGATGGCCCCCGATGGCAGCCACGCGGCATTCAGCAACCATCGCCAGGAGCTGGTCGTGGTCGACCTGGAGACCGACGAGGCCAGGGTACTGGACCACAGCCCCCATGGCCGGCTGGCCGGGCTGGCCTGGTCCCCGGACTCCGCCTGGCTGGCCTACAGCCTGATGGAGACCCAGCACTGCTGGTCGATCAAGCTGGTGGAGATCGCGACCGGCACGGTCCACCGGGTCACACACCCGGAGTTCCAGGACACCTGCCCCTTCTTCGATCCCAAGGGCCGCTATCTCTTCTTCTTGAGCGGCCGGGAGTTCGATCCCGTCGTCGACACCCTGACCTTCAACTATGCCTTTTCCCGCGCGGTCCGAATCTGCCTGGTGACCCTGGCCGCGGACACCCCCTCTCCGCTCCAGCCCCTGCCGCGCACCCTCAAGAAGGCCTCCAAGAATGGCGAGGACAGCAAGGAGAAGGACCCCGGGCCTGTCCGGATCGACCTGGACGGCCTGCCGGATCGGGTTGTCCAACTGCCCATCGCGCCTGGGAGCTACAAGAACCTGTGTGCCCATGGGGACCGAATTCTCTATGTCCAGAACCCGATCAAGGGGGTCCGAAAGCGGAACTGGTTTCAGGCCGTGGTACCCGCCGAGAGCACCCTCAAGGCCTATGACCTGGTGGATCTCCAGGAGAAGGTCCTGCTTTCGAGCATCAGCTCGGTGCGACCGGGCAGGCTGGGCAAGTACCTGCTGGTCCAGGTCTCCAAGAAGCTGCGGGTGATCCAGGGAAGCGCTGACAAGCTGGAACGAACCGGGACCAGGCCTGGCCGAAACAACGGACTCATCGACCTGAACCGGGTGGCCGTCGAGGTGGACCCGCTCGTCGAGTGGACCCAGATGCTCCGAGAGACCTGGCGGCTGATGCGAGACCACTTCTGGTTGCCCGAGATGTCCGGGGTCGACTGGGAGGCCTGCTGGGAGCGCTACGCCCCCCTGCTGGAACGGGTGGCCTGTCGCAGCGAGTGGGGCGACCTGGTGTGGGAACTCCAGGGCGAGCTTGGCACCAGCCACGCCTACGAGATGCTGGGGGATCACCGCAAACCCCCGGCCTGGGCCCCGGGCCGCCTCGCTGCCAGGTTCGGACCCGGCGGCGTCATCCTGTCCATCGCCGACGGGGACAACTGGTCCCCGCGAGGCGGCAGTCCCCTGTGCGGCCCAGGTGTGGATGTCCAGGTGGGTGACCGGGTCCTGGGAATCGACGGCCAGCCCTTGCCCGAGGACCAGCCCATTGCCGCCAGCCTGGTCAAGCGAGCCGGGCGGGATGTTCAGCTGACCCTGGACCGGGACGGAGAAGAGGCGCCCCGCCTGGTCACGGTGAGAACCCTGCGCGGCTCCGCTGAGGCCTGGTACCGCAGCTGGGTCCGCACGAATCGGAAGGCGGTCCACAAGGCCACGGAAGGCCGCTGTGGCTACATCCATGTGCCAGACATGGGCCCCAACGGCTTCTCGGAGTTCCACCGGTCGTACATGACCGAACTCGATCGGCTCGGCCTGATCATCGACATCCGCTACAACCGAGGGGGGCACGTGAGCACCCTGCTGCTGGACCGGCTCTCTCGCCAGGTCTCCGGGTGGAGCCTCCCCCGCTGGGGCACGCCGCGGCCTTACCCCCGCCACAGCCACCGGGGCCCCCTGGTCTGCATCACGAACCAGTTCGCCGGCAGCGACGGGGACATCTTTGGCAACGCCTTCAAGCAACGCCAACTGGGACCCCTCATCGGTGAGCGAAGTTGGGGCGGCGTGATCGGTATCTGGCCCCGCCACAGGCTCTCGGACGGCACCATCACCACCCAGCCTGAGTTCAGCGGTTGGTACAGCAACGTCGGCTGGGGGCTGGAGAACCACGGGACGGAGCCGGACGAGGTCGTGACCTACACCCCCGCGGACTACGCCGCGGGGCGGGATCCTCAACTGGCCCGGGCCCTCGAGCTGGCCGAAGAAGCCATTGCCAGCATGGGGCCCACCCCACCCGATCTCGGCCCCCCGCCGGATCTGGGAGGATTCCCGGGCGGCGAGCGCTGAAAGGACGAAACCAGGCTCGGTGAGAAGCGCCCCTTCGGGGGCCTCCGAAACCCTGCCTCAGAGCACGCTGCGTACCGCGCCCAGGACCTGTTCCACGGTAAAGCCAAGCTCCCTGGCCAGGGTCACATGATCCGCCGAAGCCCCAAAGCGGTCGATGCCCACACTCGCGCCGTCAAGGCCCACCCAGCGTTCCCAACCCAGGGTCCTACCGGCCTCGATGGAGACCCTCGGAATCCCCGGCGGCAGGACCTGGTCCCGAGTGGACTTGTCCTGGTCGGAAAACAGGGCCCAGGACGGCATGCTGACCACCCGCGCCCCGACCCCTTGCTCGGCCAGTGCCTCCTGGGCCTGCAGGGCCAGTGTGACCTCGCTTCCGGTGGCGATCAGCACCACCTGGGTCTGGCCGCTGGCCTCGTTCAGGACATAGGCGCCCTGGGCCACGCCGGCCATCGCCGCACTCGCCGTGTTCGGCAAGTGGGGAAGGCCCTGGCGGGTGGTGACCAGGCAGGTGGGTCCATCGGTCCGACTCATCGCGACCCGCCAGGCCGCTGCCGTCTCATTGGCATCTGCGGGCCGCAGGGTGACCAGGCCCGGGATCAGCCTGAGAGCCATCATGTGCTCGATGGGCTGGTGGGTCGGGCCATCCTCGCCCAGGAAGATGCTGTCGTGGCTGTACACGAAGATGACCTGCTGGTTCATCATCGAAGCCAGACGCACGCTCGGCCGCATGTAGTCATGGAAGACCAGGAAGGTGGCACAGAACGGCACAAGTCCACCATGAAGGGCCATGCCATTGCAGATGCTGCCCATGCCGTGCTCCCGCACGCCGAAGTGCAGGTTGCGACCACCCCAGTTGCCCCGCTGAAGGGGTGAGGTGTCCTTGAGCACGCAGCCATTGGAGCCAGACAGATCCGCGGAACCACCCAGGAGGTTGGGCACCTGGGCGGCCACCGCATTGATCGCCGCCTGGCAGGCCTTGCGCGTGGCCAGGGCCTTGTCTTCGGTGGACCATGTGGGCCACTGGATGGCATCCACGTCGGGTGCGCCGTGCCAGCGATTCCATTCCGCCCGTTGTGAGCTCGCTGCCAGACGCGCCTCCCAGGTCTCTCTCCGGGCCTTGAGCTCCCCGTTGCGCTCCTGGCAACGAGCCAGTGCCTCGTCCTGGACGTCAAAGGTCTTGTCCGGGTCCATGCCCAGGGTCTGCTTGGTCAGGCGGACCTCGTCCTCTCCCAGCCGGGCGCCGTGGGACGCCGAGGTGTCCTGCTTGTTGGGCGAGCCGTGGCCGATGTATGTCCGGCAGGCGATCAATGAAGGCCGGTCGCCGACGGACCGTGCCGCCTCGATCGCCGCCGCCACCGCGTCGTGGTCGTGGCCGTCGATCTGCTGCACGTGCCAACCATAGGCCTCAAAGCGCTTGCAGCGGTCCTCGGTGAAGGCCAGGTCCGTGCGGCCATCGATGGTGATCTCGTTGTCGTCGTACAGGTAGACAACGCGACCCAGGCCCAGGTGCCCGGCCAGGCTCGCAGCCTCTGCCGCCACCCCTTCCATGAGATCGCCATCCGAGACGATCCCGTAGGTCCAGTGATCCACCAGGTCGCTGCCGAAGCGATCCCGCAGGACCTGCTCCGCCAGGGCCATTCCAATCCCGTTGGCAAAGCCCTGGCCCAGGGGACCTGTGGTGGTCTCGACACCAGCGGTGTGTCCGTACTCAGGGTGGCCCGGGGTCTTGCTCCCCCACTTGCGGAAGCGCTTGATCTCGTCCAGCGAGAGATCGTACCCGGTCAGGTGAAGCAGGCTGTAGACCAGCATCGAGCCGTGCCCGGCGGACAACACGAAGCGATCCCGATCCGGCCAGGCCGGATCCGTGGGGTCGTGCACCAGGAAGCGGGTCCACAGCACAAAGGCGGCATCCGCCATGCCCATCGGCATGCCCGGGTGGCCACAGGTCGCGGCTTCCACCGCGTCCATGGTCAGGCCCTTGATCGTGTTCACACACAGCCGTTCAGCGGCGGAAGGAGGCATTCAGAACTCCCAGGGGCCAGGCCCCATCTCACAGGAGCCCACACCGAAGGCGTGGGCCATGCGCCAGCGGGCGCCTCGTCTATCGCCGGGATGAGGGCACCGCAACGGCTTGACCGGGGTTATGTGCCGGCCCCGGAATCCCGGCGCAGGAGGCGCACCTTGGCACGACAGTCGACCATCACCACCCGCGAGAAGGACTACAGCAAGTGGTACCTGGACGTCATTCGTGAGTCCAAGCTGGCCGACTATTCGCCCGTCAAGGGGTGCATGGTGCTCCGTCCCCTGGGCTACGCCATGTGGGAAGCGATCAAGAACGACCTGGATCGACGCTTCAAAGACACCGGCCACGTCAACGCGTATTTCCCCCTGTTCATCCCCATGAGCTTCCTGTCCAAGGAGGCCGAGCACGTCGAGGGATTCGCCAAGGAATGCGCCGTGGTGACCCACCACCGCCTCAAGGCCACCGTCGGTCCCGACGGCAAGGCCGCCGTCGAAGTGGATCCTGACGCGAAGCTCGAGGAGCCCCTGGTGGTGCGCCCCACCTCGGAGACCATCATCTGGCACATGTACGGCCAGTGGATCGACTCCTGGCGGGATCTTCCCATCCTCATCAACCAGTGGGCCAACGTGGTCCGCTGGGAGATGAAGACCCGGCCCTTCCTGCGCACCACCGAATTTCTCTGGCAGGAAGGACACACCGCCCACGCCACCGAACAGGAAGCTGTGGCCGAAGCCGAGCAGATGCTCGAGGTCTACCGAGCCTTTGCCGAGGAGACCCTGGCCCTTCCCGTCATCACCGGCGTGAAGTCCTCCAGCGAGCGCTTCGCCGGTGCGGTGGAGACCTACTGCATCGAGGCGATGATGCAGAACACCTGGGCGCTCCAGGCGGGCACCAGTCACTTTCTGGGCCAGAACTTCGCCAAGGCCTTCGACGTCACCTACCAGGCCGAGGATGGCGAACGAACCCACGTATGGGCCACCAGTTGGGGTGTCTCGACCCGGCTGGTCGGAGCCGCGATCATGGCCCACAGCGACGATGAGGGCCTGGTCCTGCCCCCCGCCATCGCCCCGATCCAGGTCGTGGTCGTGCCCATCTGGCGCAAGGGGCCCGAGCAGGACGAGGTCTGCGAATTCGGCCAGGGAATCCACGACACGCTCAAGGCTGCCGGCATCCGGGTGGCCATCGACACCCGGGACAACATGAAGCCGGGAGCCAAGTACTACGAATGGGAGCGCAAGGGCGTGCCCCTTCGCCTCGAAGTCGGTCCTCGCGACGTGGCCAGCAACAGCGCATTTGCCAAGAGCCGGATCGATCGCCAGAAGTTCGGCATTCCGCGGGAAGGGCTCGTGGAGCGGGTCCAGGAGGTCCTCTCCGACATCCAGTCCACGCTGCTCGAACGGGCCCGAACCTTCCGGGCAGAGAACACCCACGACTGCGAGAGCTACGACGCCTTCAAGGCCGCCCTGAACCAGCAAGGGGGCTGGTACCGGGTTGCCTGGGCCGACGACGCCGAAGCCGAGCAGCGGATCAAGGCCGAGACCAAGGCGACCATTCGCTGCTACCCACTGGCAGACCAGGAGGCGTCGGGCAGGACCTGTTTCTACTCCGGCAAGCCGGCGACCCACATGGCCATTTTCGGTCGGGCCTACTGACCCGGCGCTCCCTGAGCAGTCTCTGCGGGTCCCGTCAGCCTCCCATCCCCTGTAGCCACTGCTCCAGGCTGGGCACGGAAAGGTAGGGGTTGGTACGCCGAACCTCTGCCAGGGGAGCTTGTGCCCCGCTGTAGGCATGGCCCGGGTACAGAACCAGTTCCCCGGGGAGCTTGGAGAGCCGCTGGGTCAACGAAAAGTACATCTCCTCCGGGTCCCCGCCAGGCAGATCGACCCGCCCACATCCCTGCAGGAAGAGCGTGTCTCCGCTCACCAACGCGTCCTTCAGCCGAAAACAGAGGGAACCGGGTGTGTGACCCGGGGTGTGGAGCAACTCGATCGCCACGTCTCCGACCTTCACCACGTCATGGGACTCGTGGGACTCGAAGTCGGACTCGGACAGGCCGGTCACCCGCCGAATCCCCTCCACCTCCAGCTTGTGCGCGTGCACCTTGCAGGGGTTCAGGGACATCAGCGTCGGCAGCCCGTCCACGGTGTACCCGAACATCGAACCCCCCACGTGATCCGGGTGGTAATGGGTCGCCAGGGCCCCAGTGACCTGCATGTCATCCTCGGAAATCACCCGCAGCAGGTCACGAACATCCCACGCAGGGTCCACGATCACGCACTCTCGGGTGTCGCGATCCCCGATGACGTAGACGTAGTTCTGCATCATGGCTGCGGTGGGATCCCCGACGCCAAAGTCCTTTCCTGCGAGCAACTGACGGAAATAAAGGTCGGCCATGGTCTCCCCATAATGGCTGCGGTGATGGGATAGCCTCCGGCCATGCCACATATCGATGTGCACGACCTGGGACGGATTCGCCGGATTGCCACCGTACTCGCTCGACATGGCTTTGGCGGACTGGTGGAGGGGTCCTTTGCCAGTCCTCCCCCCGCGGAAACCCCCGAGTCCAACGACACGGGCACCCCCTGGGCCATTCGCCTCCGAGAGGTCGTCGTGGAGCTCGGCCCGACCTTTGTGAAGATGGGCCAGGTGCTCAGCGTGCGGGCCGACATCCTGCCTGCCGCACTCCTGGTCGAATTCCAGAAGCTCCAGGACGAGGTGCCACCGGTGTCCTGGGACGAGGCCCGGTCGGTGATCGAAGAGGAACTGGGCCGCCCGGTTGAGGAGATCTTCCAGGAGGTTCAGTCCGAACCGGTCGCCTCTGCCTCCATCGCCCAGGTGCACCTGGGGGTGCTCCCGGATGGCCGTTCGATCGCGATCAAGGTGCAGCGCCCCCACATCCGCGAGGTCATCGAGTCCGACCTGCACATCCTCTACACCACTGCCCGCCTGATGGAGGGGCGCCTGACACTGCCGGGGGTCTACACCCCTGTGGCCATCGTCCAGGAATTCGAGGCGGCGATTCAGCAGGAGCTGGACTTCTTCCAGGAAGCCCGGCACGCAGCCCGTTTTGCCGGGAATTTCCGGGAGCACCCGGAGGTGAAGGTACCGGCCATTCACCGGGAGCTGTCCACCTCCAAGGTGCTGGTCATGGACGAGGTCAGCGGACGCCCGCTGTCGGCTCTTTCCCCCGGCGATCCCGGTGTCGAGATCGCCATGGAAGTACTCGTCGACGCCACCCTCACCCAGGTTTTTGAGCACGGCTTCTTCCACGGGGATCCACATCCTGGAAACCTCCTTGTCCAGGAAAGCGGCCAGTTGACCTACCTGGACTTCGGTCTCTGCGGGACCCTGACGTCGGAGATGCGGGACATCATCATCACGATCTTCACGGCCCTGGTCTTCCAGGACGCCGATACGGTCGCCCACACCGCCTACCGGATCGGGGCCGTCGAGGGGCGAATCGATCTCCGGGATTTTCGCTCCGAGATCGCCCGACTGATGGACAAGTACCACGGGGCTTCCCTGGAAGATCTGAGCCAGGCAGCGACACTGCTGGAGTTCATCGAGGTGGCAAACCGATACAGGATCCGGCTGCCACCCGAGTACGCGGTGCTGGCCCGCGCCGCTTCACTGGTGGATGGCACCTTGCGCCGGCTGATCCCCGAGGCCGACATCATCGCCCGGGTAGAGCCCCACGCCCGCAAACTGATGGCCCGGCAGCTCTCCCCGGAGAAGCTGACCGCAGATGCGCTGAAGGTGCTGGTGCAGGCCCAGGCCAATCTGCGGGGCCTTCCCTCCCACATGGGCCAGGTGCTCACGGACCTGGAGCGAGGGCGCCTGGAGCTGGTCACCCGGGATCCTGAGTCCGAGCGCTTGCGCCGCACGCTCTCCGCCGCTGGCCTTCAGATCGCAGTGGCGACATGCGCCGCCGGCGCCCTTGTCGCTGGCGCCATACTCCTCCAGGGTTTTCAGCCCGAACTCGCAGGGTTGCGGATCGCGGAATGGCTCGGCCTGGCGCTCGGATTCGCCGCCATCATGGGCTGGTGTGCCTTGACGCTGCACGCCCTGGTCAGTTCCCAGTTCGGGCCAGGTGATCTGGGACGTACCGCCGTGGGTATTGTGCGTTTCTTCTTGGGCAGCAGAAGGGGTCAAGACCGCCGACTGTGATACCGTTCCGCGGTTCCACCTCAGGCCACAGCCGGGGTGTTTCCCAAGCGGTTGCAGAGACCCGAGGTCGATTCCCGGTGGCAGACCTTTCGAGCAGGATCACCTTTGCCCGCGGAGACGTGATCTCCCGGAAGTACGAGGTTGAGAGTCACCTGGGTACAGGGCTTTTCGGGGCCACCTACCTGGGCCGTCACATCGCTTCCGGGCAACACATCGCCATCAAGTTTCCCCACCCCAGGCTGGTGCAGGCTCCCGAAGACCGCCAGCGCTTCCAGAAGGCATTTGCTCGGGCGAAGCAGCTCAAACACGGTGGGCTGACCCGCCTCGGCGAGGTCAAGGAACACAACAGCGTTCTGTACTACACGGAGGAGTACTTCAAGTCCCAGAGCCTGCGGGCCCTGCTCGACGAATACGCCGCGAGCGGCCAGGTCTTCTCCCTTGAAGAAGCCTGTGCCGTCGTCATCAAGGTCCTTGAGGCGATCCACTCCGGGCACGAGTCGGACTTCGTTCACCGAAACCTCAAGCCCGAAAACGTCCTGGTGAACACCCAGCGCACCGGGCCTGGTGGTTCCCGTATCGTTCGACAGTTCAAGGTCTCCGACATGGGCATGTGCGACATGCTCGATCCCACCGAGATCGTGGAGTTGATCGAAAACCGCTCGGACCACCCGTACCTGGCACCCGAGCTCGGTGGCTACGAGCAGACCAGCAATGCCCAGGCGGACATCTACTCGGTGGGGGTGATGTTCTACGAGTTGCTGTGCGGCCAGACGCCCATGGGGACCTTCCTCCCACCGACCCAACTCCGCGACGACCTGCCGGAGCACATCGACCACGTGGTCGAACTCGGCCTGAGCCCCAACCCCGAGGACCGCTACCCGGCAGCCGTGGACATGGTTCGGGACATCAAGCGCTGCTTCGACCCGAGCATGCAGGCCCATTCCACCCCCACCAGCTACCGCACCGCCCTGATCGCTCTTGGTGTGGCCGTGGGCATGGTCGGAATGGTGGGGGGCTATCGCCTGGTCAACAAGCCCCCGGACCTCATCGAGGAAGCTCGGAAGAAGGACCAGATCATTCGGGACCAGGTCAGCAAGAGCAATCCTCTGCCCACAGAGACCGAGATCAAGGCCATGATCGCCCAGCAGCCAGACATGGTCTACATCCCCGGCGGGACCTACATCCGAGGCCGGCTCTACGCCGAGGACAGTGCATTGGCCCACTCCAGTGAGCCACTGTCAAAGGTTCTCCAGGTCAACTCCTTCTTTATCGACCGCTTTGAGTTTCCGAACATCAAGGACCAGCCTCCCACTGGCACCGTGACCTGGAACGCTGCCAAGGAGACCTGCGAGAAGTTCAACAAGCGTCTCTGCACCGAGGCGGAGTGGGAGAAGGCCTGCAAGGGGCCAAACAACTTCATCTACACCTATGGAGACACCTGGGATCCCTCGATGTGCGGCGAAACCATGGAAGATCCCTACCGTCTCGGTTCCCGTCCCGACTGCGTCTCCAGCTACGGGGTCTATGACCTCAGCGGCGGGTTCCGGGAGTGGACCAATGATGTCCGCCCCTCCAAGACCGTCCGGAAGATCGTGAAGGGCGGCCACCGGGGCAACGCTGAACGCGGCGATCGCTGCGCCTACTTCGTGGACGAGTCCGAGGGCTACCAGGACCCGACCCTCTCCTTCCGGTGCTGCCTCGACGCAGGCTGAGAGCGACGCCGTGCAGAGCCGGCTCAACCGTCAGGGCTGGGTTCGACCTTCCCGTTCCCGCCACAGTTCGGCAGCCGCCTCCAGTTCCTTGCGCACCAGGATGTAGACGCCGGGGTCATAGGTCAGTGCCGTGTGACCCACGTTCCTGACCTGGACGTTCTTCATGCTGGTCTCCCCCGTCTTGGGTCGCAACACGCTGCACCAGTGGGGGCACACCAGGTCATGACGGCTGTAGATGGAGGACATGGGGATGTGGGGTGGAAAGGTGTCTCGAGAGAGCAGCTTGACCAGCCGGGAGCGCGGCAGCATCTGCAGTGGGCTGCGGGAGAGCACGCCGCCCCCCATGAGCCAGACCCCGATGGCCGCAGTGGGCGTGCCGTGATGGGGAGTCCCCAGCGTGGTCAGGGACTTGACCCGGCGGTCCCCGCCGTGGTGCTGCACATACTCTCGTGCGATCAGCCCACCCTTTGAGTGGCCGACCACATGAAAGCGATCCAGGTCGTAGCGCTCGCAGATGGTCTCGATCTTCTCGGCCACGGCCTGGGCCAGGGCATCCACCGGTCGACTGTTGAAGCGGTAGAAGAGTCCCCCCAGGTTGAAGCTGAAAACCCCGAAACCGTCGTAGCGCAGGCGATCCTCCATCACCTCCCAGACCGCTCGGGTCTGCATGAATCCGTGCAGGAGCAACACGGTCTCCTCGCGAGAGCCCAGGTCCCCCCTGCGCTCGATGTGGTTGCCACGCATGTAGACCTTGCGCAAGCTCCCCAGGTTGTCCCGAAAGAGCCGGTAGGCGGCCTGGGGGGTCAGGGATCTGCGCGGCATCAGCGTCTCCCTAACCCCGAGGCTGCCGATGATAGGCTCTCGGCAACAGGAGACCCGAAATGTTGCGCACAATTGGGATGATGTTGGGGTCCGTCGTGGCCTGCACGAGCGGTGGAGACGACACCGCCGAGCCTCCAGAAATCACCAACGGAACGATCACAGAGACCTGTGGAGGCGTCGAACCCGTGGCCGATACCCTGCTCATCGACAACGGCGGCGTCCGGAATTTCGAGGGCGATGACTACCCGACCATCAGCCTGGAACTCCACCTGACCGACGAAGATGGGGATCTGCACCAGGGCAAGCTGCAATTCTGGCACGACGAGGTCCTGGACGGAACAGTGGACGACAGCGGGGACCCGGACGCCGACCGCATCTACAGCGAGATGGGCGAGACCTGCTTCAGCTTCGAGATGACGGTGAGGTTGGCGATCCAGGTGGGCACCGTCTTTGACTACAACACCCCCTACGAGTTCGCGGCCCTCTTCATCGATGCCGACGGGGACGCCTCCAATGTCCTGGTGGAAGCCGGGGTGACGCCCAAGGAAGATGGGTCCGACGGAGACCCCCTCGAATAGCTCGGCACGGTCTGGTCACGGGCGCAGAGACCGCTCCTGGCATTAGAGGGGCGTCATGGCGGACGCGTACAAGAAGGCCGGCGTGGACATCGAGGCGGGAGAAGCCGTGGTGTCCGGAATCAAGGCACTGGTGCAGAGCACCCACAGGCCCGGGGTCGTCTCGGATCTTGGGGGCTTCGGGGGTCTTTTTTCCCTGGCGGGACACCGGGATCCGGTGCTGGTCTCCGGCACCGATGGGGTCGGCACCAAGCTGTTGGTGGCCCAGCGGCTCGGACAACACGAGACCATTGGGATCGACCTGGTGGCGATGTGTGTCAATGACATCGTCGTCAGCGGCGCCGAGCCGCTCTTCTTCCTGGACTACTTTGCCACGGGCCAGTTGGAGCCTGATGTCACGGTCCAGGTGGTGGCCGGGATCGCCGAGGGCTGTCGCCAGGCCGGCTGCGCCCTGATCGGTGGGGAAACCGCCGAGATGCCCGGCATGTACAGCCCAGGACACTACGACCTGGCGGGATTTGCTGTGGGCGTGGTGGAGCGTGACCAGGTCCTCGACGGTAGCGGCGTACAGGCGGGGGATCTCGTCGTGGCCCTGCCCTCCAGTGGCCTGCACAGCAATGGGTTCTCCCTGGTCCGGCGGCTCGTCGAAGACCTGGACTGGGGACAGGACCACGGCCTGGACAGACCCCTGGGCGAGGTGTTGCTGACGCCCACGCGGATCTATGTGAAAGACCTCCTGCGCCTGCGCCCTGTCCTCCGTGGCCTGGCCCACATCACTGGAGGGGGCCTGCCAGGCAACGTGCCCCGGGTTCTTCCCACCGGGCTCGGCGTGACGCTCGAGTGGGGCAGTTGGCCCATCCCGCCCATCTTCAATCTGCTGGAACGCCTGGGATCCCTGACCCGCGGGGACCTGTTGCAAACCTTCAACCTGGGGGTTGGCATGGTCTGCCTGGTCCGCCCCGAGGATCGCCAGGCCTTCGATGGCCTGGACCACCATGTCATCGGACGGGTGGTGAACGGTGAGGGGGTCTCTTGGCTGTAAAGAAGGTTCCGATCGGTGTACTGGTCTCTGGCACCGGGACCAACCTCAGAGCCCTGATCAAGGCCTGCAAGGACCCGGACTACCCGGCGGAGATCGGGGTGGTCATCAGCAATGTGGGTTCCGCCTATGGCCTGAATCGGGCTCGAGCGGCCGACCTTCCGGCCCTGTTCATCGGCCACAAGTTCTACCCGGACCGGGCCGCTTTCGAGGAGGCCATGACCGAGGCCCTCCGCGAACATGGCGTGGAGTGGGTCTGCTGTGCCGGGTTCATGCGGCTGTTGTCCCCCGCCTTTCTCGAGGCCTGGCCGGACCGGGTCTTGAACATCCATCCCACTCTTCTGCCGGCGTTTCCCGGGACACATGGACAACGGCAGGCCCTGGGTCACGGAGTCCGCATCGCCGGAGCCACCGTCCACCTGGTCGACGGCGGAACAGACACCGGGCCGATCGTCTGCCAGGGCGCGGTGCCCGTGCGTGCCGGAGACACGGAGGAGAAGCTCACCAAGCGCATCCTGAAGGTGGAACACCAGCTCTACCCCATGGCCGTTCGCTGGGCGGTCGAAGGGCGACTGAACCGACGAGAGGGACGGGAACTGGGCCTCGACCTGCCCGAGGGGGAATCCCCCTGGATCTGGTCCGACGCAAAATGAGCCCGCGGCGTCGCCTGGGGCGCACGGACCTGGCCCTTCCCCCGGTGACCTTTGGTGCCTGGGCCATCGGCGGCTGGTACTGGGGAGGCACCGATGACCGCCTGGCCACCGAGGCAATCCAGACCGCCATCGATGCCGGTGCTGGGGCCATCGACACCGCCCCCATCTATGGATTCGGCCACTCGGAACAGGTGGTCGGTCAGGCCATTGCCCACCGCAGGGAAGAAGTCCTGGTCCTCACAAAGGCCGGGTTGCGTTGGGACGACGACCAGGGAGCCCACTTCTTCACCACTGGCCAGGGACGGAGGGTCTTTCGGAACCTCCGCCCGGAGTCCATTCGACTGGAGTGTGAGAGAAGCCTGGGCCGGCTCGGCATCGACTGCATCGATCTCCTTCAGTGCCACTGGCCGGACCCCACCACCCCCATCCAGGAGACAATGGGTGCCCTGCTGGAGCTCCGGGCCGAGGGCAAGATCCGACACATCGGTGTCTCGAACTTCACCCCGGCGATGATGGCCGAGGCCCAAGAGGCCCTGGGAGACGTCCCGCTGGCTTCCAACCAACCCCGCTACAGCCTGCTGGCTCGGGACATCGAACAGGACGTCGTTCCCTGGTGCCAGGAACATGGCGTCGGCCTGGTGGTCTACCGCCCCATCGAACAGGGCCTTCTGACCGGGAAGATGACCGCCGATCGGCAGTTCCGCAAAGGCGACAAGCGGGCTGATCTACCCCTGTTCTGCCTGGAGAACCGGGCAGTGGTGAACCAGGCCCTGGTGGGACTGGCGAATCTCGCCCGGGCCCATGATGTGACGCTGGCCCAGCTGGCGATTGCCTGGACGCTCCACCAGCCGGGCATCACAGCGGCCCTGGTGGGTGCCCGGACCGCCGGACAGGTGGAGGAGAACCTGGCAGCAGGGGACCTGGTTCTGGTCTCCGACGAGGTGAATGCCATCACGGAGGCCTTTGAAGGCCTGGCGATTCGCCGCTGAGGACAAGGGTGGAGAGACACCCTTCCGGGGAATTCCCCTCGCCTATTCGCAGAAGGGTCCCATCCAGAGGAAGTCGTTGTTGTCCTCGTCGCACTCGCTGATCACGCCCGTCCCCTCATCGTCGGCGTTCAGCCACAAGCCATCGATGCTCGCGAAATCGCTGGCGTCGATCTCGAAGACGAGCGGTTCGCTGCTCATACCGGAAGGAATGACATCCGTGGTCTGCAGCGTGCTCAGCGGCATCCGATCCCCGCCGTTCAGGCCGTAGACCGTCACGTTGACCCCTGCCGGCTGGTCGTCCTCGGACTTGTTGTGCACCTGGCCCACCACCCAGACCACGCCGACATCACAGTCATCCTCACAAACATCGGTGATGGCTGACTCGAGTTCCCAGCCGAGGCTCTCGCCTGGCATGCGGTCGATGGCGGACTTGAAGGAGTTGAAGGTGGTGAAATTCGGGGTGGCCGTGACGGGCACCGACAGGTCGTCCTGGATGTTGGTGATCGTGTAGGGGTGCTGGTTCCAGACCTTGCGGGCAGGGGCCCAGCTGTCATCCCGGTCGCCATAGGCCGACAGGCCATTGCCCCCCATCGAGGCGTGGCTCACCAGGATCTCCGCATGTCCGTCGGCGTCCACGTCGGCGATGATCGGGCAGTCCATCATCGTGTTGGAGGAATGGTCAGCGTTGTAGAATTTCACCGCACCAGTGGGTCCATCGTAGGCGACCATCTCGACCTCGTCGATGTAGACCACCTCGGGAATCCCGTCCCCTTCGAAGTCGAAGATCGAGGCCCCGGTGGCACCGGACTCGTCCGTGACCTTGGCGGTCCACAGCACGCTGCCATCATGGTTGATCGCCAGGAGATTGTTGCCCCCGGCGGTGATGATCTCGGGGTAGCCATCCAGGTCGATGTCCCCGATGGCAGCCGGCGACATGATGTTGGCGGACTGGATCACCAGGGGACCCCACAGGATTGTGCCGTCGGTGTCCACTGCGCGAACGGTGTTGTAGCTGGAAGCCACGAACTCCCCTTCCGGGTCATCGTCCAGGTTGGCCACCGCGATCATCCCGTCGTCCTGGCTGGGATCCATCCAGATCGCATTGCCATCCGGGTCATAGAAGGCGTTGCCTGTGATGACCTCTTCGACGCCATCCAGATCCAGGTCAGCCACCGCCGGGGAGGTGGCTTCGGAGATCACCCCGAAGAAGGGAACATCCGTCACCCCGTAGGAACCTCGACCATAGAGGCCCTGACCGCGCGTGGTGCCGTCAGCGTTGAAGATGACCCGTCCGGCAATGATCTCCGGGCTGCCATCGTGATCCATGTCCGAGATGGAGGGCGACGTGGCGTAGTCGAAGTCCAGCCCCTCGAAGTGATCGCTCTCCCACAGCAGATTGCCGTCGGCGTCAAACAGCACCAGCGTGTAGTCCCCCACCGCCAGCAGGCTGTTTTCGTACTCCCTCACGATGGCGATCTCGGGAGAACCATCGCCGTCCACATCCGCGACGGCGGGACTGGAGGCCATCCCAAGCTCGACGTCCGACACCTTGTAGCGCTCCGTTCCATCGCTATTGAGCACGTACAGGGTCGAGGTACCCATCACGTCAAAGCCCCCGAACCCGAACATGGAGTCGGAGAAGGTGGTGATGACCTCGGGCATGCCATCCCCATCCAGGTCGGCCACGGCAGGTGCGGCCCAGGAATAGAGTCCAGAACCTGCATTCCATTCGGCGACCGGGTTGAATTCGCCGACCTCGTAGGAACAGCCGTCAGTGACCCCCACCTCGTGCGGGGAAGGCAGCTCGATGTTGCACTCGCTGTCCTCCGGCCACCCCACCGTCTCAGAGGCTGTGGACCCGGTGTCTTCGCCCCCAAGGAGATCCCCCTTTCCCCCGAAGCTGTAGTCGATACAGGCCGGCGCAAGGGAGAACAGAACGGGAAAGATGACCATCGAAACCTCCAGATCCCCCTTTAGGGCCTCACGCCGTCGAAGTACGCCATGTCAAGACGGTCTTTGCACGAGTGAGGACCTGACGGAACCGTCAGAAGAAACCGTCAGCCAAGCGCTGGCGCCCGACAGACCGGGTCCAGGGGGCATCCAGGGCAGACCTCTGGGTGGCGACCGCCCCGACACGCCCCGGAGATTCCCAGGTGGGCAAGCGCGAAATCGAAGCGCACCGGGTCCAGGGGGTCCAGCCGTGCCAGGGAATCGGTGATCTCCCGGGCCGTGCGCCAGGAACCATCCCGCCGTCGGGTCAGCCCCAGGAAGAGACTCATGCGGTGGACGTGCGTGTCCAGGGGAATGAGCAGCGCCGAGGCAGGCACATGTGTCCACAAGCCCAGATCCACGCCCTCCTGGTCGCGACGAACCAGCCATCGAAGGGCCAGGTTCCATCGCTTGCAGGCGGAGCCATCCCGAGGAGTCGGCAGCAGGTAGCGCACCCCCCGGGGAAGGTCTCCGAAGCGCTGGACTTCGAGTCCCACCTGCCACGCCTGGGCGACACAGGCCGCCCGCAGACCCTCGATCAGCCCCCCGAGGCCTCCGGCCAGGTCGTCAGCGCAGGCGATCTGCACCCGGTCTCCAAGCAAGCCTCCTTCCCGCAGGTGGTCCTGCAGGGCCAGCACCAACAACACCACGTCCCTGCCCCGATTCCAGCGGTGGACCAGGGGCAACAACTCCCCGGCGTCCCGGTCCACATCAAACCCCAGGACCCAGTCCCGAGGCCCTCCCCGCGCATCGGCCACTGAAAAAAGCTGTTCCAACGTCCGCCAGATGGCCGCAACCCGCCCGTAGGCCAGGCTGCTGGCCAGCACCGCCGCCAGTTCCTGGTCGCGAGCGTCCCGGTATCGATGGGCGAAGCACACGGGGTCGCTGGCCAGCCGCGCACGGTGATCGGTCTCCTGGTGGAGTTCCTCCAGGTGTCGTCCCACGGCAGCCAGCCAGGGAGCGTTCATCGACCCCGTCGGCCCTTCCGCACGCCCCGCTCCGCTTCGGCCCTCAGCTGCTTTGGTACCCCGCCACTCACACCCGCCAGCAGGGCCTCGACAGCATCGGGATCGCTGGATGCCCAGCAGCGAAGCAGCCTGCCCAGGGCCCTGCGGACATGGGGGTCCGTGTCCCTCAACGCGGCATGGGCCACCGCTTCAAGGTCCCTGGAAACGGGTTGTTCGCTCAGTCCTCGCTTGTCGCCGGACCACAACTCCCGCAAGGCGGCCGCTGCAGGTCCCTCGACGCGGGTCGGGGTCAGAGCCAGGCCAGCCATGACGGCCGTTCGACGGACCACAGGCTTGCCAGAGGACCGGATCGTGCCGGCCAGGACCTGGCCCACCGGCTCCCCCACCGCTCGCAGGGCGGGGGCCCACACCAACCAGCCCAGGGCATCCGCTGTCTCCAGGTCATCGACCATCTCCAGCCATCGCTCCGCCAGCGACAAGGCTTCTTCCGGCGCCTCTCCCAGCCCGGCAGCCACCAGGGAGATTGCCAGGATCCCGTCCTCGTGGGCTGTGCAGAAGAGCTCATGCAAGGCGTCTGCGTCCTCAATGAGGTTCACCCCCTGACGCCAGGCAGCAGCGGCCTGCCGCGCCACTTCGCCAGAGGCCACGCCCCGCAGTCCCTTGAGCGGACGGACCTGCTTCATACGGCGACGGGCCACCTCGGCATCGGATTCGGCTTCCAGCGTCGTGGACAGCGTCAGCGGGTCGATTGGCATCGGTCCCGTGTAGCCCGTCGGCCACAGCCATGGGGTTGGGCATGTCCTGGCCTGGCTTTCCCCAGAGCAGTCAATGCCAGTGGGAATACGGCCGGGACGCAACGTCTTAGAATAGGGACGCCTCGGCAATCCCCTCCCCGCTTTCCGCCCCTGACTCCTTCCTCCGGGCGCTCCTCTGGCCCGCTCCACCAAGAAGAAACCCCAAAAGCGCCGGACCCGCTCCAAGAAGAAGCGGGCCAAGGTCTCTCTGCGCACACGGCTCGTGGTCGCCGCGAAGAAGCTGATCCTGCTCACCACGGTGGGCGTGTTCATCGGCTCCTTCCTGGTGCTGGGTGTGATGTACCGCCAGGCGGTGCACCAGGTTCGCGCCAGCCTGGACGGACCGGTCTGGGAGTTGACCGGCAAGGCCTGGTCCGGCCCGATGACCCTCTGGCCCGGCCTGGCCCTGACCGAACAGGAGCTGGCCGGCGACCTGGTTCGGGCGGGCTATGCCCAGGTGGACCGGGTCGATGCACCGGGTGACTTCCAGGTAGGGAATGGCGCCGTGATGGTGCGCATTCGCGGGGCCAGCGGCCCGGGCTGGGACCTGCCTCAAGGTGACGTGATGATCACCTTCCGGAACGGCCACGTGCAGACCGTCTCCCCTGGGGACCCGGCCGTGCTGCCCCCCTCCCTTCTGGCCACCCAGAGAGGCCCTTCAAACGAGGCCCGAACCCCGCGAGAACTCGATGATTTTCCAGATCACCTTCGTCACGCAGTGCTGGCCATGGAGGACAGCCGGTTCTTCGAACACCCGGGCGTGTCGGTCCTGGGCATCTTGCGCGCGGTGGTCGTCAACCTGCTCCGCGGCGGGGCGGTCCAGGGCGGGAGCACCCTGACACAACAACTGGCCAAGAACCTCTTCTTGAGCCCCGACCGCACGCTCACCCGCAAGGCCCAGGAAGCACTGTTGGCCTTTGCACTGGAGCGGGAGCTTGGCAAGCGAGAGATCCTGGCGCTCTACCTGAACGAGATCTACTGGGGCCAGGTCGGAGGAGCCGCGATCTGCGGCGCGGATGAGGCCGCCCGTTCCTACTTTGGCAAGCCCGTGGACCGCCTCGATGTCGGCGAGGCGGCAACCCTGGCTGGCATCATCTCGGCTCCCAACACCTACAGCCCCCTGCGACACCCCGAGAAGGCCCGAGAGCGCCGAGACCTGGCCCTCGGGCGCATGGCCAAGGAGGGCTGGCTGGACCCCTCTGAAGCCACGCGACTCCAGGCCCTTCCCCTGGAGGTCCGCCAGCCCTCCACCGGGCGGCGGGCGCCCTATGCAATCGACGTGGCGGTGGAGTTTGCCGACCAACGCTTCGGGGCCGGAGCCCTGACCCGGGAAGGCCTACAGGTCCACACCACCATCCAACCCGCGCTGCAGAGGTTGGCCGAGCAGGCGGTGGCCATCAGCATCGCCGACCTGGAGGACCGTTACAGCAAGGTCTCGGGTGTCCAGATGGCGTTGGTGGCCATCGACGTGCAGGACGGCAGCGTGGTCGCCATGGTGGGGGGCCGCGACTACGGCCAGAGCCCCTTCAACCGGGCCATGAGGGCCAAGCGCCAGCCCGGTTCCACCGTAAAACCCCTGGTGCTCGCCGCGGCCTTCGAAGAGGACCCCAGCCTCTCTCCGGCCACTGTCCTGCTGGACGAACCCATCGAGCGCGCCATCGACGGCAAGATGTGGCGTCCCCAGAACTACGACGGGGAGTACAAGGGGGAGTTGCCTCTGCGAGAGGTCATCGCCCAGAGTCGCAATGTGCCGGCCATCCTCCTCGCCGAGCGCCTGGGCACCGAGGGCCTTCGGCGCTGGTTCCACCGGTTCGGACTCCGTGGAGCGGGCCCAAATCCGTCCATTGCCCTGGGCGCTTTCGAGGCAACACCCGTGGAAATGGCTGCCGCCTACGCCCTCTTCGCGAACGATGGCCACCTGGTGGTGCCTCGGGTCGTGACCGGCGTGACCGACCACGAGGGGATGACCCTGGCCAGTCGAGACACACAACGAGACCCACGCCTGAGCACCCGTGCGACCTGGATGGCGACCTCGGTGCTCCAGTCCGTGATCACGGAAGGCACCGGTCGCGGTGCAGCCCAGTACGGCGTCCAGGGGGCTGTGGGTGGGAAGACGGGCACCACCGACGGGTACAGGGACGCCTGGTTTGTCGGTTTCTCTCCCACGCTGGCCGTGGCCGTGTGGGTCGGACATGACAAGGGGCGCCCCCTGGGATTGACCGGTAGCCAGGCGGCACTGCCAGCCTGGTCGCGCTTCATGGCTGGCTCAGGCACGGTCCAGGGGACCTTTCCCATGCCCGACACGGTGGAGCGGGGAGAGGCCTGCGTGGGAGGATTTATCGAGGGAGTCTGCCAGGACTGCCGGCAGGAGGTCTTCAGCGCCGGGTGGGTCCCCGAGGTCGGATGTGAAGAGCCTGATGGCCCTATTGGCGACTTCATCGGTCGGCTCTTTGGCGGGCGAGATGGCGGAACGGAGAACCCGGAATCCGATCCGGAGGGCACCGAAGAGGACCCGGTGGCCGAGGACGAGTCCCTAAGAGACAAGGTCCGACGCGAACTGCGCAAGCGGCTCGGGAACTGAAGTGAACCCCACCCTCTTCCTGCTCGCCATTTCGTGCACGGATGGCGAGGAGCCGGAGACGGACTTCATCCCCGAGGGACGCTCGGCCAGCGTCGGCTTCGTGGACGAGGCCGAGGAATGGTTGTGGATTGCCGGAGGCCGGACACAGGATGGGCCGACCGCAGACACCCTGGCCCTGGAACTGGCGACCGGCTCCTGGGTGGCGGGGCCGCCTGCCGAGGAGCCCCTGTCCCGAGCCGGTGTCGTGGGCCTGGAGACGGGGGCCGTGGTCTTTGGAGGCACCAGCGACTTCGACAAGGAGACCGGCCACACCTGGTTCTGGACCCCGGGTGAAGAGGTCCCCTGGTCGGCGAGAAGCACCGGACCGGCTGCCCGTGCCTGGCACGCCACCGCGTGGGGTGGCGATCGCTTCTGGGTCCACGGCGGTCGCCAGGATGACGGCGACGTCGTGGTGTTCGCGGACCTGTGGTCCTATGAACCCGACGCAGATGTCTGGACCGAGCAGACCGTTCCGGCAGGGGGCCCGACCGGGCGCTATCGCCACGGGATGACCTGGCTCTCCGGCCAACTCTGGATCTACGGCGGCCTGGATTCAGAGGGCGACCGGAGCAATGCTCTCTGGAGCCTGGACGTCAGTGCCAGCCAGTGGCAACTGCACGACCTGGGCTTCCCGGCGCCCTCTGCTCGGGCCAGCCACCGATTGCATGCGCTGGAGGGGGACCTCTGGTTGTGGGGTGGCGATCCCGATGACGACAGCGTCTGGATGCGTTCCCCGACAGCCAGTGCCTGGCAGGAGATCCCCACGGAGACGGGACCAGGCCCCCGCACAGACCCCCTGACCGTGCCGGGGTGGAGACACGAGGGCCTGTTGCTCTACGGGGGGGACCGGGATGCCGATGGCCCGGCAAACGATGTCTGGTCCTGGGACAACGGGACTCGAGCCTGGACCGAACTGGTGCCCCTCAGCGAGCCCTGACGACCCGCTCCGTCGCCACCAGGAGCTCGGCATTCAACAAGGCCGCCCCCGCTGCTCCCCGCACGGTGTTGTGAGCCAGGGCGTAGAACTTGATGCCCATGACCGGACAGGCCTCCAGCCGGCCAAGCACCACCGACATGCCCTCGCCCTCAGGGGCATCCAGGCGAGGCTGGGGCCGATCCCTCTCCTCCCGCAACACCAGCAGCTGTTCAGGACTGCTGGGGAGTCGAGGCCCTTTCGGCTTCCAGGCCAACCAGGCAGCCCGAACGTCCTCGGGACCGGGGTTGCCCCCCAGGCGCACCTGGACCGAGACCAGGTGCCCATCGGTCACCGGCACCCGCACACAGCGAGCAGAGACCACAAAATCAGCGGGCTCACCCGCCTTGCCCAGGATCTTCTGGGGCTCCTCGGTGAGCTTCTCCTCTTCGTCCCCCGGGTGTGGATGCACATTGCCCACCATGTCCCAGGCAGACTCCCCCGGGTAGCCAGCCCCGCTCACAGCCTGCCAGGTGGCACAGGTCAGCGCCTCCACCCCAAAGGCCTCGTGCAACGGGGCAAGGGCAATGGCCAGAGGCATGGCACAGCAGTTCGGATTGGTGACCAGGCCTGCGGGGCCCGGCTGGCTATCGACGAGGGAAAGGTGATCCGGGTTCACCTCGGGGATGAGCAAGGGCACTGTGGGGTCCTGGCGAAAGGCCGAGGCATTGGAGACCACCCACACCCCCGCATCTCGCAGGGCTGGCTCCGCCAGCCGGGCCACGGATCCCGGCAGCGCGGACATGGCGAGCCCGACGGATCCCGCCAGGGCCTCGGCCGTACAAGGCCGGACCACCAACTCTCCCACGCCCCCTGGCCAGGCGGGCCCGCCCAGGACCCACTTGCTGGCCTCCCGAAGGGGCTTGCCAGCACTGCGTTCCGACGCAGCCACGGCCACGACCTCGAACCAGGGGTGCTGGTGAAGATGCTTGAGGAGACGCTGTCCGACCATGCCGGTTGCGCCCATGACTGCGACAGGAACTTTGCTCATGTTCCCCTCTCAACCCGCTGGAAGGTCCGGGTCAATCCCACGAGGATGATGACGGGCGTGAATGGTGCGCAGGCGCTCCCGCGCCACGTGGGTGTAAATCTCGGTGGTGGTGATGTCGGCATGCCCGAGCATGGCCTGTACCAGCCGCAACTCGGCGCCGTGTTCCAACAAGTGGGTGGCAAAGCTGTGTCGCAGCTTGTGGGGATAGACCGACACAGCGATGCCAGCGACCGTCGCATAGCGCTTGACCCGGTACCAGAAGGCGTTGCGAGTCAGGCAGCCCCCTCTCGGAGACAGGAAGAGCCATGGCTCGATGCCCTGGGGATCCCTTGCTACACGGGCCCCTGTGACGTAGCGATGGATCGCCGCCAGCGCCTGGTCACCCAGGGGCACAATGCGTTCCTTTCGGCCCTTTCCCAGGACCCGAACGGTCCCGTACCCCTTGTGCAGGGCCTGGCGCTCCAACCGCACCAGCTCTGTCACGCGAATCCCCGTGGCGTAGAGGGTCTCCAGCATGGCCGCGTCTCGCTGGCCAATCGGAGTCTCCAGGTCCGGGGCGGAGAGCAGCCGTTCCACCTCGTCGAGGCTCAACACACCGGGCAGGCGTCGCCCCTTGCGGGGACCCTCGACCTGGACGGAGGGATCGACCTCCAACAGCCCCTCCCGCACCAGGAAGCGAAAGAGTTGTCTAAACGCCACCCGGTGGCGGCCCAGGGTGCTCAAGGCGCGGCCCTTGTCCAACAGGTGGCCCAGGTAGTCCGTCAGGTCCTCCCGCCCGACCTGGTCCACCCTCGAAGGGCCCTCCCGAGTCAAGAAGGTCGCGAGGTCTCGCAGGTCACGGCTGTAGGCCTCGAGGGTGTTCACAGAGAGGCCCTTCTCCACCCGGGCCCAGTCCAGGTAGGCGTCGATGGCCTCGTCCCAACCCAGACCGCTCACGGCTCCTGCTGCCGATCAAGGTACTGCGCAACGGCCGTGGCCATGGCTTCGGCCACGGTCTGCTGGAAGAGGGGGTGGCGTAGCCGCATCTCGTCATCGGGGTGGGTCAGGAAGCTGGCCTCGAACAGGATCGACGGCATGGTGGTGCTGTGGAGCACATAGAAGAGGGCGGTCTTGACCCCCAGATCGTGAATCTGGTCCGCACCGTAGACCGTTCCCAGCTGTGTGATGACCTGGCGCTGGATGTCCAGGGCGAGGAGTCGGGACAACTGGTTGGTACCCGCCATGGACAGCTCGAGCATGATGCGGTCCACACCCTTCGCATTGACCTCGGCGGCCATGGCATTCTCACGGGCCGCGACACGCGACGCACCCGCGCCTGAAGCCGTGTCCAGGTAGTAGGTCTCGATGCCGGAGACAGCCCGAGAGGGTGAGGCGTTGGCATGGATGGAGAGGAACAGGTCCGCCTCCATGGCATTGGCAAAGCGGGACCTCTCCTCCAGGGGAACAAAGGTGTCGTCACTTCGGGTCATCAGGACCTCTGCCCCCAACTGTTGCTCCAGCTCTCGGGCCAGCCGCAGGGAGAGTTGGAGGGCGATGTCGGCCTCGTGAGAGCCGGTCAGGCCCACTGCGCCGGGGTCCCAGCCGCCATGACCCGGATCCACAACGATGCGCATCTTGGGACTGCCCAGCTGTTCAGCCTGGCGAGAGAGGGAGACCCCGGCCAGCCAGGAGGCCAGCATCCCTGCGTCCGGCAAGGAGGGATCCCGCTTGGCGCCTTCCACCCGCATGTCCAGCAAGAGTCCCCGCTCTGCCACTGAGGTGGCGACGACATTTCGGGCGCTGTCCAGCTCCACAGAGACCTGCAAGTCGCCCCCCACCGGAGCCAGAACCACTCTCTGGAGTCCTCCTCGGTCCACGGGGATCAGGTACCGGCCCTCCGCCTGGCTGTAGGCGCTCTTGAGGTCGGCGCTCATGGCCAGCCCCGGCAGTGTGACCGAGGCCCGGGCGGGGGATCGTCCCACGCCTGGCGTCGAACGAACCTGTCCCTCGGGAAGGGCGCCGTCCGCCACCAGGAGCACCTGGGCATGGCGATCGCCCACAAAGACGCGAACTTCGGTCAACTCCAGCGCCCAGGCCGGCAGTGCAGCCAAGCCCACAACAAGCAGCAGGAGCCAGCGTAATCCCGCCAGTTCAGCCCTCCTCGTCTGCGACTTCCTTCAAACGATACAGCAGCACCAGGGCCTCTCGGGGACTCAGACTGTCCGGCACGATCTCCGCCAGGGTGCTTCGCAGCGGATCAGGCGGCGGTTCCTCCTCGGATTTCTCCTCCCGGGAGAACAGGCCCAACTGCGGTGACGGAGCGTCGCTGGCGTTCTTCTCCAGGTGCACCAGGAGCTTCTTGGCCCGTTCGACCACAGCCACCGGCATGCCGGCCAGGCGTGCACACTGGACTCCATAGGACCGACTGGCGCCCCCCTCCTTGAGGCGGCGCAAGAAGAGAATGCGTTCCCCCCACTCGGACACAGACACCGACAGGTTGTGCACGCCGGGACGGGTCTCTGCCAGCTCCAGGAGCTCATGGTAGTGGGTCGCAAACAAGGTGCGGGCCTTGATCCGATCGTGCAGGTCCTCGGCCACCGCCCAGGCGATGGAGAGCCCGTCGTAGGTGCTGGTCCCACGCCCGATCTCGTCCAGGATCACCAGGCTGCGGTCCGTGGCGTGGTGGAGGATGTTCGCCGTCTCGGACATCTCGACCATGAAGGTGGAACGACCCGAGGCCAGGTCATCCGAGGCACCCACCCGGGTGAAGATGCGGTCGCAGATTCCCACTCGGGCAGAGTCCGCTGGCACATAGGAACCGATCTGGGCCATCAGGGCGATCAAGGCGACCTGCCGCATGGCGGTGGACTTCCCGCTCATGTTGGGACCCGTCAAGATGACCACCCGACGGTCCTTGGGACGCAAGACCAGGTCATTGGGTACAAAGGACTCTCCGAGGTCCTGGCACTCGACCACCGGGTGGCGCGCTGCCCTGAGCACCAAATCACGGGACCCATCCACCACCGGTCGCACATAGCGCAGGTCCACGGCCAGGTCCGCGAAGCCGGCGTAGACGTCCAGCTCAGCAATCGCCGTTGCAATGGCCTGAAGCCGAGGCACCGAGGGAGCCAGGCGCCCCCGCAGTTCCAGGAAGCGTTCCTGCTCCAGCGCCTTGCGCCGCTCATCCGCCCCGAGGACCTTCTCCTCCAACTCCTTGAGCTCAGGCGTGATGTACCGCTCAGAATTCGTGAGGGTCTGCTTCCGCAGATAGCTCTCAGGGACCTTGTGAAGCTGGGCCCGGGTGACCTCGATGAAGTACCCGAAGACCTTGTTGTAGCGGACCTTGAGGCTGGGGATGCCTGTGCTCTCCCGCTCCCGGGCTTCCAGGGCGGCCAGGGTTCCCCGCCCCCCTCGGGCCAGGGCGACCAGTTCATCGAGTTCCTCGTCGACCCCCGGCGGCACCAGGCCCCCCTCGGTGATCAACAGGGGCGGCTCCGGTACCAACCAGGTTCCGATGTCCACCGCCACATCTCCGCAGAGGTCCCCTGGCACCAGCCCCGAGAGCGCCGGCACGCGGAGCACGGCTTCAAAGGTCTCGGGTATGGCCTCGAGAGACCGACACAGGGCAGCGAGGTCCCGAGGATGGGCCGTGCCCTGGGCCAGCTTGCCGGCAATGCGCTCGACGTCGGCCACCGAGGCGAGGTGGCTTCTCATCTCCTCCCGGAGGGAACGGCTCTCCACCAGGGCCTCGACCGCATCCAGTCGGTGCCCGATGGCCTCGCGGTCCAACAGGGGCCAGGTCAGCCATTCCCGAAGAAGCCGCCCCCCTCCCGAGGTCCGGGTCCGGTCCATCAACCCCAACAGGGTTCCCTTTCGGCCCTGGCCCACCAGGGGTCGGAGAATCTCCAGATTCCGGCGCGTGGCACGGTCCATCACCATGAAGCCGGTCAACTGGTGGGAGCGGATTCCTCGCAGATGGTCCAGGCGACAGTGGGTGGCCCGCTCGGCATAGGCCACCACTGCTGCTGCAGCCCCCAGTGAGGGCCCCAGGTTCTCGCATCCGAACCCGGTGAGGTCCGCCACCTCAAGCCGATCGCAGAGGTCCTTTCGGGCGGCTTCGACCTCGAACCACCCCGGGTCCACAGCCGTCGGACGGACATCAGGCAGGAGACCTTCCAGCCCGAACTCGACGTCAAGTCCCTCGGGCCACACGATCTCCCGCACCTCGGCCCGGAGAAGCTCCTCCAGCGCAGAAGCCTGATCTGCAAGCTCATCCACCCGCAGATCCCCCGTCGAAACATCGAGCAGGGCCAGGCCCCAGACGCCCTCCTGGACCACCAGGCCAGCCAGCCAACAGGGCTCCCGGGGGGCCAGGTCATCGGTGTCGAATGCCAGCCCAGGGGAGACCACCCGGGTAATGGCCCTCCGGACGATGCCCTTGGCCTGGCGAGGGTCCTCGACCTGTTCCGCAATGGCTACCTTGTGGCCCAGTTCGATGAGGCTGGTGATGTAGCTCTTGACCGCGTGGTGGGGCACTCCAGCCATCGGCACCGGTTCGGGACTGTCCTTCATACGCGCGGTCAGCGTCAGGTCCAGCAGGCCAGCGGCCAGCCTGGCATCCTCGAAGAAGAGTTCGTAGAAGTCCCCCATCCGAAAGAACAGCACAGCGTCTGGCACCTGGCCCTTGAGCTCCAGGTACTGCCGGAACATCGGCTTTTCAGCGTGAAGGCTCATGGTTCGGAACGCCGCATAAGGGCGGTGTAGAAGCAGTCCGCGTCGTCGAGGGGGGGAGCAGCAAGCCGCTCCTCCACCAGGGTCCAGTCCCGCCCGCTATCGGACTCGACCCAGGCCTGCACCACCTGCTCTCCTTCTTCCGGCTCCGGCGAGCACACGCTGTAGACCAGGGCACCACCAGGACGGACGGTCGCGGCAGCCGCCGCCAGGATGGGCCCCTGGCGCAATGCCATGGCCGCCGGGTCCGTGGGCTTCCGGCCCCAACGGATCTCCGGGTGGCGCCGCAGGGTTCCCAGGCCCGTGCAGGGGGCGTCGACCAGCGCCGCGTCAAAGGGCACCTTTGGCATCCAGGGTGACGTGAGCCAGTCCACCTGGCGTGCAACGGGGGCCAGCCCTGTCCGCCGGGCGTTGGCCTTCAGTTCACGCAGTCGTTCCTTGCTGCTGTCGCAGGCCATCACCCGGCCTCCTCGGGCCGCAAGCCGCAGGGACTTTCCTCCGGGGGCCGCGCAGGCGTCCAGTACCCGGTCTCCCGGGGAGAGTGGCACCATGTCTGCGGCGGCACAGGAGGCCGGGTCCATGACCCACCAGGCACCCTCGTCAAACCCGGGCAGGTCCTGAATGCTGCCTGACGTGCCCTCGACCCAGAAGGCCCCGGGGACCTCCTGGCCCTGGACCGTGGCCGGACGCACCTGGCCGACCTCGGACAGGCTCGTCGCCACAGCCTTGGGATCGTCCCGTGCCACCACAGCCAACGGTGCCGGCTCATCGTTGCGCCCACACCAGGCAGCGATGGCGTCCGCTCCCACGCGCTCCGTCCACCGAGTCACCCACCACTCCGGGTGGTTTGCCTCCGCCGGCACGGACACCAGGGCCACTCGACGGAGCACGGCGTTCACGAAGCCCCTGGCCTGAGGTGCACCCAGCGCGTGCACCAGGGCCACTCCCTGGTCGACGACCGCATGATCCGGCGCCCGCCCGTACAGTCGCTCCCAGGCGCCAACCCGCAGAGCAGCACGGACCGGGGGGTCCAGGCTGCCCACGGCACGGTGGCTCACGGCATCCAAGGAAGCATCCAGCTCTCCCCGGCGACGCAGCACGCCGAGAACCAGTTGCCAGGCCATGGCTCGATCCCGACCTGGGGGCGGAGCATGGCTCGCCAGGGCCCGGTCGGCATGGCGACCCACCTCGACTTCCAGGAGCACCTGGCCCGCAGCGAGCCGGCCCGGGTTGAGTCTCACGGCGTCACGGCGCGGTCCACCATCGCCCGCTCCAGGATGGAGGCCAGTTGCGGGTGGGGACGCGCTCCCCGCTGGCGAAAGCCATCGACGAACAGGGTCGGTGCACTCCGCACCCCCAGCCGTTCGGCCAGGACACGCTGTGCATCCAGTCGCTCCGCGGTGGCCGGAGCCCTGCGAATCCGCTCGAAGTCCTCCGAGACCAACCCGAGTTCCGACGCTGCCACGAGCAGGTCCGAGTCCTGGAGGTGTTGGTACCGAGACAGGAGCAGGCGGGTATAGGCCCACTGCTTCCCCTGTGCGGCTGCAGCTTCCGCAGCGAGTGCGGCAGGGCGAGACCGTGGGTGGCGGTCCTCCGACCAGTACAGGATCCGAACGGCCAGGTTCTCCCCGCCCCGCTCGAGCAACTGTTGCCAGGAGTCGGAAATGCGGGCGCAGAAGGGCGACTGGAGGTCGATCACGAAGACCACCCGGATCGGTGCATCATCGGAACCCCATCCACTGGCCGCCTGGGTGAGTTCCTCCCAAGGGACCGCGAACCAGGCGTCGTCATAGCGCAGGGAGTTGTAGATCGTGCGGGTCTGGGCACCGCCCGTGGCAAGACCAACCCCCCGATCCAGCAGGCGCTGATGGAGTGCCAGGCACTCCGAGGGAGCCTCCCGGATGCAGCTTGCGTAGCTCAGACCCCCATCCCAGCAGGGAGAACAGGGCGAGGCGAGGGTGTTCAACGCCCCCATGAGTTCTCGACCCTGTCGGGTCTCCAGAACGTCCAGAGAGGGAGACACCAGGTCTGCGACCGTCCACGCCGACGGCTGTAGGGGTTCGCGCCCCTCGTCGAGCACCACAGCGTCGACCGGTACCTCGACAGCCCCGGAGCCATCCCGTATGCCTGGCTCCGAGACCAACCGCTTCGGGGGCTCCTCACCACAGCCGGTCCAGAGGGTGCTCCCGAGGAAACCCCACAGCCACCACAGACCGCGCCCGGACGGACCGCTCAATCCGGGCCCTGGACCGCCTGCAGCGTGAGCTCGGCCTCGAGCTGCCGGACCTTGCGCTTCAGCGCAGTGGACCGGAAGAAGCCCACGACCAGACCCATGAGCAGCCCGCCAAGGCCAGTCCAGACCAACAGGTGGGCCACCGGAAGATGATCGGGCGTCACGACAGCCCAGAATCCGAGGTTCAGTCCCAGGGCGGTGGTTTGATGCTGGTTCTGCATCACGAAGAGGACCACGGGCAGGACCAGGAGAACCAGGCAGACCAGGACGATGAGGATGCGCCGCATGTTCCGACCTTATCCGGTACGGCCAGGACTGGGGGTCGAAGCGCAGAGGGGAACGCCACTGCGCTCCCCTTCACTTCGCGCCCAGGAGAAATCAGGCCGGGGGTGCGGCGTCTGCCTCTTCCTCGGCGGGAGCGGCTTCGGCCTCTTCCTCAGCAGGAGCAGCTTCGGCCTCTTCCTCGGCGGGAGCGGCTTCGGCCTCTTCCTCAGCAGGAGCGGCTTCGGCCTCTTCCTCGGCGGGAGCGGCTTCAGCCTCTTCCTCGGCGGGAGCAGCTTCGGCCTCTTCCTCGGCGGGAGCGGCTTCGGCCTCTTCCTCGGCGGGAGCGGCTTCGGCCTCTTCCTCGGCGGGAGCGG
>CAZMNK010000026.1:0-12768 GCA_964567625.1 uncultured Enterobacterales bacterium | reverse complement strand
CGGCCTCTTCCTCGGCGGGAGCGGCTTCGGCCTCTTCCTCGGCGGGAGCGGCTTCAGCCTCTTCCTCGGCGGGAGCGGCTTCGGCCCCCTCCTCGGCAGAAGCGGCTGCAGCTGCGTCCTCGGGGCTTCCAAACTTGCCAGCGATGTCGCCCATCAGGTCGCCCAGGGAGGCCTTGGACTCACCCTGTCGCAAGTACTCGGCGGGAGCTGACTGGTCCGCATCTGCGTCGCCAGCGGCAACCTCAGACAGGCTGATGCGCCGGTCCCGGCCGTCGATGTTGATGATGGAGGCAGTGATCTTGTTGCCGACCGGGTAGCTGCCCGACCAGTCGTCCGAGCTGTTGTTCAACTCCGAAACGTGGACCAATCCCTCGACGCCCTCCTCCAGCTCCACGAACACACCAAAGTCAGCGTGCTGGACCACCACGCCCTCGATGACCTGGCCCAGGAAGAAGCGGGAGTTCACGGACAGCCAGGGATCCTCGCCGAGCTGCTTGATGCCCAGGGAGATGCGCTCATTGTCGCGATCGATGTGCAGAACCCGCGCCTCGACCTCGTCGCCCTTCTCAAAGCGATCGGAGGGGTGCTTGATCCGCTGGCCCCAGGAGAGGTCAGAGATGTGCACCAGGCCGTCGATGCCTTCGTCGATGCCGACGAAGATTCCGAAGTCGGTGATGTTCCGCACATTGCCCTTGACGATCGAGCCGACCGGCCAGGTCATCTCGATGCGTTCCCAGGGGTTCTCCTCGAGCTGACGCATGCCCAGGGAGATGCGCTTGTTCTCCATGTCCACACCGAGCACGACCGCCTCGACCATGTCGCCGACTTCGGCCAGCTTGGACGGGTGCTTGACCCGCTTGTTCCAGGTCATCTCGGAGATGTGAACCAGGCCCTCGATGCCATCCTCGAGTTCGATGAAGACACCGTAGTCGGGAATGGAAACGACCTTGCCTCGCACGATGGAACCGACCGGGTACTTGTAGTCGGCCTCCTCCCAGGGGTCGGGCCGAATCTGCTTGTAGCCCAGGGAAACCCGCTCGGTCTCGGCGTCAAACTTGAGGATCTTGACCTCGACGCTCTGGCCAACCTCGAACATCTCGGAGGGGTGCTGGATGCGCCCGTAGCTCATGTCGGTGATGTGAAGCAGGCCGTCGATGCCACCCAGGTCCACAAAGGCACCGTAGTCGGTGATGTTCTTGATCACGCCCTGCATGATCACGCCGACCTGCAGCTTCTTGACGGTCTCGCGGCGGCGGCTCTCGCGGTCCTTTTCGAGCAGGACCCGGCGAGAGAGCACGATGTTGCCGCGCTTCTTGTTGAACTTGATGATCTTGAACTCGTAGGTCTCGCCCAGGAGCTTCTCCAAGTTCTTCACCGGCCTCAGGTCCACCTGGGAACCGGGCAGGAAGGCCTTGACGCCAATGTCGACCTGGAGTCCGCCCTTGACCCGGGCGACGATGGTGCCGGACACGGTCTCGTCCCGCTCCACGGCCTGGGAGATCTCCTCCCATGCCTTCATCAGGTCAGCCTTCTCCTTGGAGAGAATGAGCTGCCCACGGTACTCGTCCATCGTGTCCAGGTAGACGTCGATCTTGTCGCCGACCGAGACCTCCAGACCATCTTCGGTCCGGGCGAACTCGTGCTTGGAAATGGTGCCTTCGGCCTTGTAGCCAATGTCGACCACCACGCGTTCGTCTGTGATGCCGATGATGGTGCCTGTCACCACCGACTGCTCCTTCACGGAGGAGGTGTCGAGGTGGGCGTTCATCAACGCCTCGAAGTCTTCACGGCTGATGTCTGCGAGGGTGGAGTCGAGTGTCTCGGAAGTCATAGAAATTTGTTGATCCTGCCCGTCCCGGGAGAGTGTCTCCCGACCGGGGAATGAGAAAACAGCGCGTCGGTCCAGGGTCCGCTTGGTAGCGAGATCCGCGGAGTGTGCCGGCACGATCTTGGAGGTGAACGCTCGAACATATAAAGTCCGAGGCCCGCGGCCTTATCGTGCGGGAAGCACCCGGTCAAGCCGATCCAGCGGCCCTCCGAGCCCAGGCGACAACCTTGTCCGCTGCCTCTTCGGGGGCCAGGCTGGTGGTGTCCAGAAAACAGGCGTCTTCGGCCTGTCTCAGCGGAGCCACGGCTCGGGTCGAGTCCTGGTGGTCCCGGGCCATCAGGTCCTGGCGAACCGACGCGAGGCCCGTGTCCACCCCTCGCCGTACCTGCTCCTTGTGGCGACGACGGGCCCGTTCGTCGACCGAGGCGGTCAGGAAGACCTTGAGATCTGCCTGGGGCCAGACCACGGTGCCGATGTCCCGGCCGTCCATGACCACACCCCCGCGGTCCCCCCAGTCCCGCTGTAGCTGCAACAGTGCGGCCCGGACCTCCGGCAGCTTGGAGACATCCGAGGCTCCCTGCCCGATGGCCTCGGTTCGAATGGCGTCCTCCACGTCCCGTTCCCCCAGGTGGAGACGAAGAGAGAAGCTTCCTTCAATCCGACGCCACCCCAGGTCCATGCCCGGCACCAGCGCGGCCAGGGCCTCCCCTTCCGTCCAGGGAACACCTCGGTTCTGAGCCACCCAGGCCAGGGCACGGTAGAGCGCTCCCGAGTCCACGTGTTGGTAGTCCAGGGCCTGGGCGACCAGGCGAGCCACCGTCCCCTTGCCCGAGCTTGCAGGACCGTCAATGGCGATGCTGATGGGTCTCATGGAGCACTTCCGTCCAGACTCCTGGTCCGGTCCAACAGGGCTGGAAATTCCGGGAAGCTGGTGCGAATGTTGTGAGCGTTGTCCACCCGGCACTCGTCCGAGGCCCGACAGGCGGCGACGGCAAAGGCCATGGCGATGCGGTGGTCACCCCGGGCGTCGACGCAGCCCGCCGCGAGACGACCTCCTGCGACCACAAAGCCATCGGGCCGTTCATCCGCGTCGATCCCCAGGGCCCGGAGACCGGCCACCGTGGCTGCAATGCGGTCGCTCTCCTTGACACGGAGTTCCGCGGCATCCGTGAGCACCGTCTCCCCCTCGGCACAGGCAGCAGCCACCGCCAACACAGGGAACTCATCGATGGTGCGAGGCACGAGTTCGCCGCCCCACTGGGCCCCTCGTAGCGGGGCATGACGCACCCGCAGATCGGCCACGGGTTCTCCGGACACCACCCGCTGCTCCAGACGCTGGATGTCGGCACCCATCGCGACCAACGCATCGATCACCCCGGTTCGCGTGGGGTTGATGCCCACGCCTTCCAGCACCAGGTCGGACCCTGGCACGATCGAGGCGGCCACCAGGAAGAAGGCCGCCGAGGAGATGTCTGCGGGCACGTCGACATCGGCGGCCTCTGGCACCTGGCCCCCCTGGACCTCCAGCCAGCCGTCCCGCAAGTCGAGCGTGACTCCCATCGCCTTGAGCATCCGCTCCGTGTGATCCCGAGAGGGATGAGGTTCCCGAAAACGAAGGGTTCCCCGGGCCCCGAGACTGGCCAGGACCAGGCAGCTCTTCACCTGGGCCGAGGCGACAGGGTTGTCCCAGGTGATGGCCTTCAAGTCCCCCCCGCGAACCGTCAGGGGAGGCAGCCGTCCCCCGTCCCGGCCATCGAGTCGGGCACCCATCTGCCCCAGCGGCACCGTGATGCGATCCATGGGCCGGGCCTGCAAACTCTCGTCACCGGTGAGCACTGCTGACAGGTCCTGGGAGGCGATGGCGCCGGCGAGCAGACGCATGCTGGTTCCGGAATTGCCGCAGTCCAGGGGGCCGGAGGGCTCGGTGAAGCGCCCTGCACACCCGGTCACGATGATCTCGTTTCCCCGAACCTCCCCATGCACCCCGAGTTGCCGCAGACAATGTCCCGTGGACAGAACGTCCGCTGCCTCCAGCAGGCCTCGGACGCGGGCTTTCCCCCGGGCCATCCCGTTCAACAACAGGGCCCGGTGGGAAATGGACTTGTCTCCCGGGACACGAAGGCGGCCGGTCAAGGGCCCGCCGGGTCCAAGGGTCAGCGAACCACTCACGCCTGTTCGAACGCCCCCAGGCGGCGGAAGCGGTCGTAGCGGTCCTGTAGGAGCTGTTCCTGTGACATGGGCAACAGGTCGTCGAGGTGTCGGGTCAGCGCGTCGTCCAGGGCAGCCGCAGTGGCCTCGTAGTCCCGGTGGGCACCACAGGCAGGCTCGCCGATGACCTCGTCCGCGATGCCATGGCCCAGGCAGTCATCGGCCGTGATTCGCAGAGCAGCAGCAGCCCGGGGACCTTCCGCCCGATCCCGCCAGAGAATGGCGGCACAGCCCTCGGGAGAGATGACGCTGTAGATGCTGTTCTCCAGCATCAACACGCGATTCCCCACCCCCACTGCCAGGGCGCCTCCGCTGCCTCCTTCACCAATGATGACGCAGATGATCGGCACGGAGAGTCGGCTCATCTCCATGATGTTCCGGGCGATGGCCTCGGCCTGGCCTCGGGCCTCGGCATCGATGCCCGGGTAGGCGCCAGGAGTGTCGATGAAAGAGATGATCGGGTGACCGAATCGCTCGGCCAGTTTCATGATCCGCAGTGCCTTGCGATAGCCCTCTGGGCGAGGCATCCCAAAATTGCGGAGCAGGTTCTCCTTGGTGTTTCGGCCCTTCTGGTGACCGATGACCACCACTCTCCGCCCCTTGTACCGGGCGACACCGGAAACGATGGCGTGATCAGCGTGGCCCGCCCGGTCCCCGTGAAGCTCCAGCCACTCGGTGAACAGCCGGTCGATGTAGTCGATGGTGTAGGGCCGACGGGGGTGACGAGACAACTGGGTGCGCTGCCAGGGGGTCAGGGCACTGAAGATCTGGCGCTGGAGCCGCTCGGCGCGGCGCTGGAGCTGGTTGATCGAAGCCGAGAGGTCCGTGCCCTCGGACTCCTGGATCTCGGCGAGCGAGGCAATGCGCTTCTGCAGCTCCACCAGGGGGCGCTCAAAGTCCAGGACGAGTTCCATGAACGCCAATCTAATCTCCAAACGCCTCCTGCGCTGCTTTCACGATGGTGTCCAGGTCCCGGGCATCCACCTGGCGGAAGCCTCCGAGGGACCGGAGCATCGCCCGCTGGCGACGGGCAAACTTACGGGTGTCTCTTTGGGTCCGCCGTGTGGCCTCCTCCAGGGCCAATCCCCCGGACAGGTGTTCCACGAAGTGCCGGTAGCCCAGAGAACGGAACGGCTTGCAACCCGGGTCCACCCCGGACGACAGGGCGGCCTGGACCTCGCCGAGCAGTCCCGCCTCGAGCATCGCAAGGACCCGGGCGTCGATACGACCATCCAGGTCATCCCGGTCGAGCCAGAGGCGAACCGCCTGGTGCCGCGGCTGGTGGGCATGGGCATCGTGGAGTTCCGAGAGACGCTTCCCGCTGGCCCGGTAGACCTCCAGCCCACGCAGGACTCGTACCCTGTCGTTCGGGTGCAGCCGCTCGGCCAGCACCGGGTCCACCCGGGACAACTCGGCGTGGGGGTCGGCCAGGGCCTCCAGTTCCAACCGGAGTTGGGGGTCGCCGGCGGGTGCCTCGACCAGTCCCGTCAGGAGTGCTCTCAGGTAGAGGCCGGTTCCCCCGACGACGACCATGGGCCCACCCCTGGCGATGACCGCGTCTGCGTCGGCGGCAAAGTCCGAAGCGTTGTAGTCCTCGTGGGGGTCTCGAACGTCCAGGCAGGCATGCGGGTGTTCCAACAGCAGTGCTGAGTCAGGCTTCCCCGTGCCAATGTCCAGGCCTCGGTAGACCTGCATCGCGTCGGCCCCGATCAGGGTGGCGCCGGTCTCTGTCCGTACCGCGATGGCGGCATCGGTCTTTCCAGCCGCAGTGGGCCCCCCCAGGACGAGCAGGGCCATCACCGATTCAGCCGGATCGGTGAAAGCGGTGCTCAAGCTCCGCTTCGGAGATCCGGATGGCCACCGGCCGACCGTGGGCACAGACTCCGAAGTCCACTTCATCCAGTTGTTTCAGCAGCTCGCGCATGAGGTAGGGCGTCAGCTCCTGGTGAGCCCGAATGGAGTTGTGGCAGGCCATCGTGGCCAGGAGATGCTCGGTCAGGTCACGACCGGCCAGTCCTCGTCCCCCGTCCGCCAGGTCGTCAGCGATGTCCGTGATCAGGCGCGACAGGTCGACCTTTTCCAGGGAACGGGGCACTGAACGCACAGCAAAGGTCCCTGCATCGAAGGGCTCCACTTCGAGATTCACAGCGGACAACACGCCCAGGTTCTCCGCCAGCAGCGCTGCGCGGGCAAGGGGCAACTCCACGAGGATCGGCGTGAGAAGCTGCTGGCCAGCCCCCAGGCGCTCCCCAGCATCCTGTTGGAGGCGGTGCAACTGGACCCGTTCATGGGCCGCGTGCTGATCGATCAGCACCAGCTCTCCACCCCCCTCACAGAGCACATAGGTCCGGGAAAACTGGCCGATGACTCGCAGGTCCTGAAAGCTGCCCACGGGCAACAGCGCCTCGGGGTCCAGCGCTTCCTCGGAAACCGGACGAGGGGCGTGGTGGTGGTGAGAATGGGCGTGGGACCCAACCCCCTGGGAAATCTGAATGGGGGGACTGGCTGCCACGGGTGGCATTGCGGGCAAGGGCTCGTGGTCACCGAGGGTGCCCCTTTCCCTCTCCTCTGAACCCCCAGCCACGCCTGCCCGAGCCTGTGTCAGGGGCAGTGGCTCTGAACGAGCGGGCTCCACGGGTTCATCCCGAGACCTTTCCACCAGGTTGCGCCGAATCCCGTGGCTCTCCAGGGCCCCACGCAACCCCTCGGCCAGGGCTCGCTCCAGGTCCCGCGCATGGCGAAACCGCACCTGGATCTTGGTGGGGTGAACGTTCACATCCACGTGGTCCGGGGGCAATCGGACCTCGATCACTCCCACGGGGTATCGGCCCTTGGGCACCACGTGCCGATAGGCGTCCCGCACGGCCCTGCGCATCAGGGCATCGGTGACGAAGCGCCCGTTTACATACAGGTACATCGAACCCCGCGGGCTGGCCTGGTGGACACCGACCGGGCTCAAGAGGGCTTCGATCTCCAGGGGGCCTTCTCCCCAGCTGGCCTCGAACAGGGCCTTCCCGTGCTCCCCCAACAGGTCCGCTGCGCGCGCCTGTCGACTGGAGGCAGCGGGTGCCCGGAGAAGCTTCCGCCCCTCGTGTTCGACGGTGAAGTCCACCTCGGGGTGCACCAGGGCCTGGCGCACCACACCCTCGACGCAGTGTCCAAGCTCGGTGGGGACCGTCCGCAGGAACTTCCGCCGGGCGGGCACATTGAAGAAGAGCTGCCGCACCGTGACCCGGGTTCCCTGGGGACAGGCGGCGGGTTCGGGGGCCTCCAGCCGACCCCCGCTGATGACGACACGGGTGCCCACCTCCTGGTCCCCAGGACGGGTGACCAGTTCAAAGCGGGAGACAGAGGCGATGCTCGGCAGGGCCTCCCCACGGAAGCCCAGACTGCCGACCTTGTGCAGGTCATCGGCCGTGCGAATCTTGGACGTGCCATGGCGCTCCAGGCACATCAGCGCGTCATCCCGGTCCATGCCAATGCCGTCGTCCTGGACCTGGATGAGCTGTCGCCCACCACTCTTGAGGCGCAGGTTCAGCGTCCCTGCCCCCGCATCCAGGGCATTCTCCACGAGTTCCTTGACCACCGCAGCCGGCCGTTCAATGACCTCGCCCGCAGCGATCTGATTGACCAGGTGGTCCTCGAGAATGCGGACGCTGCCCACGGATCAGGACTCCTCGTGAGACTTGCCAGGCCGGCGCTTCTTGTTGAACTGAATGCGAATAGGGGTGCCCTCGAACCCATAGAATTCGCGCAGTCGGTTCTGCAGATACCGGCGATAGGCCGGCACCACGCCTTCCGGGGTGTTGCAACTGATCATGAACGTCGGCGGACGGACCCGTACCTGGGTCATGTAGTTCAACCGAACCGGGCGGTGATGACGTTGCGGAGGGCTGTGGCCCTCGACCGCAGCGGCAAGGAATCGGTTGCACTCGGCCGTGGAGACCCGGGTGTCGAAGTTCTCGTAGACCCGGTGCACCTCGTCCAGGATTCGGTGGACCCCCTTGCCGGTCAGGGCCGAGAGGTAGAGCACCGGTGCCCAGGGAGCATGGGGGAGCTTGCGCTGGATCTCGTCCTTGATGTCCCGAGAGGAACGCTCCGGGTCGAGCTTGACCAGGTCCCACTTGTTCACCAGCAGGATCAGGGCGCGGCCACGGGTGACCACGTGCGCAGCAAGCCGTGCATCCTGGTCGGTCACCCCCAGGGTTCCGTCGATCATCAACAGGGACACATGGCAACGCTCGATGGCGCGAATCGCCCGAGAGACCGCGAAGCCCTCGACCTGGTCGGAAATTCGGCGCTTCTTGCGAACGCCAGCCGTGTCCACCAGGACATAGTGCCTGCCTTCCACCTCGAAGGGACTGTCGACAGCGTCCATGGTGGTGCCCGGCATGTCGTGAACCACGTGCCGTTCTTCCCCCACCATCCGGTTGATCAAGGTGCTCTTGCCGATGTTCGGCCGCCCGATGACCGCGATTCGCATCTCGCCGGACGTGTCCTCGGGAGCGACCTCCTCCACGCCGTCGTCCATCGGCAGGAGCTCTGCAATCCGGAGCATCAACTCCGCCAGTCCCCGACTGTGCTCTGCGGAAATGGTGAAGAACTCCTTCATTCCCAGGCTATGGAATTCCAGAGCGTCATGCTCCAGGCTGGCCACGTCGACCTTGTTCACGACCAGCAGAACAGGCCGGCTGCTTCCCCGCAGGATGTCCGCGACCTGGCGATCCAGCGGGGTCATTCCCGCTCGTGCATCGACCATCCAGAGGACGAGATCGGCCTCCTCGGCGGCGGCCAGGCTCTGCACGCGCATGGAGGCAAAGAGATCGTCGTCCGGCTCCGGCTCCAACCCCCCGGTGTCGATGAACAGGATCTCCCGGTCACACCACCGGTCCGTCGTCTCGTAGTGCCGGTCCCGTGTGATCCCTGGTCGATCGTGCACGATCGCCGGCCGCCCACCGATCAGGCGATTGAAGAGAGTCGACTTGCCCACATTGGGCCGGCCAACGATGGCGATGACGGGGAGACGGGACACGGTCCGCCATCTAACGCGGCACCGGACCTAGCCCTTCAGACCAAGCCGACTCAGGATGCGCGGATTGGTGGACCAGCCCGGCTCGACCCGTACCAGCAGTTGCAGATGGACCCCACAACCCAGCAGGCGCTGGATGTCCTTGCGGGCCAGGGTTCCGATGCGCTTGAGCATCGATCCCCCCTTTCCAATCACAATCCCCTTCTGGCTGTCTCGCTCCACCAGGACCCGTGCCTCGATGCGCACAAAGGCCCGCTCTCCTTCCCGCTCGGACTCCTCAAAGGACATCACGTCCACCGCTGTGGCGTACGGCAGATCCTGGTCCAACAGGTGGAAGAGCTTCTCCCGGACGATCTCGGCCACCACGAATCGCTCGGTACTGTCCACCATCTGGTCGACGGGGAACAGCGGTGGACGCTCCGGGAGCAGACGAACCAGCTCGGCCACCACATCGCCAATGCCTCCGCCCTTGAGCGCGGAGAAGGGCACGATGGCCTCGAATGACCCGACATCCGACTCGTGCCAGGCGGCGATGACCGGCAGAACAAGGTCCTTTGCGACGGCATCGGCCTTGTTGAGACCGAGAACGACCGGCACCTTGGCCGCCCTGATGCGCTCCAGCAGAACCTCTTCCCCTCTGGACAGAATCTTGCCGTCCTTCCTGACCTGCCGGATGGCCGGCACCAGGTCCACCAACACGAGTACAGCGTCGACCTCGGACAGGACGGACTCGGCCTGCTCAACCAGGATCTTGTTCAGCGAGGTCCAGGCCTCGTGGTGCCCTGGAGTGTCCACCAGGATCATCTGGACGCCTTCGGCGTTGTAGATGCCAGCGATGCGGTTCCGGGTGGTCTGTGGCTTGTGACTGATGATGCTGATCTTCTCGCCCAACACCCGGTTCATGAACGTGGACTTGCCCACGTTGGGCCGTCCCAGGATGGCGATGGAGCCGCAGCGATGGTTGGACCCGGACATCTGTCCCCACAATAGCGGGCCAGTGGCTATTCTCCGGACGAGATTTGCGCCCGCAGACTCACGAGAGCGACGGATGCAGCCTCCCGCTGAGCATCCTGCTTGCTCGTTCCCCAACCGGAGGCCGTGACCAATTTCCCCACGGTGACCTTGACCTGGAAGCGCCGGGCATGAGGCGGTCCATCCGTGGCGATGACCGCGTAGCGAGGCATGACCTTCCACTGGGCCATCGTGAGTTCCTGGAGAGCGCTCTTCGGGTCGACACCAAATCCCGACGGGTCCTGCACGCTGGCCAGTACCCGCTCCAGCTGCGGCTCGAGCACCTTCCTGCAGGCTTCCAGTCCCCCATCACTGTAGATGGCTCCCAGGACGGCCTCGACGGCATTGGCCAACAGGCTGTCCTTGTCTGCCCCCCCACTCGCAGCCTCACCGCGCCCCAACTGGAGTGCAACACCCACGTTCCAGGCCCGGCCAAGGTCGGCGAGACTGGTGGTGCAGACCAGGCGGGCCCGCATTCTGGAGAGGATTCCCTCCGGGGTCTCCGGGTAGCGGGCGACCAGGTGTTCTGTCACCAGGAGTTCGACCACAGCATCACCCAGGAACTCCAGGCGTTCGTTGTCCCCTCCCCCATGTTCCTCCTTCCAGGAACGGTGGGTCAGAGCGAGTTCCAGGAGCGCAGCGTCCTCGAAGGTGAACCCCAGGCGCTCCTGGAGCGCCTCTCTCAAGGCGCTGTGATCGCTCGGCTGATCCATCCACCCCCCAGCACCCGGTCCCCTCGGTAGACGACAACGGCCTGTCCCGGAGCAACTGCCCATGCGGGCGACGAAAAGGATATCTCGCAGCATTCTCCGGAGCCCACCCGACAGGCAATGCGGTGGCCCTGGTGCCGGATACGGGCCTCCACGGGTTCGTCTGGCGTCGGTCGATCGAACCAGGTCCAGGCGCGGGCTTCCAGCCCATTGTGCCAGAGCTCCTCCCCGCCGGCGACGACGACCGTACAGGTCTCCGGGTCGATGTGGGAGACGTAGACCGGGGACCCGATGGCCACGCCCAGACCCCGACGCTGGCCCACCGTAAAGCGAAAATAGCCGTCGTGTCGCCCGAGTTCCTTACCGCTCGCATCCACAATCGGTCCGGATCCGTCGATCTCCGGGCGCTGCCGCTGAATGAAGCCCGCATGGTCTCCATCGGGAAGAAAACAGATCTCCTGGGATTCCGGCTTGGCTGCAGTGACGAGCCCCAGGCGTTCCGCATGGGTTCGAACCTGGGCCTTGGTCATCCCGCCCAGCGGAAACAGGGTGTGCTCCAGCGCCTTCCTGGACAGGGGAAACAGGAAATAGGTCTGGTCCTTGGCGTCATCCCTCGCGGTATAGAGGCCGGGGCCGGGACCGATCCGAGCGTAGTGGCCAGTGGCCAGCCGCTCTGCTCCCAGGGCCAGGGCACGCTGCAGGAGCACCTGGAACTTCAACACCCCATTGCACTGGATGCACGGGTTGGGAGTGTGACCGGCCAGGTAGCTCTTGGTCAGGTCCTCCATGACAGACCTTCGAAAGGCCTCTCGCAGGTCCATCACGTGAAAGGCGATTCCCAGGCTGTCAGCAACCCGTCGGGCATCGAGGGCGTCGTCCAGGCCACAACAGTGTCCGGCCTTGTCGGGATCGGCATCGTGCAGCTTCATGTGTACGCCGATGACCTCGTGACCCTCCTCCTGGAGAAGCGCCGCGGTCACCGAAGAATCCACACCGCCAGACATGGCTGCCACGACTCTCATGACATCACCCCAAAGGCATCCTGGCAGCGAGGCACGACGCGCTGGAGTGCCGTCACCACGTCTGCCACATCCTGCTTCGTGGTCGACCAGCCCAGGGAAAGGCGAAGCCCCTCTTCCGGGGGCAGGCCCATCGCCGCCAGAACCGGACTGGGCCTGGAAGCCCCCGAGGCACAGGCCGCGCCAGTGGAGGCACAGACCCCCTCCAGGTCAAGCGCCTGGGCCAGAGTCTCCCCCGGAATGCCTGGCAAACGCAGGTGGAGGGTGTTGGGGAGCCGAGGGGCCTGGGGCGCCGTCGTCACCATCCCCAGCCGCTCCGCTTCCTGTTGAAGACGATTTCGCAGCGCCTCGAGCCCCGGCGATTCCAGACAGACCACCGTGCCCAGGGCCACCACGGCCGGCACATTGACCGTACCCGCCCGCTGGCTCCGCTCCTGTTCTCCCCCAAGCAACTGAGGGGTCCAGGCAGTGTCCGGACGCACCACCACGGCTCCGGCACCCTTTAGACCTCCAGCCTTGTGCCCGCTCAGGGTGAGCAGATCCCAGGCGGTGGGTGCCGCCACCCGTCCCAGCGCCTGGGTCCCATCCACGTGCAGCCAGGCATCGACCGCCCGGCAGAGGTCATGGGCCTCGTCCAGGGGCTGACAGACCCCGGTCTCGTTGTTGGCAGCCATGATCGACACCCCGGCCACATCGGGGCCCAGGTGCTCCGCCAGCCAGTTCAGGTCGACGAGTCCCCGATCATTCACCGGCACGATCTCAGCTCCCCGAGCGCCCGCTGGGGCGAGACAGGAGGGGTGCTCCACCGCGCAGACCAGCCAACGAGGACGTCCTGGGCGTTGGACACCCCGCAGCACCGCGTGATTGGCCTCGGTGGCCCCACTGGTGAAGGTGACATCCCGACTGCGGGCGCCACACCATCGTGCCAGGGCATCCCTGGCGTCTTCCACCGCGGCAGCAGGC
>CAZMNK010000025.1:0-50451 GCA_964567625.1 uncultured Enterobacterales bacterium | reverse complement strand
GTCGGTGTCGGTGTCGGTGTCGGTGTCGGTGTCGGTGTCGGTGTCGGTGTCGGTCTCGGTGCTCGTGTCCATCGAGTCGTGGGTGTCCTGGTCGTCTGGGGAACAGCCAGCGAGGAGGATCAATGGCCATGTGTGAAGGAAGAACATGGCCGGATCATGGCACAGCGCCTGGCCACGACTGGGGCGCTCGAGCGACGCGTCCGAGTTGGTGGAAGCAGCCACCGGGCTCTGTGGGTCCCACGGCCCCAGGCCCTTCAAATTTCCGGTCGGGGGCGCTTCAATGCCCCATGTTGATCACGCTCCTGTTGGGCGCCTGCGGCAGTCTGAACAGCGGGTCCGCCGAGTTCACCATCACCGACCTGGTGGATCCCACCGGCAGACTGGAGGAGAGCTGGTCCGCCGAGACGGCACGGTGGAATTGGGCAGAGACGGATCCCCTACTGGAAGTCTGGCTGCTGAGCCTGGAGACTCAGACCTTCAATTTCGACAGCGACCACTACTACTTGAACAGCCTGGTGGTGTCGACGCGACAATTCGACTGTTTCCAGGAGCTCATGGACGTCCATGGAGAACTGCTGGAAGCGGTCGAGGAAGGCGACTCCCTGGAACAACACTGTGCGGCCTTCACCACTTTCATGAACGAGATCTGGGGGGACTGGGAGCCCGAGGAGGGCATCGTCTTGAGCGCTGAGTTCTACGAGTCAGTCGATTCTCTTCCTGCAGACCGGGCCAACTGGCAGGGGAGCTGGGAAGGAAGTGCTTCGCTCGTGTGGAACGATGGGCTGGGAAAAAGTCCACTGGAGGGCTGGGATCCCGAGGGCTGCGTCCTGGAAGTCGACTCGGAAGACGATTGGGTCGACACTGAGGTGAGCCAATGGGGACTGAGCGACGAGGTGGTGACCCTGGAATCCGGTGACGATCCAGTGGTGGGCAGCTTCAGCGCTGAACTGACAGGCGACGAAACCAGCGGCACCCTGGACGTGGAATTCGAGGCCGCACTCTGCGAATACACCCGGGGACCAGTGCTGTTCCTCGTGGAGTAACTGCGCTGAACGCTCCGGATCCTGGAACGAGGCGCCCCATCTGAACCACCCGGGCACCGACCACAGGCGCCACGAGGGTAGGGGACCCCGGCCGTCTGTGGTGTGATTCGGGACTGGACGTCTCTCTGGACGAGGACTCTCTTTGCAGCAGTTTGCCCTTCATGGTTGGGAGTTGGGGGTGGTGGTCGTGGCCCTTGTGGTCTGGGCACTGCACCGCTTCGGGTGGCCCGGGGTCCAGGAGAGGGTCCACGCGTCCTTGCCCGGCGCCCTGAGGGCCGGGCTTGAACACCCCCGTGCGGGCCTGGTGTTCGACGGTGTCCTGGTGCTGGGGGTCCTCTGGCTGGTCCAGGGACCGCTGTGGGCCTGCTGGGCGGAGTTGTCCCCCCTCCGGGCGCCCGCGGGGCCCGACGCCAGCAACTACCTGGGTTCGGCCCTGGCCTTTGAGACCGGCAACTGGGGGCTGGCCTTTGAGGATCGCTACCCGGGCTACCCCTGGTTGATCAGCCTCTTCGCAGAGGACGCTGTCTCCGTGCCCCGGGTGGGCACAGAGCTGTCCATGGTGGCCACGGTGTTGTCGGCGATACCGCTCTACGGGCTGGGCCGGCTCATGGTGGGCCGGGCCGCTGGTTTCGTCGGCGCCTGGCTGGGACTGCGCCAGATCCTGGCCATCGACGTGGGCCACAGCTTCACGTCCTACCCCGTGACAGCGTTCCTGGATCTGACACTCCTGTGGCTGGCCCTCTTCTTTGTGCGTGGGGGCGCCCGCTGGGCGGCGGTGGCCACGGGGCTGGTCGGGATCCTGACCATTTCCATGGACCCCAAGCAGGTTCCACTGGTCCTGGCCACCCTCGGGATCTGTGCGGTGTGGACCCTGGCCTGGGGGCAGGGGAAGGCCGGGTGGAGATGGGTGAATGTGGCGTTCCTGCTGGGTCCCCTGCCAGTCCTGAACTGGGTGGTGGGTCAGTTGCCGGTGAAACTGCTGTCCCTGGAGGGCATTCTCATCCGGACCCCCATCAACGTGGTGGGGGATGGCTTCCAGGCCTACGTCGAGACCGGGTTTGCCCTGGGTCGGGCCGACGCGGGGTGGCTGCTCCTGCCGTCTCTGTGGCGGGTCTTTACCCAGCTCGCCCCCAAGGATGGGGGGCTGCTGGACCCGCAGTTCATCAATGGTGTGCCCCTGATCTGGCCTGACACCTCCTATGTCTGGGGGGCCGCCGTCCTTGTGCTGCCCTTCCTCTTGCTCTGGACCTGGAGGGGGCGCCGCAGTCGCTTTGCCGCTCTGGCGCTGGTGCTGGTCTACTGGTCATCGGTCAGCCCGACGCTGCGACTTCACTATGGCAATCGCTACCTCCAACCCCATGCGCTGGCGGCTCCTGGCGCGGTTGCCGTGGTCGCCCAGTCTGTGCTGGGCGGACCGGCCATCGCGGCGGCGGGCCTGGCAGCGGTCTTCTGGTCCTCAAGCCCCTTTGCCTCGGTCGACCCGTCCTACCACCAGATCCGGGTCCCTGGAACGGACTCGTGGGTGGGTTCCGGCGGCGGCTTGCCGATCCGGTCCATGGAATGGGCCCAGGAATCGTTGCCCCAGGACATCACGCTCTTCGACTACACCATGGTCGATCCACCGATCATCCTGGCCGCGGTCGCTCCCTATGTGCGATGCGCCCCGCACATGGCCCTCTGTGCCCGGGACCTGCCCGCCACCAGTGGCCATCTTGGCGTCATCCTCCGGGCGGGTGAACAGCTGAGTGGCTGGGTTCCGGATGGAGACGGCGAGGCTTTTGACACACCGCTGCCAGCCAGGGTGGGGAGGTGCTGGCGTTTGCGCCGGAAGCTCGACCCCAGGACCGGGATCTATGTCTGGAAGTGCAACCAGCGGCCTTCTCGACAACGGGTGATCAACCACGCGATCCCGGACCGTCCCACGATGCGCCGTGGGCCCGGCGATGCTCCCCCCCGTCCAGGCCAGTAGCAGAGTGAGCCACAGTCTCCAGTCCCTGGAGGCAGCACAGGTCTGAATTCGATAACCAGGGGTTCTGGGCCGACACGGGCACCCTCCCCGGCGCTGGTGGGGTCCGCAGTCCGCCTCTTGCCACAACAGACCGGGTCACGGAGGTCCGGGTGAAGAGCAGCCACGGCATCGGTCACGCCAGAACCCTGGACAGGTGCGTCCATTGAACCTGTGCCTGCTGTGGGCGGGTGTCCGCGGAGTGTGCTCTTCGAGTGCTCTCTTTCTGCGCCGATCTCTGCTGCTGGTGATCCTGGCGGGATTTCTCGGACCGGGCCCATCGGCGGCCTGGGCACAGCCCAAGCACTTCACCGAAGCTCTCCCTGTAAAGGCCACTCCCCGGGTCCAGATCCTCAAGGAGTACGGGTGCATCGATTGCCACAGCCTCGACGGCCGTGCGGGCCCTGGGCCCACCTTCCAGGGACTCGCTGGAAGCCGCCGCAAGGTCTCCTCTGGGGGCCGAATCAAGGTCTTGCCAGCTGACGAGGCCTACCTGAAGCGGGCGATCCAGGTACCCGACGCCGATGTGGTCGTCGGGTTCAAGCCCGGGAGGATGCCGTCTCTCCAGCCGCCCGAGACCACGCTGACCCACCTTGTGGAGGCCATTGCCTCCCTGCCAGACGCCCTCGAGGAAGAACCCGTGGAGGACGGGTCGCTCCTCCAGTTGGCGCTCGGGATGGTCGCCTTTGTGGGCCTGCACTTCCTGCTCTCCAGTCCCCCGGTCCGGAGTCGCCTGGTGGCGGCCCTGTCTGAAAGGGTCTTCCAGGTGGCCTACTCGATCCTGGTTCTGGCTGCGCTGTGGTGGGCCTGGGAGGCCTGGGAGAAGGCGCCCTATGTGGAACTCTGGTCCGCGCCCCTGTGGACCCGACACATCCCCCTTGTCGTGATGCCCCTCGTCTGCATCTTCTGGGTTGCGGGCTATGCCACCCCTGACCTGGGCACCGGCAAGGTGACCCCCGAAGTCGAGGGCGCCCCCGGTGAACAGCAGCCACTTCAGGGCCTCCAGGCCGTCACACGACACCCCGCCCTGTGGGGCTGGGCGACCTGGTCCCTGGTCCACCTGCCCTCGAATGGGGAACTGGCCGCGGTCCTCCTGTTCGGAGGGTTCGCGATCCTGGCCTTCGGTGGCATGGCCCACATCGACTGGCGCAGACGCCAATCCCTGGGACCGGAGCGCTGGGAGGCACTCTACGGACGCACCTCCCTGGTTCCCTTTGTGGCCATGGTGGAGGGGCGGGCGTCGTTCTCGCTGGCCCAGGTAGAGTCCGGGCACATCCCCGCGGGCCTGGGGCTCTACGTGGTCATGCTTCTCGGGGCCCACCGATGGATGATGGGGGTTTCACCCCTCCCGTTGTAGAACGGCTGCAGCGCGTGTTCTGGCTGTGGGGTTGCAAGCGGCGGCCAACCAGAAGGCCGCTGTTCAACCGGGACAGCTCAGGCTGCCTGGCTCAGGGCACTGGTCGTCTCGGCGACGTATTCCCCACGCCAGGGCCACCAGCAGGGAGAACAACAGCGTCTTGCCACCCGTCTGCCCCGGCAGGGCCGAACAGCCCTGGTAGCGACCGATGGCGGTGACCACGACCACGTCGGTGGAGGTGCGCTGCCCATCATCTACCACGAGCAGCAGCGTGTAGTCGCCGACGACGTCGGGCACGAAACTGGAACTGACCCTGGTGGGCTCGATCAGGTCGGCGTCGGTCACAGCGGAGGCTTCGGGCACCGACAACAGGCTCCAGACCACGTCGAGTCGATCGCCATCAAGATCGTAGGAGGCACCCCCATCCATCTCGGCTTCGTCGCCCGTCACAGCCTGGTCCGGTCCCGTGGCGATGGCCACCGGGGGTTCGTCGGCCAGCAGGTCCTCGTCCACGGCAGGGATGACATTCACGACGGTCTCTGCCTTGTCCGTCCATGTGCCATCGTCCACTGTGAGCGACAGCTTGTACCTTCCCACCACGTCGGGAAAGAAGAGCCCCAACTCGCTGGAGGATCCCTTCAGATCTTCGCTCGTCAGAGCCGAGTCGTCGGGAGTCTGCAACAGTCTCCACTCCCATTTCAGGGGGTCATCGTTCGGGTCCGAGGTTCCTCGTCCGTCGAGCAGGGCAGCCTCGGTCAGGACGACGTCGGTGTCCGGACCGGCATCGGCTGTTGGCGCACGGTTGCCGTCGGCGATCTGGTCCAGGTCCAGCAAGACCTTCAGGCCAAAGGGCCTGGGGGCGGCTCCTGCCCCCTGGGGGGCGTCGAAGACCGCCAGGAGCACATCGTCCTGGATGGTGATGAAGGGGCGCATGGCCCCGACGTCTTCCGGCTCGTAGTAGGTGAGTTGTACCTGCTCGATGACGTTCAACTGGTCGTCGAAGATGGCCAGGTACACATTGCCCAGGTCCTCGTACCAGTCCTGGTTCTTCGGCCGCCCCATGTGGGCCAGGAAGTAGATGTCGGCCACTTGCTCGACACTCTGCGGCCAGTACACCTCGTAGTCTTCCCCGAGCATTCCTATCTGGGTGCGATCCAGGGGTTGGTTGACCCCGACCTGCAGACGGTCGATGGTCAGGGTGTCGTCGACGTTCATCTCGCCACCGAAGCGCAACACGGTGTCTGAGAAATCTTCGTAGATCAGCGCGTTGCCAGGGATCGGTGGAACGGGATTCACCGTGAATGGCGGGTCATCGGTCCAGGCCCCGCCGTCCAGGGTCACAAAGGGAGCCCATTCCTCGATGTTGGGGTGAAAGACTGTTCCCTCGAGGCCTCCCATGCAGAGGATGGGCGCATCGTTGTAGCGGTAGTCGGGGTCGCGCTCCGCGATGATCCCGTCTTCGAAGATCTCGAAGTCCGAGTCGTACTTGAAGTAGTAGGCGGAATCGTCGTCCGACTCCACGTTGCCGGAGCACACGTGCAGGTAGGTCCCGTCAGGGCAGACGCTCATCGCGTGGTCGACGCAGGGGTAGAGATTGCCGGTGAGCCCCTTGGTGTCATTCTCCGGGCCTGCCAGGAGCCCAGCGCTCAACTCCCAGAGCCGGTACTCATGGTTGCTCGAGGTCACCAGCCACCAGTCACCATCGCCCCTGGGGAAGGCCTTTCCCCAGCCTCCGCCGGTGCCCAGGTCGACGGGTTCGCCCACATCCAGCACGATTGATCCGGTTTCGCCCGTGGCCCCCAGGGCGATGCCGGAAGCCAGAAAACTAAACAGCAGGGTACCCATGCCAGTCCTCGATTTTCCTTCTAGATGATAGCGCCTCTGGACCCCTTGTGGGGTCTAAGTATACGGTGTCAATTACTTTGGAGCTGTCGTTTGGTTTCTCTTCTCGCCTTCTCCCTGGCTTGCTACACCGTTCTGGATGTGACCGATACAGGACAGCAGGGTCAGCCAATGGCCCTGGAGGGTCCCTGTGGGCGGTATGCCTGGATCGCCCTGGAAGGGCTGCGCCTGCGCATGGACTCCGATGGGTCCTGCAGCAGTTGTGGCTGGTCGCAGACCCTTACTCCCACCGAGAGTGGCTATGAATACCAGTTGGCACGAGGCACGACTGGTGAGTTGACCACCCACTCCTGGATCTGCACGGCTGACGAGGTGGCCTTGCGACAGGTGGTCTTTGGCGCGGAGGAAGATCTGGACCTGGACTTCTACGACCCACCGGTGGTTCGGTGGGTCGATGGACTGGTGGAGGGCGACAGCTGGACCACCACCACAGAGGTGGTCAGGGTACGAGGTGGCGAGATCAAGGACGTGGCTACCCGCACGAGCACGATGGAGGTGGAGGAAGAGGAACTCCTGGACCTGCCTCCCGGTCGCTTCGAGACGGTCAAGTTGCGGGAACTGGAGACCGGCGAGAGGCGGTGGGTCGCCGAGGGTTTCGGGGTGGTTCAGATCGTCGATGACGCTGGCACTGCCCAGCTTATCGACGTGGTCTGGCCAAGTGGGGACACAGGACAATGAAGACCGAGGACGGCGAGACATCAATGCCCCGAAAGCGCTTTCCTGGGGTGGGGTTCTTGTTGCTTTTGTTTGCCGTTGGGGCGGCTCCCGAGTTGGCCGCCCAGACACCCAGGCCTCCGGCGGGCGAAGACAACGGGGCTGAAGAGGAGAGCACTGAGGCGCAAAAGGAGGTCCCTCTCGAGCGGTTCTTCAAGCCCTACAGCGAGTTGCGCTTCGAGTTGTCGGGTGCAGACCTCCAGGCCATGGGCACGGGAGAATCCCAGATGGGATTCGGGGTGAGCCGCGGACGTTTCGGGATCGAATATCGGCCTTCTCCCGCCCTGCGTTCTCTGCTCGTCATCGATATCCGTCAGAACGGCGCTGTCTCCCTGGTGCCCGTCGGAGAGACGGGGGCGAGCCTGCGGCTCGACAGCTACGCAGGGGATTGGGAGCCCCTCTTGCCCTTTGCCTTTGTTTCGATGCGTGGCGAAACGGGCCCTGTGAGCCACACCGTGGTGGCTGGCGTCCAGATGGTGACCTTTGGGGTTCGGGACATCTATGGCCGCGACCCGGGCTTCCATGTGCCTCATCCCAGCGCCTTCATGGACCTGGGGCGGCGTTCGGGTGTCATTCCCGCCTTTGACCTGGGCCTGCTCTACACCGCCGAGCTCGAAGAGCCGGTGCCGGTGGCGCTGGATGCGATGGTTGCCAATGGAACCGGCTGGCGAAGTGTGGAGAACAACCTGGGAAAGAGCCTCATCGGGCGGCTGCGGGTCACCCCTGTGGAGCCCTTGGAGCTCCGGGCGACCCTGCTCTACGGTCTCCAGGGGCTGGAGAACGAAACCACCATCATGGCCTGGCAGGCCAGCGCAGTGGCACGGTGGGGACCCGCTCGTGTGCTGGTGGAGGGACTCGGGGGCAAGTCTTATGCTCCGGACGCACGGGTCGGTTTCCTCGGGGGAGCTGCTGCGTTTTCCATGGACCTGGACGTCCCGATCAATGGGATCGACCACATCTCTCCTGTGGTGACCTTCCAGCGGTACGATCCCACCACTGGGGTGGCAGCGGGGGACGCCTGGACACTTGTCGCCGCCGGGGTGTCGGCCTACTGGGCCACTGTGAATGAACAGCCGATGTGGACGGGGCTGTCCTGGGAGATGGCCATCACCGAGGACCCGACCCTGCCTGTGGGCCATTCCGGCGTGGTTCAGTTCGGCTGGCTCCTCCTATAGAGCCTCGCTCAGGCCCGATCCCCCAGGACGTGGCGGTCCAGCACAAATGCGGTGAAAGTCCCGGTCATCACCACCGCCTCGCCGACACTGGCCGTCACTTCCAGCACGTGCTTTCGACCTTTCTGCTCGGTGCGTGTGGCGGTGGCCGTGACCTCGTCACCCACCCGAACCGGGGCCACAAAACGGGTCTCTGCGGCACCCAGGACGACATGAGGGTGGTTGACCGCCAGCATTGCGGCGTGATCGGCCAGGCCGAAGATGAAGCCGCCGTGGACCAGCCCCTGGTCATCGGCCGCCATTTCCGCGGTGGCGACGAAGCGCACGCTGGCCGCTCCCGGGGAGAGGGAGACCGGCTCACCACAGAGGCGATGGTCGATGCCAAGGTGGGTTTCCGGCTTCATGGTCGGCTCCTATCTCGGTCGCGGCACCCTGCTACGGCCGGCGCCTTCCCCACGGCCAGGACGGGTTCCTACTGGCTGCGAGCACGTGCAGCTTCCTCGAATTGCAGGATGTTGTTCGGCAGGCTGCGCCCGCTCAGGTAGTCCATCACCCCGCCGGGCACGCTGCCACCCGGGTCGCTGAAGGTCCGGTAGATGATCTCGACCTCGCCACCGGGCCGGGGACGGAGCTCCCAGCTTCCGTGGGTGGCCGCCAGGCGGATGGCATCCGGGTACCGGGTCAGAATGCCTTCAATGACCTGGGTGTATGGCGTGGTGTCCTCCAGGCTGTCCCAGGTGCGTGTGTGGTGACCCTTCACGCCCCCGATGTCCTCGGCGATGACCGCGAAGTTCACCCAGTATCTCTCGGAGATCGGGACGAAACGAGGGCTCCGACTGACCTGGTAGTAGTCGACCCGATCGCCTTGCCGGGCCAGGACCACGGTCTCGTGGAGCATGTCGCTGACCTGGTCGTGGTTGCCGACGTCGCAGATCAGGCTCCACAACACGTCCAGGTCGACCTGGACCACGCGGACCCCCTTCCAGGCCGAGAGCTCGGAGCCGGGTACGTCCTTCGTGTAGACCGACACCCCTTCCTTGAGTCCATCGTAGGACCAGCCGGCCTCCTCCTGGAGAACCTCCTGGATTCGCGAAGAAGCCGGGATGGCCAGGGCAGTGGAGAGAAACAAGCCGATAAAGGGCACAAGGGTCACGGACGACTCCGGCAACTTCCCGGCAAGATAGGGTTTCAGGGAGGGGTTCGCCATGTCAGACCGCAACACCGGGCTGTTTGCTGCGGGTCATGTGCCGCTGGCGGCAGTGGCCGAACTGCTGTCGAGAGCGCCCGGAGGGGACGCGAAATTTCTCGTGGGGGAGGAAGGCCCCCGGGTAGGCCACGGGGAGTGGAAGGGCCAGGCCTTTACCCATGTGGCCCTCCGCCTGTTCGAGGTCGGTGGGTTGCTGCTGATGGAACAGGCCAGCCCACCGGACTCTCGTGAACTCGAGGTCCACCTGGGGATGGGCCTGTCTCGCCTTGCCACCCACGCGGTCTACCTGTTCTACGACGAGGAACGCGGCGCAGGTGGCCACGCACGCTTCCAGGACGGTCGCCTGGTCAGCCGAGTCGTTATTGACGGCCGGGGCTTCACCGAGGTGATGCGGGACCTGGAGGGCGAGCACGCCGTCGGGGACCTGGATCCCACAGACTGGCTCTGGCCCTTGATCGCGGAGTCCGTCCAGGATGGGGCCCTTCCCGTCCTGGGCTCGGGCGTTCGGACTGACGATGACCTGGAGGCGATCATTCGTGCAGCGGGAAGCGAGCCCCTGGTTCGAGAAGGCACCACGCCGGTGCAGCAGCCTCAGTCGGCGTCCCAGATGCGCCCCCAGGACTCCATGAGCCAGAGGGTTGTGCGGGGGCTCCTGCGTCGCCTCAAGCGCGGATGAGCGAAAAGGTTCGTCTCGACAAATGGCTCTGGGCCGCCCGGTGTTTCAAGCACCGGAGCGAGGCCACCGAAGCGTGCAAAGGGGGCCACGTCAAGGTCAACGGGAACGTCGCGAAACCCGCCCGATCGGTGGGCCCTGGCGACCGGGTCGAGGCCTTGACGCCCGGAGGCCTGCGAGTCCTGGAGGTCGTGGCCCTGGCGGAGCGCCGGGGGCCTGCAGCCGTGGCCCAGACGCTCTACACGGATCACAGTCCTCCGCCGCCAGAGCGCCGCTGGGATCGGCATCAGCGGGTGGGGGGACGTCCTACCAAGCGGGATCGGCGCCGTCTGGAGGCGGAAAGGGGACGCGGGCATTGGCCTGATGAGCAGGGGGATTAGTCTGGGAGCATGGACACCCCCTTGCCACGGCGCCTGGTGCTCTACGACGGGGAATGTGGCGTCTGCGACAGGCTCGTTCAGTTCCTGTTGCGGGCCGACCCGGACGATGGCCTGCATTTTGCGCCGCTCCAGGGATCGACCACCCTGGCCCTTCGACAACAGCACCCGGAGATTCCTCAGGGGCTGGACACGATGGTCTATGTCGAGGATGGCCAGGTGTACCTGAGGAGTCGTGCCGCGCTGGCCCTGGCTGCGGCCCTGCCATGGCCCTGGCGAGCGGTTTCCTGGCTGCGCCTGTTGCCCACGATCCTCACGGACCTCGCCTACCGGGCCTTTGCAGCGTGTCGAAACGGGCTGGGAGGGGGGGGACAGTCCTGTCGGCTGGCCACGGCCGCCGAAGCACCCCGCTTCCTGCCCTGAAGGTGTCCCTGGACTGGTTGATCGTCGGAGCGCTGGCCGCGGAGGTGCTGCCGTTGATCTGGAACCTGGAGCATGCCAGGCCCGTGACCCCGCGCTTTACTTCCGGCCGACTTGGCCCCCTGGCGGTCGGGGTCCTGCGCTGTGGCGTGGGACCGGCAAAGGCGGAGCGTCGGACGCGGGAGGCCCTGTCGCAGCGGGATGCCCGGCGGGTACTCAGCCTGGGCACATGTGGGGGACTGGCCAGGGACCTGGTCCTCGGCCAGGTCGTGACCGCTCACGGGTTGATGGAGGACACCAGGCCCGTGCGGGCACCAACCCCGTTCGGCTCCTGGTCGGAACAGGTCTGTGCCACGGTGGTTGCCCCCGTGGAACGGCGGGAGGACCGAGAACGCCTGGTGGCGGCAGGCGCAGGCATCTGCGAGATGGAGGCGGCTGCAGTGGCACGGGCGGCTGGCGAGCGGCCCTTTTCCGTCCTCAAGGTGGTGTCGGACATGGCTGGGGGTGACGGAGCCCCCCTGTTTTCAGCGGCGCCATGGCCGGTGACGGTGGCGCGCTTCAACCTGAGGGCGCTCCGGTTGTCCAGGGACCACCTGACTCCGGCCGTCCTGTCCGTCCTGAAACAAGGCTGAACGTCACTCCAGGACGGGGCGCGCCGTCGGCTCAGTTCGAGGAGCCCAGTTCGTCGGCTGCCTGGCGCCAGCGGGTCTCTCCTGTGACGTCGGCGAGGGTCCGCAGGTGTTCGGCGGCGGTAGCGTCCTGGCCGATGTCTCGGGCAGCACCAGCGGCAGCCAACAGGAGACTGGGGTGGGGGAAGCGGGCCACGGCTCGCTCCAGGACTGTGTAGGCAGCGGCCAGGTCTCCAATCTGGTTCAGCAGGGTCGCCAGGGCCATGACAGGCCGGGGATCCATGGGAAAGCGATCGGCGGTGACCGCCAGGTCCTGGGCTGCCGCCTGGGATCCATGGACCTGGGCCCGGGCCATGGCGGCACTGATCGCCACACTCACGTCCCGGGGACGCTGACGTCGGGCGCTCTCCAGCAATTGCCAGGCCTCCTGGACCTGGCCCCGATTGAGCAGAAGCAGACCCAGGGTCGCCTGTGCTTCCGGGTCATCAGGACGCAACAAGAGCGCTCGGCGAAGGGAGGTCTCCGCACCGGCCAGGTCCCGGGTCTCGGCCAGGATGTGGCCCCGAGCCAGGTGGACCAGAAAGGAGTCCGGGTATTGACGGGCGAGTTGATTGACCTCGTCTACAGCCGCCAGGGGCGCGTGCTCCAGGAGGGAACGTGCCCTCTGGAGGGCCCCGCGAACCTCGGGCTTCAAGGTGCCTGCAGCGACCTCTTCCAGCAGCACGATGGTGACGACCAGGTCCGGTTGGTGCGGATCGAGAGCCAGTGAGCGTGCGAGGGCCCTCTTGGCCGCCTGCATTTCTCGCTCCCCGAGCAGGAGCTCGCCCAGTGCTGAAAAGAGCCGGGGGTCATCGGGCACGTGGCGGGTGCCTTTGGTCAGGGTGGTCTTTGCGCTCTTGGGGTCCAGCATGGCGGCGGCCAGGTAGGCCTCCGGGTCGTCGGGCACGGCCACCATGGCCTCTCGACAGACCGCCAGGGCCTCCGCCTGGCGTTGCTCGCCCAGCATCAGGCCCCCCAAGGCTGAATAGACCCCCGCCAGGGTTGGGTCTTGGGACAACGCTGCCCGGTACCGGCGTTCCGCCTCTTCGAACAGGCCCTCTGCGCGGTCGACGTCCCCCAGCCCCGCCTGGGCGCGGGCATAGCCGGGGTCGGCGCGCAGGGCCCTCTCGTAGGCCTCGCGCGCACCGTCGGCCCTGGTGTGTGCGCGACCGGCCAGGGTCCACGCCCAGGCCGCCTCACCCTGCCTGGCGGCCAGATCCTCGTAGCGGTCCTGGACCTGGAAACCGAGTCCCAGGTTCATGTGGATGTCGATGATGAGCTCGTGGCTCTCCACATCCTGTGGGTGAGCCTTGACCTCGATCTCGGCGGCACTCAGGGCCTCGGACACCATGCCGCTGCGAACCAGCGACAGAGCTTCAGACACGTCCGCCCGCGCACTTCCGGAGAGGGTGAAGAGCAGCAGGGCTGAGGCGAGGGAAAGCCGGATGGATGCTCCCGATGCTATGGTCCGGGGTCCGCCCCGGAGGCGCGGTGACCCGTATCTTGGGAACGACATTGTTGCTCGGCGCTCTTGTGGTACCGACCGCCGTGGCTGGCACGCTGCCCGAGGTGGCTGTCGTGGGCGTGCACGTGCCCGAGGTGACCTTTGACGAGGGCGTTGTCCTGTCAGAAGAGATCGTCCAGGCCCTTGAACTCTTTGGAATCGTGGAGGGCTTGACACCCGCCGAGGTCAGAAGCCGCCTGACGGGTCGGGAGGACCTGGTTGTCCAGGGCATGGCCCTGCGTGCCGGCGATGATCTGCTTCGCAGCGGAAGGCTGCTCTATGAACGTGCTCAGCCGGACCAGGCGATCCCAGAGCTGCAGCGGGCCACCCGGGCCCTGGCCCATGGGGCCCTGCTGACGGGCGAGACCCGTGACCTCATCGAGGCCTGGCTGCTGTTGGGCCTGGCGGAATTCGGCATGAACAACCAGGAGGCTGCGACCGCGGCCTGGCGACAGGTGGCCATTCTCGCCCCGGAACGGGGGCTCGATCCGTTGAACTACCCGCCCCGTGTCATCGATCGCTTCGACCAGGTGCGCCAGGAGGTCGCCTCCCTGGAACAGGCGGCCCTCGATGTCAGTGCCTCCCCGGGCGCTCCCGAGGTCATGGTTGATGGTCGCCTGGTGGGCACCGCCCCGGTGCGGGTCGAGGGCCTGGCACCCGGTCAGCACTTCGTCTATGCCATCGACGAATTCGGCCACAGGGCGGGTCGCCGGGTTGCGCTCGAACCCGGATCCGGCGTTTCGGTCCAGTTTGGGATGGAGGCCTACCAGCTGGGGATCGCCTCCAGCAAGCCCGTGGGGCGAGCTCGGCAGACCAAAGAACTCTACGAAGCGCTGGGCGAGCACACTCAGACTGCGCTGGTGCTGCTGGCCGGCCTGAGTGGAGAGGGTTTTGTCACCCTCCAACTCTACAGCCCTCGTTCCGGGCATTTCTCCAAGACCCTCACCGCCGATGCCCAGGATGACCCACTCCAGGCGATTCTGGACATGGTTCCTGCGGTGTCTGGCTACATCACCTCGGCCGGTGAGATCCGCACCGATCGGGTTGCGCTGGAGGCGCCCGCTCTGGATGTGAGCAGCAACGCCGTGCTCACCCGCATGTTGTTGGAGAGGGGTACCCCGCTCCCAGTACCACCCTCATCGCCTCCTCCTTCGGCGGCCAGCAGCCGTGGGTGGGGCTGGAGCCGGACTGGCGTTCTGGGCGTTGAGTCAGGAGGACGACCCCGAAAATCCCCACGACGGCACGATCTTCATGTCCATCGACTAGGCGGCCCAGAGGTTTCCAGCCTGAGCCGGCCTCAGAACGCGACGTTCACTGTCTCGGAAGCCTTGACCATCACCTCGCGGCTTTCATCGAGGCCGCGTGCCTCGTTTACCACTCGGATGGTGTGGGAGCCTGTAGCCAACTCGTGGTTGAACAGAGGTGTCTCCGTCACCTTTTTGCCGTCGATGTAGACGGTGGCCCAGCCGGTTCGCAGGTTTACGTTGACCTTGCCCATGGCGACGACCTTTCGCTGCAAGGAGCGAGAGACGGTCTCCAGGGTGTCCGAGGCAGGACCTTGGATGGTGAAGCTGGTGGGATTGTGACCCTCCAGGAGGTAGCTGACCCGGTAGGTCTTGCCGGGCTCGGCCTCAAAGGTCGAAGGCGTCTGCCCCTTTCGTCGGCCGTCCACCCGAATGGTGGCTCCAGGGGGGGAGGACTCGAATCGCACTGTGCTGGGAGGGACCGGGTCCGGTATCTCTGCCGGGACCTCTCCAGGAGAAAGCACCGGGTTCGTGGCCTCCCCCGAGACCGGGGGCGTGGTGGTGGGCCTTGCGGGTACGGTGGTCGGCGTCTTGATGGACGGCGGGGTGACCACAGGCGGGTCGGACGACTCGCTGTCGGGAACCAGGGAAACCGCGAGTTGGGTCCGGACACCTTCCTCCACGTCGACAGTCTCCGTGACGGTCCGGAAGCCATCGGCCTCCACTCGAAGGGTGACCTGGCCGGTCTCCAGGTCCCCGATGCTCACCCGGGCGCCGGTGCCATGGAGCACGTCGCCAATGTAGACACGCGCTTCGACCGGGGGGGCGACCTTGACCGTCAGCCTTGCGGCCAGGATCTGGGGGACGGGGGGCTGAGCCGGGGAGGGGTTTTCCGCAGGCCTCATGGAGAACATCAGCAGTCCCGCGAGGACGACCAGTCCCAGGATGGCTGCCATGGCGACCACCAGCGGACCCCGAGCCATGGGCCGCGTGGTGGTGAGGGTGCCGGTTCCGCCAGTGGGGCTCTCCTCCCACTCGGCCTCCAGGTCGATCACCCCGGGCTCCTCTCGAAGCTCCAGGGCCACGGCGGAGCCCCGCTCCAGGGCCAGGCGCTCCAGCTTTCGCTCCTCGGAGAAGAGTTCCTCCATGAAGCGGGCCAGGCTGCGTGCGATCACCGTGGGGGTACTGGGGTACATGTAGTCCAGCAGCGCGGCCTGGAATTCCTGGGCACTCTGGTACCGGTCGGTGGGGTCTCCGGCCAGGGCCTTCATGACGATGGTGTCCAGGCGGGCGGGAACGTTCGGATTCACGCTGGATGGCGGCCCATAGTCCAGGGCCTTGATCTTCTCCAGGGTCTTGATCTCGGAGTCGGTCTTGAAGAGTCGTCGTCCTGTCAACGTCTCCCACAGGATGATCCCGGTGCTGAAGATGTCCGAGAGCTGGGTGACCGTCTCCCCGCGAGCCTGTTCGGGACTCATGTACTCGAACTTGCCCTTGAGCACACCGCCCTTGGTCGTGTAGGCCCGGGCCTCGGCCTTGGCGATGCCGAAGTCGGCGATCTTGACCTCGCCGGAGTAGCTCACAAGGATGTTCGACGGCGACATGTCCCGGTGGATGATGTGCATCGGGGCGCCGGCGAGGGTGGTCTTCTTGTGGGCGTGGTCCAGGCCGATACAGGCCTCGTGCAACATGAAGACGGCAAATTCCTCGGGCAGGAGTTTTCCGCGCTCGGCCAGCTTGCGCAGGATGTGCTTGACGTCCTTGCCGTCGACGCACTCCATGGCGATGAAGTAGTTCGTACCCAGTCGACCGAAATCGTAGATCTGGACGATGTTCGCGTGCTGGAGTTCGACGGAGATCTTGGCCTCGTCGATGAACATCGAGATGAAGTCATCGTTCTCGCAGAGGTGGCTCAGGATCCGCTTGACCACCTGGAGCTTCTCGAATCCGGCATCTGAGTAGGTCTTCGCCTTGAAGATCTCGGCCATTCCACCGACCGCGATGCGATCGACAAGGTAGTAGCGGCCGTAGGCTTCCGGGGAGAACTCAGGCACTTTGAAGAGGGGCTCCGGGGTGTTGGGATTCCAGTCAGAGGGGCTATGGAGCCCAGTACTCCTCGAGATCGGAACAGGTCCATTCCTCGCGGATGACCTCGGGGTCGTTGAACTCTTCGCAGAGTTCCATCTCGCCATCTTCGAGATCTCTGCGCTGGTTCTCAGTCTTGCATTCTTCCAGTTCGGTGTCGCTGACAACCAACTCGCATTCAGTCGCGTATTCTGCCAACTCCTGGCAGAGATCCTGGCAGTCGTTCGCGCAACTCACGCTCAGAAGCAACAACAACAGGCCTGACACCGTGCGAACCATCGAAACTCCCGTGCAATTCGCATAACCAGCTAAGGTGTTTCCTGGTGGACGTGTCCCTCGACAACTTCGGCGTGCTCCAGATCGAGCCGACCGACCGGTGCAACCTCCGCTGCAACATGTGTCTGCCTCATCATCTGGGGTTTGAGCAGATCCACGGGGTTCAGAAGGGCCTGATGGACTTGGGGCTCTACCGCCGGATCATCGATGGCCTGGTGGCCGATGACTGCCACTTCGACCACCTCATCTTCCAGTGGCTGGGGGATCCCTCGCTGCATCCGGACCTGGAGGAGATGCTGGCCCATGCCCAGGATCGGATGCACGACCGGGTCGGGTATTTGCGGGTGGACACCAACGCCATCGTGCTGAACCCGAAGCGTATGGACCGGATTGTCGAGGTCTACGCCAGGCGTCCTGAGGTCCCGCTATTGATGGTCTTCACCCTGGATGCCGTGACCCCGGAGACCTACCAGCGGGTCAAGGGCCAGGATGCCCTGGAGCGGGTGCGTCGAAACATCCGGCACTTCGTCATGCAACGGGCCCGGTTGCCCATGGACGATGTGCGGTTGAATGTTCAGTTCCAGTTTGTTCTCCAGCCGGGCAATGACCACGAAGTGGCCGAGTTCATCGCCTACTGGTCGGACTTCCTTTACTGTCATGGGCGGGGCAAGGGCTACAGCGAGATCATGGTCAAGCGACTCTCGGTGGACGCCGGGGGAGAGGGGCAGCGGGAGGCGGACCAGCTCTTCGAGCGAACCTGTCGTGAACAGGGGGTCCAGGAGCGTGAGGCGAAGCACGTGCACGTCAAGGTCTGGCAGGACCGTCCCTGGGAGTCCACGGTCGAACTCTCCCCGTCGACCCCCCGGCAGCCCTGTCCGGGGCTGTGGATGACCCCGGTGATTCGACACGATGGTCACCTGATGATGTGTTGCGCAGACCTGGAAGGGGAGTTGGACCTTGGCAGCCTGGCGGACCGTTCCTTTCGGGCGCTTTGGGAGGGAAGCGACGCGGTCCAGCGCCGCCTGTCCCACGTCCGTGGGGCTTTCGACGAGGTCGGGCCCTGCGAGGCCTGCGGTGGCATCAACTGGTACCAGACCCCGCCTGCAGTGGTTCGTACCTGGCTGGACCAGGTGGGGCAGGGAGATCTCTGGCCGGAGTATGCCCGGCGAATGAGAGGCTGAGTCGAAGGCCGCTCGATGGGGGAGCAGGCCGGGTGTTCATGCCGTCTTCTTTGTGGACCAGAAGTCCACCGCAAGGATGGCGGCGATGGTTCCGAATGCGAACAGGGTGGCGATGCTGAACACGGCTGTCGCGTGTTCTGGCATCCACCCGATGAGCAGCACGGTGATGGCCGCCTCCAGCGCGAGGAACCAGAACGAGGGCAGTGCTGCGGCGGCGACGGCGATGGCCCCCAGGAGCAGCAAGCAGGTGTCGCCCATCAGCATCGCCGCCACGGAGAGGCCCATCTGGTGAGCGGCCACTCGGTGGAGGGCCACCGCCAGAGCTGTACCCAGTGACAGCAGGGTCAGGAGCCGGTTGAAGCCGCTGCGCAGCAGGGAACGTCTCATCAGCCAGACAAAGGCCGCGCCGATGACCGTTGTCCAGGCGATGAAGTGCAGGGCCTGGTCTGTCGTCAGAACCCAGCCCTTCATCAATACCCACAGGGCGGTGGCACTGAGTGCGCTGCACAGCAGACTCATGAAGACCGTCAATAATGTCCGCTCTCGGGCATGGATTCGGGTGTCCAGTGCCCGGGTTCGAACGCGGAGTACTTCCTGGTCGCCAGCCAGTTGTTCGACCTGGGCCCGGAGATCCGTCCGTCCGGGTTGCTCGCCTGTCCCCGTGGCTTCCAGTGCTTCCAGTGCTTCCAGTGCTTCCAGTGCTGCCTCGACTCGCTCCCGGTCCACGGCCCTGCGGATCGCCACGACCAGGACCTCTTCCAGCCCTTTTCGGGCTTCAGGGTTGCCCGGCCAGGCATCCAGCGCGTGGCGGAAGCTGGAACGGCAGGCGGTCAGTGCCCCTGTGACCTGTGCGGGATCGGTGTCCTTCTCGGAGAGCAGGTCTTGAAGGGCTGCGAACTCCTGCATGGCCGCCGCTGTGATGGACAGGCTGGCCCGGTGTTCCAGCCAGACATCCAGGTCCAGTTGGAGTTGCTGAGCCGAGGAGACCCGCTCCTTGGGGTCGGCGTTCAGACAGCGATGCACCAGGGCCGCCAGTTCTCGGGGAGCCGTGTCCGGGAGAGGAGGAAAGACACCCGAGGAGGCTGCCTCCAGGCTGCTCTCCAGGGTCGGAGACTGGTGTGGAGGCTGACCCGCCAGGACTTCGTAGAGGCAGGCCCCGAGCATGTAGACATCGGACGCGGCGGTGACCGACATACCCGGGGTCGCCATCTCGGGCGCCATGTAGGCGGGGGTTCCGGCAAGAGGGGCGCCGACGAGTCCTTCCGGGCCCGGACTGACGGCCAGTCCCCAGTCCAGCAGGTAGACCTCGCCCTGCTCCCCGATCAGGATGTTCTCCGGCTTCAGATCCCGATGGAGGACACCTCGCTTGTGCCCGAAATGAATCGCCCTGCAGACGTCCTGGAGGATCCGCACGTGCTGGACCAGGCGATCTGCGCTGGCGGCCACGATGTGACTCCAGGCCGGGTGTTCGTGCTCGTGCAGGAGGTCGAACCAACTCACACCTTCCACCCGCTTCATCACGATGACTGGCGCTCCCTCGGCGTCCAGCCCGAGTTCGTGGGCGGGCGGGATGTTGGGGTGCTCCAACTGCCCCATGAGGCGTGCCTCACTCAAAAGGCGTTGCCGGGCGCTGGCAGGCGCACCCGGGCGCACCCGCTTGATCGCCACTTCCCGCTCCATCGATGTCTGGAAGGCCGCATGCACGATGCCCATGCCCCCCTGGCCCAGCAACTCGCCCAAGACCAGGCCCGGACCTTGAAAGGACGGTTGATCGGTGAGCGCCAGCAGCGGGAGTTCGAGCCGGTCCTTCTTCGGCTCCTCCAGGCTCGCGGGCCGGATCGAGGAGAGCGGGTCCCCGTCGAGAACCAGGGTGGTTCCGTGGGTGCTCCAGAGAGTGAACAGAGTTTCTTTCGAGTGTTCAGACATCGTATGGGTGCTCTTTGGCCATTGTCCTATGACCTTTTTCACTGGTGGTGGGTCAGTCCAGCCAACGACGGTCGGTCGGATGGGCACAGGGCTCGGCCCACCGCTCCAGGCTGAGGTGGGGTCCGGTGGTTCCAGCCACTCCCCCCAGGGCCTCCCGGGGGGCGGACACGCGGATCTCCAACCCGGCTTCCTGCAACCCACAGGCCTGGCGCATCCAGTGTGCGGCCTCCCGGAGGTCCTCGAACACCAGCAGTCGCAGAATGGTCTCTCCCCGTGTGGTGCGCTCATGCAGCACCGGGCTCGGTGGAGGCCACATCTGCCAGGCCTCGGGGCTCAGTTCAGCCACCACATAGGCCCGGGGCCAGGCCTCGTTGAAGCCGGGTTCGGCGGGAAAGGCCTCGTCGGGCTCTCCCCGAAACCACTGCTCCAGGTGCCAGGCCACGTTGTCGCCCAGGGTGATCTTGCTGGTCTCGGCGACCAGGGCCAGGGTTCGGGGGCGGTGGTCGGCATCGGCCAGGAGTACATCGGTGACCTGTTCCACGGTGCCCAGGTGACGCTGGCTCAGCGCAGGGAGCATGGAGCCGGAGGCCGACGTCTGTCCGATGGCCAGACCGCCAGCGATCAGGACCCCCACCGACCCCAGCATTCCAGGCTTGCCGGAATCGCCTGCAAACCGTGACCCTGTCCACCTGACCCCGGTTCCGACCGCCCAACCCACGGCACAGAATCCCAGGGGAAGCACCACAGCCAGGTGGTACGGCTGGGTGTACCCCAGCAGGACAGCGAGGCCGAGAAAGAGGCCGAGACTGGTTCCCGTCCAGAGGATCATGGGCCCCACTGGAGCGGGCGGTCTTCGCCAGAGGGCCAGGCCCAGGGCCAGCAGCGGTGCCAGGACGAAAGCCAGCACGGCGAAGCGTGGCCAACCGGCTCCACTCTGGAGGGCCGCGTCCCAGACCACGAACAGCGGACTCCTGTTGGCCATGGCGGCGTCCTGCACCAGGCTCACGTCGCCTTCCCGAACCTGGCGTTTCCACAGGAGTTGGGCATTGTCGATGAGCATGGGAATCAGCACGACGAGTCCAGTGGCCGCGCCGGTCAGTAGCAATCGCCAACTGTAGAGACGACGCAGTCCAGACCACAAAACCAGGGCCCCCAGGGCTGGCGCCAGGGCATAGGGGTGCAGGTGAATGGCCACGGCCAGGGTTGCGGCCAGGCCGACCACCGCCTGGGGCCTGTGTTGGTCCAGGGCACGGGTAGCGAGCCAGGCGGCCAGGGCCAGGGCCACCGGCGCCTGGTAGGTGTAGGCGCCATGGTGGGGATGGCTGACCAGGATCGGCCAGGAGGCGTACAGCGCTGTTGCCAACAGTCCTCCTGTCCAACCGCCCATGGCTCGCCCGGCAAGCCCAAGGGGCAGGGCTCCCAGGCCGTGCACCAGGGCATTCAGTCCGAGGACCTGGCGCAGGCTGGACCCGAGCACGACCAGGGGCAAGGAGACCCAGGCCTGCAGGGCTCCGAAACGGAAGCCCCCGCCGATTCCTCGCCAGGGCAACTCGACACCCTGGGCGATGCGCAGGGCCTGGTGAAAGGGATGCAGGGCGTCAAAATGCAGGGGAATGGTGTCCAGGCGGGCCAGCCGCAACCCGATTCCGCCTGCCGTCAGGACCAGCAGTGCTGTCCAGCCGAGCCGGTCGGGCCAAGCCCGGGGCGTCGACACCAGTGATGCCTACAGGAAGCGGCGCTTGGAGAGCCGCTCGTTCTCGGCCCTCATGGCGTTGAGTTCCCCGTTGAGCCGCTCGACCTCGGACTCGAAGCGCCCCGCCCGATCATGAATGCGGTGGAGTTCCCCATTGGCTTCAGCGACTTCCTGGATTTTTTTCTCGATGCTCTCCTGGAGTGAGGCCAGTCGCTGCTGCAGGTCAGCGCCTTCGCTTCTCAGACCCTCGCTCTCTCCACTCACCCGGTCCCGCTCGGCCCGGACTGCCGCCAGGTCTGCCCGGAGGGCTCCCACGCGGCTTCGCAGGTCCTCTTCCCGACTGGTGGTCTCCGCCAGGCGCTGCTCCTGATCCTCCAGGTTGGCCTGCAGGGCTCGGATGTCGTCTCGCAGCCGATCCCGGGAGCGGGTGACGCTTCGCACTGCAGCGTCCTTCTTGGCGACGTCGGCGCGGAGGTCGGCGACTTCTTCGGCCAGGGTCTGGACCTCGTCCCGGGCGGCGTCTCGATCGGCCCCGAGCACGCGGGTAGCCTCGGCACGAAACTCCGCGACGTCGGCCACCGCGTTGGAGAGCCGGCGGGTGGTGCTGATCAGGTCCTGGACCTGGCCGGTCTTTGCGGTGACCTCGTCTCGCTTCTCGTTGACTTCGTGGTGGGCTTTCTCCAGGAGAGCTGCCAGGCGGTTCTGCTCCCCTCGCGCCTCGGCCAGCTGTGCGGCCAGAGTCGCCGCATCAGGCAGGGGAGAGGGGCTGTGGTCCCGAATGGTGCCGTCCCGGACCCACGCCAGCAGGGGGGCTTCGCAGACCTCTCGACTGAAGGCTTTCCTGGCGAGTGCCCTGGCCGCCTTGCCTCGGCGCTCTGCCTCGGGAGGATCCGCTGCCAGGGCCTCGATCACCGGGGTGGGGTCGCCGTCGACCAGCCAGCCCGCCCCCGCGGCCTCCAGTGCGGGGGCCAGGGCGTGGTGGGGCCCGGTGATCAGGGGCAGCCCGCACCCCAGGTAGTCCACGTGGCGGAAGGCCAGGCTGACCTCGCGCTCCGGATTCGGGGCCATGACGTCCAGGGCCGCGGTGGCACCTGCGTAGGCCTTCAGAAGCTCAGGCCAGGGGGTGGCACCTGCGTAGACGAGTCGCTTGGAGGGGGGCACGCGTGAGGGGAGATCGACCACATCAGCGTCGCCAATGGCGGGGCGCCCCCCGTAGACGACGACCTTCCCTTTTTTCAGTTTCTTCAGGATCGCCACGGCCTTGCGCAGGCCCTCGGTCGGGTCCTGCCAGGGCCAGGACACGCCTCCCATGACCAGGGTGAGCCCCTTGGGCTTTCTCCGTCGCGGGCCCTGGGGAGCGACCAGGGGGACCACGTGGCCGCTGACCTGGCGCACATCGACACCGGCCAGGGCAAGGAGCCCCAGGTAGAACCAGCGCTGCCGGGGGTTGGAAAACAGGAATTCGTCACCCGCGGCGATGGCCCGCAGGCTGTTGATCGCCTCGTTGGCCACCCCTCCCTGGAAGGCGGCTTCGAGCAGGCGGGGCGCGTACAGGTCCACGCACACCGGGATCCCCAGGCCGGCCAGGTGAGGGCTCTCTTCGGGTTGAACGCAGAGGATGCGGTCTGGGGCGACGGCCTGGGCATAGGTTCGCAACTGTCGGGGCGAGGCAAAAACCGGCGGCCCACCGTCCACGTGGTCCTGGTCCCGGGTGATGTACAGGACCTCGTGGCCGGCAGCCCGGAGGGCCTCTCCGTGGTGCCATGCCCTCAGAGCGCCCCCGCTTGCGGGACGGTCCTTCCGGGGAAGCCAGCCGTGGAAGACGACAAGGACGCGCACCGCGGGAATGTATCAGGCCGGAAGTCCGGGCTACTCTGCGTGTGTGGAAGAGAGGGGCCAACTCCGGCGCGACGCGCGCATGTACCTGTCTCGGCGGCTGAACCATTCGCTGGCGCCTCCGGACATGGTCAGCGTGAACGTGACGCTGCGTTGCAACCTCAAGTGCACGATGTGCACGACCTGCTACGACGAGGCCAATGAGCTCACCACGGACGAGATCAAGTCGATCATCGACCAGACGTCTCTCATGGGTGTGTCCATCTTCAATCCCCTTGGCGGAGAGCCCTTTGTCCGCCGGGACCTGGAGGAACTGCTCACCTATGCCTGTCGGCGGGACTTCTACATCACGGTCACCACCAACGGGACCCTGATCACCCGCGATCGTGCGGAGGTGCTGGCGCGCATTCCCACCGATCGGCTTCACTTCAACATCTCCCTGGACGGTCCTCAGCCCATCCACGACGACATCCGCGGCGCGGGTCAGTACGAACGGGCACTGCGGGGATACCGCGCCATCCGTGACGCCGATGAACGGGCGGGGAACCCGCCGCGGAAGATCCTGGCCAATACCCTCATCCACCGCTGCAATTGGGCCGAATTGCCCGGTTTCCTGGACGAGCAGGCGGAGATGGGTTTCGACGGCGTGCAGCTTCTCAACCTGTTCCGCCACGGCAAGGGGGACCCGACCGATCCGGGAGACCTCTGGTTCTGGGAAAAGGACCTGCCTGGTCTCGAAAACCTGGTGGAGGACCTGGTGGGAAGGGTCCAGCGGCAGGGGCGTTCTGGCTACCGCATCCTGAACCCGGTCGAGGATCTCCAGTACATCCCGGCCTACTACCGGGACCATCTCGTGCCCTTGGAGGCTCCCTGCTGGAGCGGATGGAAGGAGCTCTACATCAACGCCGATGGCCAGGCGATCATGTGCGACGGACAGTTGGAGTTCCTCAAGGGCACCTTTGGAGACATCCGCAGGCAGACCTTGCAAGAGATCTGGCACTCCTCGGAGTTGCGTCAACGGCGTGAAGTGGTGAAGAACTGTTCCACCCCCTGCATGCAGAACTGCTACCTGAGGCGACCCTCGGACTCAGCCCGCAAGATCATGAAGGGCGCGGCTTCTCTGGCCCTGGACGAGGTGCGCCAGCAGATCCGGCGGCGGCGGCGCCAGGGTCACGGGCTGGAACTGCCCGATGGGGTGCTGACCCTGGAACTCTCGGACACAGCGCCCTGGTTTGGAGAACAGCACCGAACCGCACGGCGGCACTTCGAGGACCTGGTGGCGGACTCTCCGAGCCCGTTCGAACGCTGCTACCAGGATCCCTTTGAGTTCTATGAGTACCGCAACCGGGGGTATCTCCGGTTCGATCGGGGCTTCATGGGGCTCGAGGTCGTGCGTTCAGTGGTCGAGGACCTGTTGGCTGCGGGGATGCACTTTGGCACTCTCCAACTGTCCTGGCGGGGTGAGCCGCTCCTTCACCCGGAGTTCGTGCTTGTTCTTCGGCACCTGCTTGAGACCATGGAGCGCACCCGACTCTTCGGACAACTGGTCCTGGAGACGGACGGTCGCCTGCTGAACACCGAGATCGCCGACGTGGCCAGCTTTCACGGGACAGTGCCCCAGACCTGGGTGATTCGGGGGGAGGGCATCGACCCCTTCCAGGACGAGGTCCTCCACCACGTGGACTACCTGTTGCGGGTTCGTCGTCCGGCCCAGAGGGTGGTGGCGTCCTGGACCGTGTCCGAGGAGTGGGACCCCCACTTCTTCGTGGAGACCTGGGGCCCCCGTCTGAAACACCCCTGGAAGGTGGCAGGCCGACTGCCCGCCGAGGGGGATGGCCTCTGGTTCCGGCGCACGGACCACGACCACTTCCAGGCGAATGCTGCGGCTCGGGAGCGTCTTGAAGAGGTCGCCCAGGTGCTGGGCATTCCCTGTGACAGCGGGGACGAGTCCCTGCCCAGGCGCTGTCCTGGTGCCCTTGCGACCCCGGTGGTGTCCTGGGATGGCAAGGTGACCCTGTGTCCGTGGGACACCTCCCTCCACAACAAGGTGGGCGAGGTCACTTCGGACAGGTTTTCGCGGTTGTGGACCCGGGAGGCGACCGTCCTGGAAGCCCGGCGCGAAGCCCGAAGCAAGGGTGTCCCCGGCGGAGATCTGTGTCGCGACTGCCACTATGTCTACAGTTCAAACTACCGTATGGCGCGACCGGGTGAATTGGACGGAGGATGAGCGGCCTGTCACAACTCTCGTGCGTGGCGACGTAGTAAAAATTGAAGTCTGGGATGTGCCCGGTCCTTCGCTATACTGAAGAGTACTTCCGTTGCATTGTGACCCCCTGGAGGCTGCATGGTCGGTTCCATGTTCTCATTGGCTGGACTGTGGTTCGGTTGCGGTGCCGTGACCATCGATGGGGGCAAGTCCCCGGAAACCGTGGACACGGGCGTGGTGGGGACCCACTCAGACACCGACGACTCGGGAAGCACGGACACCGAGCCACCTGACCCGAGCGAGGTGGATGACGATGGCGATGGATTCACCGCCGACGTGGACTGCGATGACGACAACGCGGAGGTGAACCCGGATGCCATCGAGGTGGTGGACGGCGTCGACAACGACTGCGATGGCTACGTGGATGGGTGGTTCGTCTGCCACGACGGGACCCAGGACTGGAGCACCATCCAGGAAGGCCTGGACAGTGTGGCTGAAGGGGGCCTCCTGGTCGTCTGTCCGGGGACCTATCCAGAGAACATCGTTCTCCAGAGCAAGATGGTCAGCGTGTTGGGACGAGACGGTGCCACCGCGACCTTTGTGGATGGTGGTGGAACCGACGTGGTGTGGCGGGTGGCCAACAGCAATGGTGTCAGCATCGAAGGCCTGACCCTGCGGAACGGCAGCAACATCGAAGGGAATGGGGGTGTACTGGTCTGCAATGGCGCCACTCTGCGACTGGCCGATTCCCATCTGACCGATGGCGAGGCCGTCAACGGCGGGCTGTTCATGTCCAATGCCTGTGACCTGGACGTCAGCGGCAACACCTTCAGTGACGGCGAGGCCTCAGGCGCCGGCGGTGCGGTCTTCCTGGGCCAGTCCCAGGGGAGCTTTGCCGGCAACGAGGTGATGGAGTGCATTGCCTACGAGGGCGGCGGCGTCTTCGTCTCCCAGGGCAACGTTTCCATCGATGGCAACAACATCCATGAGAACACCTCGCTGGCCATTGGCGAGGGGGATCTGGAAGAGGGTGAGGAACTCGAGTACAGCGGACGAGGAAGCGGCGGTGGCGGTCTCTTCGTCTACGGAGACTCCCCGGTCAGCAACAACACCATCACCGACAACGAGACCACCCACAACGGGGGTGGGGTCTACCTGCTCTATGGGGATGGGGATTTCGATGGGAACACCGTCAGTGGCAACTACTGTGGCGAAGACGGTGCTGGTGTCTACACCAACCAGAGTTCCAACTGGATCAGCGGCAACCTGATCCAGGACAACGATGCCGCCGACGATGCAGGAGGCGTCCGGATCTACAGAGGCACGACGGTCATCGAGGACAACATCTTTGAGGGCAATACAGCCAATGATGATGGTGGTGGGCTCAAGATGTCCCACTCCTCCAACACCCTTCGTCGCAACGAATTCTACGAGAACGTGGCGGGCGATGCCGGTGGCGGGGTGGAGCTCGACAACGACACCACCGATGTCGAGGACTGCCATTTCGAGGGCAACCAGGCCCTGCGGGGAGCGGGTCTGCATTCCTGGTGGAACGAAGGAAACATCAACTTCGACAACCTCACCTTCGTGGCAAATGAAGCCAGTGACTGTGGGGGCGGTCTGAGCCTCGACAACGACACCCACACGGTGTCGATGGAGCACCTGGTCTTTGAGCGGAACGAGGCGATGGACGGTGCGGCCATCTGCGTCGACGAGGTCTACTACGATGACGACGATGACGAGGAGACCGAGGAGGTCGCCTACCCGAGCGTGGTTCAGATCAACAACGTGCTCTTCCTTGAGAACGTAGCGGGCGACGATGCCGGAGCCATCTACATGAAGACCGCCAGTTCGTCCGTGATCGAAAACATCACCGTCTGGGGCAACACGGGGGCCGAGGGCAGCGCCCTGGCACTGAAATTCTCCACTGTGACCGTGCGCAACAGCATCTTCATCGGAGACCACGCGCCCTCCGTGGCCCAGGTCCTGGTCGAGGAGTCGGAAGTGACCTTCGTCTACAACGATGTCTGGGGGTCCAGCGATGGCTTCGTGGGGATGGACGACCCCACGGGCAACGATGGCAACCTGTCCGAGGACCCCGAGTTTGTGGACGAATCCGGGGGTGACTTCTCTCTGGATGGAGGCAGCCCCTGTGTGGATGCCGGTCACCCCACCCAGACCGATCCGGATGGCTCCCGTGCAGACATGGGGGCCTATGGCGGTTCGGGGGGTTCCTGGTAGGGTCTCCCTGGCATCGATGGTGATCACCCCCCTCCTGATTCAGGTCGCCTGCACCTCCAGTGGTGGGGTGATCGTGGCCGTCGATCCTGACTCCGGGCGAATCTCAGACAGCAATGACCCGGGCACCACGGTCACCGACACCGATGTGGAAAGTGTCCCGGGTGTCGATGAGCCGGAAGTTGACCTGTTCTCGGATGACGAAATTCCGCTCTTCGAACTCGAGATTCCCTCCGGGAGTTGGAACGAGTTGTTGCAGCAGGACTCCACCGACCAGTGGTACGTCGAGGCGGATTTTGTCTATGAGGGGCGCCGCTGGGAGAGCATCGGTGTGCGAACCAAGGGTGAGAACAGTTGGCGTCCCATCCAGGACAAGGCCTCACTCAAGCTGAAATTCGACTTCATCGATCCCGACCAGGAGTTCCACGGACTGCACGAGGTGACCCTCCAGGCGATGAACGAGGACTACTCGATGATGCACGAGCGGGTCGCCTACCGGCTTTACCGGGAGGCCGGCGTTCCCGCGGCTCGTGCGCAGCATGCCCAGGTGGTGATGAACGGGGAGTCCTATGGGCTCTACACCCACCTGGAGACCGTCGACAAGCGGATGATGCGCCAGTGGTTCGAAGACGAGACTGGACCCCTGTGGGAGGTCTGGGATGTCGACTTCTACGACGCGTACATCCCCTACTTCCAGTTGGAGTACGGCGAGGATGACCGCACCCGCCTCCAGGAGACGGCAGATGCCATGGAGAAGCAGGATCTGGAGGCCGCGCTATTGGCTGCCCGGGACAGCTTTGATGTGGACCTGTTCCTTCGCTACTGGGCGGTGAGTTCCTATGTGGGCCAGTACGACGCCTATCCCTACCGGGAACCGGGAGATGACTGCCACGTCTACGACGATCCGACCAGCGGACAGCTCAAGTTCATCCCCCACGGAATGGACGAGTCCTGGTACGACCCGGAACGGGTGGTCTATGACGGTGTCTACGGCATCTTCGGGGAGTACTGTCTGGCTGTGAGTGACTGTTTCGAGGCCTACACCGAGCAGGTGTTCCAGGTGCTCGACCTGGCCGAGGAGATCGACCTGCTCGGCTACTTCGACGAGGTCCAGGCACAGATCGACGACCATGCCTACGCCGATTCCCACCGGGAATATTCCTACGACTCGGTCTCGACCTACCAGGGCCTCATGCGCGAGATGATTGTCGAGCGCCGCGACGAACTGGAAGGACAGTTCGGCCGATAGAGAAGAGGGTCAGGCTCTCTGCTCTCGGTCGGTCAGATGCGGACCTGGACCGGCTCGTCGGGTGACACGCTACCGTCGGACAGCTGAATGCGGACGGGCACGCCCCATTCCTGGGCGGCGGGATTCTTCCACAGGGCCTCAGGCATCGCACGGGGGGAGGCCCCCACCGAGAGGACGGAACCCTCCAGGAGTTCACCGCTGGCCCGGATGACCTTGGCTTCGGCGCCTGGTAGCAGACCCGCCACTGTATGGGCGGGAATCCAGGCCAGGACCTCCGAGGTGTCCACGTGGCTGATCCGCAGGATCGGTTCACCGGCCTGCACAACCTCGCCGGGCTGGTGGTAGATCCAGGTCACCTGGCCATCGAGTCCCGCGGTCAGGAGCAGTCGGTCCAGGCGGCTGTCCATGGCTTCCAGGCGCCGGGTGGCGGCGACCAGAGCCCAGTCGTTGGTGGTCGGGGCACCCAGGGCCCGGCCTCTGGCGGCGCTCAGAGCAGCGTTGGCCGTGGCGAGAGCACTCGACTCGGCGGTAATGCGCGCGGAGAGGGTGGTGAGGTCGCGCTCGAGGTTCTGGGCCTTCAGCGGCGAACTGGCCCCGGTGGCGACCAGCTGTTGTTCGGTGGCCAGGAGGTCCTTCAGGCCGAACAGTCGAGCCCTGTTCTCTTCCAGGGACACCCGCAGACGCGCCCGGTCGAGGGCAATGTCTTCCAGTCCCTGGGCAAAGCGGCGGGACTCGTTGGCGACCCGGCTGGTCTCCTGGCTCTCGATGGCCAGGAGGTCGGCGGCGAGAATCTCACGGGCCTGTGTCAGCGGAATGGGGTCCAGGCGGACGACCACGTCCGAGATGGTCACTTCCTGGTGCAGGATCACCGGGAGTTCTGAGATGCGACCCGCCTCCAGGGCGCTCACGTCCAGGTGTTGGGCATAGCCCACACCGCGGCCTTCACGAACCGTGGTTCGGCCGCCGGACCACACCAGGGCGATGCAGACGCCGATGGACCAGACAAGGACTCCGAGGCGACGACGATTGGACAGGTTCAAGTTCATCATCCCTCACCAAGTCGGGCCTGCGCGAGCAGGGTGATTCCAGTGATTGCGCCGGTTGCGGTCAGGTCTCGAATGAGTCTGTCACCGTGCTCTGGCTTCCGCAGATCGACATCATAGGCCAGTTCCTCGGGATCCCCAGGCTTTCCTGAACGAGCACCCGAGAGTCGGAAGACCTGGCAGTGCTCGCGCAGGATGCTTGCGATGGTCTCTCGCTGGTCATCTGTGCCCTGGAAACGGAATCGAAGGATGCCTTCCGCCTGGCTGCGAACGCCGTAGGCGGTTCGGTGCAGCCACATGGCGACGCCACTGGTGGCGGCTGCCCCGATGGCGGCCAGGGCGAGCTGGCCTGCGCCAGCAGCCATGCCGACGGCGACCGAGAGGAACAGGAATGTCGTGTCTCGCGAGTCCTTGACGGGTGTCCGGAAGCGCACGATTGCCAGGGCTGCTCCCAGCCCGAAGGCCCGGGCCAGGCTGTCTCCCACAACTGACATGATCACGCAGACGACCATGGCCAGGAGCACGAGGGACTGGACGAAATTCTGGCTGTAGGACAACACGCCGTGTGACCGTGAATAGGTCCAGCCGATCGCCTGTCCCACCAGGAAGGCCACCAGGAGCCGAAGAGCGAACTCCTCTAGCGGAACTTCCCCGCCAGGTGATGCGGAGAACATGCCGGTCAGTATGCTGTCCACGCAGTGCTCCATTGGGGACGGGCCCAGGGCAGGTCCCAGGACTGAACCGCGCCGAGAGTGTACTTCGACACACTCAGGCGGCGAAGGGACAAGGCGTGGACGATCTTCTGCATCCAGGCAGGAGAAGCCCCGTTGAACTTCATTTCCAGGATGGTCGGTTTCTCCAGGGGTACGGCCTCCCAGGCAGTCTGGATAGGCTTGAACGGCTTGTCGGCGCGGGGCGGCTGGACCTGAAGCTTCATGTCGAATGTCAACCGGGCGCCATCGCCGAAGGGGGAGACCCAGGGCTCCCGCTTGTACCCCACCCACAGTCGCGGCTGCATGCGTAGGGAATCCATGAGGTATCGGAAGCGTCCGACTGTCTGGGCATCTCGATCGGACTGGGTCCCCCAGCCCTCCATGGGCTCGGCATCGCCCAGGCACAAGGCATCGACGGTGGGACGGTTGATCAGGGCTCGGCTCTTGACGATCGAGGTGCCGACACGGCCCTTCTCCTCGACGAAGACAGGGTAGTGGCTCTTGAATCCGTAGGTGCGGATGCGCAGCTTGAAGCGCTCTCGGAGGCCCTCGAGGGTGGCATGGGCACAACTCCACGTCGCCGTGTCGAAGTAGAGGCTGTAGACCGAGTAGATGCCATCCGGCGCATAGGGGTCAGGCTCCATGAATGCGCTGACGATGCTCCGGACGATCGCCATCTCTTCATCTGAGATCAGGTACTTGAATTCGTACCTAGCCTTCACCTGACCTCCTTCCTGGAAGTGCGGCTCCCTGGGCCCCATTGTAACAGACACATGTCAGAATCATGGCGGTCGGGCAAAGAGCAATGGGCACGCCCCTGTCTCCTGGGCCTGGGCCTACTCGTTGGTGGTCGCCGGGGTCGGCGTCGTGTCCGCCTCCCAGGTGCTCGAGCCATCGGGCATCCTGGCCATGGAGATGTCGGTGGCCTGGCTGTCGTACTCGATGGCGTCGACGAGTACGGAACCGTAGGAGGCTGAGGCACTCAGTCCGATCTGTTCCCCGTCCTTGGCCAGGTTGAAGGAGGCGTGGATCCCTTCCTGGTCCGTGTCACCGTCGGCCCAGACCATCAGGTGCCCGCCGGCATCGATGGTCGTGTCGGCTGCAAAGGTGAACTTGTCCAGCTCTTCCAGGTCGTCGGTGAGGGTCCAGCCCTCCAGGTCGACGTCGGTGTCCGTGACGTTGTAGAGCTCCAGCCAGTCGGGGTAGGCCCCGGTCGCATCGGCGACCGTGGATGCATTGGACGCCATGAACTCGTTGACGAGCACTTCCGGAGCGGGTGGGAAATACGTGTTGCCGGTTGCGGTGTCGTCCGCGGTGTCGTTCGCGGTGGCGGTGTCGTCCAGGGAAACACCACCTCCACAGGCGGTCAGCATCGAGAACAGAAGGGGAGTCGTCAGCATGGAAGAGGCCTCGGGTCAGCCCGCGTAGTACATCACCGATAGGGGCTGTTCGTCCAATCGGTGTTGCGAATACAGCATCGGGGGCTCTCTCCCAAGGCGCCGCGTTATCAACCGCCGCCCTTCCCTGGAGCAGTGGTGGCCAACGAATTCATCTACCAGATGATCGGAACCGAAAAGGTCCTTCCTGGCGGTCGACGCATCCTGGAACCGACCTGGCTCAGCTTCTTTCCCGACGCCAAGATCGGGGTCATCGGTCACAACGGGGCTGGCAAGTCCACGGTGTTGAAGATCATGGCCGGCCTGGACGATTCCTTCATCGGCCAGGCCCTTCTCAAGTCCGGGGCCACCGTGGGGTACCTGCCCCAGGAGCCCCAGCTGGACCCGTCCAAGGACGTGCGCGGCAACATCGATGAAGGGGTCAAGGCCACCCAGGCCCTGCTGGAGGAATTCGAGCAGGTCAGCGAGCGCTTTGGCGAGGAACTCTCCGACGAGGAGATGGAGGCCCTGTGTGACGAGCAGGCAAAGCTCCAGGACGCCATCGACGCGGCGGATGCCTGGGACCTGGACCGTCGGGTCGAGGTGGCCATGGATGCCCTGCGCGTCCCTCCTGGCGACTCCGATGTGTCGGTTCTCTCTGGCGGGGAGAAGCGGCGGGTGGCCCTGTGCCGACTGTTGCTGGAGCGGCCTGACCTGCTGCTCCTGGACGAGCCCACCAACCACCTGGACGCGGAGAGCGTGGCCTGGCTGGAGCGGCACCTGGAGGAGTACCCGGGCTGTGTAGTGGCGGTGACCCATGACCGCTACTTCCTGGACAACGTGGCCCATTGGATCCTGGAGTTGGACCAGGGCAAGGCATACCCCTTTGAGGGCAACTACTCCGGCTGGCTGGAGCAGAAGACCGAGCGCCTTCGCCAGGAGAAGAAGACGGAGAGTCGTCGTTCCAAGACCTTGACCCAGGAACTGGACTGGATTCGAAGCTCTCCCCGGGCGCGTCAGTCCAAGTCCAAGGCCCGTGTGGCGGCCTACGAGGCCCTGGTCAGCTCCCAGGCGGATGCCCGGCGGGAGTCGGGGGCCTCCATCGCCATTCCCCTGACCAGGCGGCTCGGCAACAAGGTCATTCGCGGCGCTGGCTTGACCAAGGCCTACGGGGACAGACTCCTGTTCAATGGCCTGGATTGCGACCTGCCGCCGGGTGGAATCGTCGGTGTCATCGGACCCAATGGGGCGGGCAAGACCACGCTCTTGCGAATGATCGTCGGGCAGGAGACCCCGGACCAGGGGGACCTGGAGATCGGGGAGAGCGTGGACCTGGGGTATGTGGACCAGTCCAGGGATGCCCTGAACGATGGCCACTCGGTCTGGGAGGCCATCTCGGGTGGCACGGACCTGATCACCATCGGCACCCGGGACGTGAATTCCCGGGCCTATGTGAGCCAGTTCAACTTTCGAGGTTCCGACCAGCAACAGAAGGTGGGGACGCTGTCAGGTGGAGAGCGCAACCGAGTTCACCTGGCCCGGCTTCTCCGAAAGGGCTGCAACCTGTTGCTGCTGGACGAGCCCACCAATGACCTGGACGTGGAGACCCTGCGGAACCTGGAAGAGGCCCTGTTGGACTTCCCGGGCTGCGTGGTGGTGGTCAGCCATGATCGCTTCTTCCTGGACCGCATCGCGACGCACATCCTGGCCTTCGAGGGCGACTCCCAGGTGGTCTGGTTCGAAGGGAACTACCAGGCCTATGAAAAGGACCGGCGGGCGCGAATGGGTGAGGACGCGGACCGTCCGCGGCGCATCAAGTACCGGAAGTTCGCCGGCTGAACCCCATCACGTCCTGCATGCTGTAGAGACCAGGGGGCTGTTTCACGACCCAGCGAGCGGCCCTCAGGGCACCGTCGGCAAAGGCCTGTCGACTGGTGGCCAGGTGCCCAAGGGCCAGGCGTTCTCCGGCACCTGCCAGGTACACGGTGTGTTCGCCGGCCACATCACCGCCGCGCAGCGCGTGCACGCCGATCTCCCGGGCCACTCGAGGGCCGATGTTGCCCTGACGGCCGTAGAGGGTGTGGTCCTCGGGCCGCTGTCCTCGGGCCTCGGCTGCCGCCCTGGCCAGGCTGTGGGCAGTGCCTGAGGGCGCGTCCTGCTTGCGATTGTGGTGCATCTCCACGATTTCGAGGTCGTGGTCTGGAAGCATGGCTGCCGCCTGGCTCACCAGTCCCACCAGGACGTTGATTCCCGTGGAGAAATTCGATGCCACCACCACCGGGGCCCGCTGGGCGTACTGGGACAGGGCCGCCCGATCGGCGGTCTCCAGTCCGGTCACGCCGACCACCAGGGCCTGGGTCTGAGCGGTCTGGAGCAGAGCCCGAGTGCCCTCGGGCAGCGAGAAGTCGATCACGAGTTCAGCGCGAGCCAGTGACGGGGCGCCCACGGCCTCCAGGGCCAGGCCACAGGCACTCGCGCCGCAGAGGGTGCCGGCGTCGGTGCCCAGGTCCGGGTGCTCGGGTCCCTCCAGGGCGGCGGCGAGTGCCAGGTCCGACGCCTCCAGGGTGCCCCTCATGAGCAGCCGTCCCATTCGGCCGGCCGCCCCTACGATCGCCACCTTGGTCATGGTTCGATGCCCTCCAGGAGTGTCTCAGGTACGTCTGTCGGGTCCATGGGTACCAGGGGCAGACGGGTGTAGGGACTGCAGAGCCCCAGGGCTGCCAGGGCTGCCTTGGTTGGCACCGGGTTGGTGTCCCCGAATAGCCAGCCGACCAGGGGCTGCAGGAAGTGGTGCAGCGTCCGGGCCGAGACCAGGTCGCCGTCGTCGAGGGCCTCCACGAGGGCCACCGGGCTGTACGGGTCCACGTTGGACACCACGGAGATGACGCCACTGGCTCCCACGCACATCAGGGGAAAGAAGCTGAAGTCGTCCCCGGACAGCACCGCACGGTCGGTGAGTTCGATCAGGTTGGAGCCATAGGAGACATCGCCGGTGGCCTCCTTGACAGCGACCACGCCCTCCAGGTTGGCGAGCTCTGCCAGCAGGGAGACCGGCACTCGCTGCCCGGTGCGCCCGGGCACGTGGTAGGCGATCACGGGCAGTCCGGCGCTGGCGGCGGCAAGCATGTGGGCCCGGTGGCCGGAGGGGTTTGGCTTGTTGTAGTAGGGCAGGACGACCAGGGCTGCGTCGGCGCCGAGTTCCCTGGCGCGAGCACAGGCGGCCACGGTGCTGGCGGTGTGGTTGGTGCCGCACCCTGCGGTGACGGGCACCTGGCCCGCAGCGATCTCCACCGTGATTCGTACCAGCGTCTCCCACTCCTCGGGGGCCAGGGTGGGGGTTTCCCCTGTGGTGCCGCACACCACCAGTCCGTGGATTCCTGCACCGAGTTGCCGCTCACAGAGGGTCCGGTAGGCGTCCAGGTCCAGTTCCCCTGTGGTCGAGAAGGGGGTGACCAGAGCGGTATGGACGCCGTGCAGCATCGGTCAGGTTCCCGGTGCCGAGTGCTAGAAGTGGACCGTGCCCATCAGGCGGCCACCGAAGGTCCAGTCGTCGTAGCCTCCGCCGAGTGTCTCGTGCACGTATGCGGACACATAGGGGCCCGGCTTGTACGCGGCCAGGGCAGCATCCACGCGGAAGTGCTCGTAGGGGGTCCAGTGGATGGACAGGTCCATCTCGTGACCGTAGCCGCGCGCATCGGGAAGGTCCGGGTCCTCGTGGTGGGCCCGGGCGCCGATGTAGGTGAACTTGACCACCAGGGGGTCGAGGATTCGGTATCCGACCCAGGGGGCCAGGTACTGGGCGTTGGTGACGCCCTCACCCACCCGGATGGCAGAGGTGTCCTCGCCTTCGTTGGAACTGTTGGGAACCGTGGCCGCCAGGATCGGCATCGGCTCCTCGAACATCAGGATGCCCACGTTGTGGTCCCGGTCCATCTGGAACGCCCGGATCTGGCTGTCGGTGGGGTCCTCGTCACCGGAGGCCCAGCCTATTTCCATGCCGGCGACGACTTCGCCGGTGAACTCGGGGAGCTGGAAGGAACCCTCGGCCTTGACCATGCCGCCAAAGGCCACGATCGAGATGTCATCGACCCCATCGCCCAGGCTGCCGGTGCCGAAGGTGGCGGCCCACTCCGTCTCGACGAGCACCGGTCCCAGTTCCGCCTTGCCCCAGATGTCGCCGGTGTAGACGTGCAGGGACTGGCTGGGCTGGAAACGGTACCGGTTGAGGAAGCCAGCCGCCAGGGTCTCGGTCTTGTACACCACTGCCGCGTTGGCGATGTGCATGTCGTCGGTCTCGTTGACGAAACCTTCCAGCGCCAGGTCATAGGCGGCCATGATGTAGATGGGGCCGATCCGGGTGGTGAACTGGATCCGGTCCGAGGTGTCTCCGAACTCGCTGTCCGGCGCCATGCCCGGGTTCAACAGGACACCAGCGCCCCACTCAAGAGGCATGCGTCCGAACTTCAGGCGTCCGTAGTCGGTGTAGACATCGGCCCAGGCCCTCACGGCCATCATGTTCTGGGCGTAGCTGGCGCCGTCCTGCTCGTCGGCGTGAGGAATGACCCCGTCGGCAAAAGCCACCGGGATGGTGTCTCCGCTGACCGGGTCGTCGTAGACCGCCGGGTCCATGGCCCAGGTGGTCCAGGGCAGCATGTCCAACTGGAAGTTCACCGCCACCCGCGAGTTCATCGCGATGGTCGGGTTCAGTCGCATGCGGTGATCCCACATGCTGGACAGGCCCTGGTTCTGGTCGTGCTCGCGGTTCAGCGACAGGGTCTCGTAGGCCAGGGCGCGGGATCGATAGGACCCCTGCCAGAGAACCTCGGCTCCGTGTGCCTCCGGCATCGTCGTGGCGCTCAGAAGCACCAGGGCAGTCAGCAACTCAGCCTCCGCTTCAGCAGGTCCCCCTGCGGGGACGCTCAGGTAGCACGGGGGACGGGCCAGTGCACGGCGGTGAGCACCGGGTTGGTTGACCAACCCCCCAGCCCGGGGGATCATCCCGGGGATGCTGAACACCATGAAGGCCATCTGGCGGCGGTGGAAGGGCTTTGCCCACCGCCTGATCGACTACCAGAATCGCCTGTTGATGGCGTTTGTCTACGTGCTGGCGGTGGCGCCGACCGCCGTAGCATTCAAACTCCTGCGCCGGCCCATGCTGGACCGGGGACCGGCCGAGGCCGAGGCCGAGACCTTCTGGAAGGAGCGGACCGAGCCCCCACTGGACATGCAGCGGGCCCGGCGGATGTTCTGAACGGCGGGTTGTGCTGGGGGAGAAGCGGTCCCTCCAGGACCCCTCTCAGCCGCCCCAGACCCAGTTGACTTCGATACCGCCCCGGAGGCCGCTGTAGTCCCACCAGGGTCCGGCCACCTGCTGGCCCCAGGCCAGGGTCAGGCCAACGTCCATGCCGATGCCGTCTCGGCGGTAGCCCCAGGACGCCTTGGCTCCCCCCAGCAGGTAGAGGTAGGTGCCCCACTCGGGCTCCAGTTCCACCTCGGTCGCGGCATAGCCTCCGACAAAGCGCGTCTTCGAGTTGTTGGACTGGCCGGAGAAGGTCCGGGCGCCCAGCGCGATGCTTGGCAGGAGCACGACATTGCCGTCGAAGTTGATGCCCACGGCCGAGCCGTACTGGGTTGCAAAGTGCCGACCGTGGCCGGCGGACCCCCGCTCGAAGACGTAGGTGACGCCGTTCAATGCGCCATTCATTCCGCCAATGGCGTGGGTGGTGTAGCTCGTGTCCCCCACGGGGCTGGCGACGTGGCTCAGGTCGACGCTGTCGGCGGCGATGGCGGTGGAGGCGGAAGCAAGAAGTAGCGTGAGAATCATGGTGTCCTCGGAGGTCAGTGGGCGGATGCCCGTTGTTTGCTCGGTCCATGGGTGTCAGGGCCGAGACCTCCGTCACAACAACCGTGATCTTTTTCTTGAATTGGCGGTCCTTGGGCCGGTTTTTTTTCTGGGTCTCGACCGTGCCAGGCCTGGTTCTGGCCCTACCAGGTCTTCAAGAAGAACGAGCTTCCGTGCCCCAGCTGCGCCAGTTCCTGCCTGAGTGCCCGGGTGAGCTTCCTCCTGCACCGCTGCAGCAGTCCCCGTGCGCCGCTGGTCTCTTCCAGGCCGAGCACCGCTGTGATGGTCTCCTGGGGGAGTTGCTCCACGTACCGCAGGTACACCGCTTCCTGTTCCACCGGGTCCAGCACCGCCGCGGAGACCCTTCGGAACAGGGCCTCGCGCTCGGAGTGCCGCAGTCGGGAGAGCGCCCCCACGGTGGGATCGGTCGCGTCCACGACCCCGTCTTCGAACAGGGTCTCCCGGTGCTTGCGTACCGCGTTCATGGACAGGTTTCGGGCCAGGCTGTGGAGCCAGGTGGAGAACCGAGAGTCGCCGCGGAACTCCGGGAGCTTGCGAAAGGCCAGCAACAGGGTGTCCTGGGTGAGTTCCTGGGCCTGCTGGGAATCGCCGGTGTAGCGCAGGCACACCCGGTAGACCCGGCCATGGTGGGCTGCGAAGAGTCGGTCGAGCTCGCCCAGCACGGCCTCCGCCTCCCCCTTTCCGGCCAGGGCGGACTGGTAACGACGGATGACCGCCAGTTCGTCGGCCAGGACTCCGGTCATGGAGAGGCCTCTTCCGGGGCCAGGGGCCCGGTCTCGTCCAGCCGGGCGCGAAGGGCTGGGGCCAGGTGCTCGGGAAGCTCGCCCCCCTGGAGTTCGCGCCCTGCTGACGCCGCTTCTTGTGCCGCTTCCAGGCGCTGCAGGGCCTCCTCCAGAGGTGTCCGGTACCCCACCGTCTTGTCCAGACAATCCCGTCCCGCCTCCAGGCAGGCCTGGGCGCTGCCACCCTGGGCCAGCAGGGCATGTCCCAGGGCGCAGTGGCTCTCCCCGAGTCGGCCTGGTTGGTCCAGGCTCTCCTCCAGTGCCACGGCCTTTCGGGCCAGGGTCTCCGCCTCTCGCGGCACCGCCCGGGCCAGGCGGTGAAATCGCGATGAGAAGCGCAGGCTCACCGCCAGGTCTCGGCCCTGTCCCTGGTCCTCCTGGGAGGTGATCGCCTGCGCCAGCAGGGCAACGGCCTCTTCCAGTCGGCCCATGTCGAGCAGGACCCTCGCCAGGTAGCTCTGGCCATAGGCGATGCGTTGACGGCTCTGGATTCGCTCGCTCACGGCGATCGAGCGGCGGAACGCCTTCTCCGCGGCCTCCAGGTCCGCCAGGTCCAGCCAGATGATCCCGGCATTGGACAGGCACACGCTCATCCCGAAGTCGTTGCCGACCTTCTTCTGGATCTCCAGGGCCTGGCGGTAGAGGGACAGGGCTTTCGTCAGGTCCCCCTTGAACCGGTGGAGCAGTCCCAGGCTGCCGGTGATGCTGCCGACTGTCCTCCGGTTGTCGTGGGCCTCGTTGATGACGAGAGCGCGTTGGAAGAGCGAGATGGACTGGTCGATGTCTCCCAGGTAGGCCACCACGGCAGCAAGGCCTCCGAGGGCGTCGGCCAGTTCCAGGGCTGTGCCCTCCTCCTCGTAGATGGCCAGGGTCCGCTGTCGGATGGGCAGGGCATCCTGGTAGCGACCCAGCTGGATCAGGATGTTGCCCAGGGGGGCCAGGGCGAGCGCCAGGGCGTGGTGGTCCGAAGCCTCCTCGTAGAGGGCCACGGCCTGGCGAATTCGTCGCTCGGCCTCCTCCATCTCACCCTGGGTGCCCAGGATCTCGCCCAGCCAGACGCAGCACTCGGCTTCCCGGTCCCGGACGCCGAGTCGCCGGGCCTCGGCCAGCCCAGCCAGGGCCTCTGAGCAGGCTTCCTCGAAGCGGCCCGAGTAGTAGAGAGCATTGGACACCAGGGCGATCCGGGCATCCAGCCGTGCAAGGCTTCCTTCCGGGGCGATGACCAGGGCCTGGCGTGCCGCCGTCTCGGCATCCTGCCAGGCCATTCGCCAGCGCGCGGCCTTTGCGGCCTCCAGGTAGCAGGAGACGGCGCGATCCCACTGCTGGGCGCCTTCCCAGTGGGTTGCCAGCCGGCCCGGATCGACGTTTCGGGTGGACAGTTGCTCGGCCGTCCGCCGGTGCAGGTCGACCAGGCTCTCCGAGGACACGGCTTCCAGGGCCACCTCCCACATCCGGTGGCGGGTGAAGCGGATCCGCGTGGGCCCGGCCTCCTCCAGCACGCCCCCCACCTGGGCCTCCTGGAGCGCTGCAGCCAGGGGTTGGCGAGAGGGCTCGGTGATCTGGTCCAACAGCACCAGGTCCAGGTCACGGCCCAGGACTGCCGCCAGTTCCACCAGGGACCGGGCCCGGGTGGACAGGCGGTCCAGGCGGTCCGAGAGGAGCTCGCGCAGGGACGAGGGCAACTCCAGGGCCTCCAGGTTCGCCTGGTCGACCTGCCAGCGCCCCGTGGCACTGCGTCCCCACAGCCCTTGGGCGACCGCATGCCGGAGGGTTTCGGCCACAAAGGTCGGGTTGCCCTCCGAGGTCCGGGCCAGGGTCTTCACCAGAGCTGGGGGTGGGTTGTCGATGGCCAGCATCTCGGAGACCAGTCGGGCCACCTGGGCTTCGGGGAGGGGAGCCAGGGACAGGATGGGGGAGCCCTCCATGGCCTCCTGGAGGAGACGCCGGACCCCTGGCGGACAGCCGGCCAATTCCTCGGGTCGAAAGGTCCCTACGACGAGCAGGGGAGGGGGGTCCTGGAGCCGGAGGAAGTGGCACAGGAACCCTGCGGTGAGCTCGTCTGACCCGTGCAGGTCCTCCAGTGCCAGCAGGCTGGGCCTGTTGCCCAGGTACGCTCGGAGGAGGTGCTCCAGGGCCTCGAAGATCTGCTCGCGCTGGTGCTCGGATGGTGGGGGCGCCAGCCCGGCTGGCAGGGAGGGTTCAAAGGCCCGGAGCAGTGGACCGTGGGAACCCAGTAGTCGCTCAGTGGTGTCCGGCCCCTCTTGCCGACAGCGATCGGACACCTTGCTGAGCAGCGGTAGAAAGGGGCGAAGGGGTGCGGCCAGTTGGAGGGTCCCCGCCGCGGCAGGGAGGCAATCGCCGGCGAGCGCACGGAATCCCCTGCGCTCGGCCATCCGTGCGACTTCCAGTACAAGACGGGTCTTGCCGATGCCTGCGGCCCCCTCCACAAAGGCCAGCCCTCCGCCCTGACGGGCGTTGCGCAGGTGGCCTGAGAGCCACTTGAGCTCGTCTCGTCGTCCGATGAAACGAGGCTTGTAGACATAGGGCCGGACCGGAGGCCCCGGGTCTTCTTCCGGCAGTGGGGCCCCCAGTTCCACGAGGGCAGCCGCCACGTCCAGGGCGTAGCCCATGCGCTTGGCGGGTTCCTTGGCCAGCAGGCCCAGGATCAGCGAATCCAGCCCTGCAGGCAGCCCGGCGCACTTCCAGGAGGGTGGTATGGGCGCCTTCTGCCGGTGCCCCTCGATGATGTCCTCGGCGGTGAAGCCCGTGAAGGGGGGCTCCCCCACCACCACCTCGTAGAGGATGCAGCCGATGGCGTAGAGATCGGAACGCGCATCGAGTTCGCGGCCCAGGGTCTGCTCCGGGGACATGTAGGCCAGGGTGCCGGCCATGTTCGTCCGCCACTCAAGCTGCTCCCGGCTCATCCCCACATGGGCCCGCATGGCCAGTCCGAAGTCCAGGATCACCGGGCGGCCCTGGGGCGTGACCACCACGTTCTCCGGCTTGAGGTCCCCGTGAACGAACCCCTCCCCGTGAAGCCAGGCCAGGGTCCGACACAGTTCGGCCAGAACTCCAAGAAGGGCGGGGTCCACAGCCTGCTCGATGGACCCACCGAGCGGATCGAGGTCGGCGTCCTCCAGTGTCTCCGAGAGTTCGCTCTTCCACCAGCGTCCAGAGGGGGTCTCGTCCAGGGGCTCCTCGACCGGGTCGGGTTCCGGCCTGGACGCTCCCATCCGCGCCCGGAGGCTCCGCCCCTCGATCAGCGCCATCGCGTACCAGGGAGGCGCATCGCTCATCCCGTTGTCGACCATCCGGGCAATGCCGGGGTGTTGGATCTCCGCCAGGGCCGCACACTCTCGGCGCAACGCGGCGAGGGTGGACGCCCGCTCGACGGCCACCGTCTTGAGTGCCACCTCCTTGCCGCTCTCCTCGTGGCGGGCCCGGTACACCACCCCCATTCCCCCGCGACCCAGGGGCTCCAGGACCTCGTAGGGCCCAAGGCGGGTGTGGTCCTCGAGCATCGAGGACTGGATGGGCAGCGACGAGGACGTGCTCCTGGCACCGCTGGCTCCTTCGTGGCTTCCCGAGAGCAGGGCCTCCAGGACCGCCCGGTCCTGGCCGGCATCCGATGCCATGGGAGGAAGTCCGGCATCGGTGAGCACATGGTCCCCGTCCGGGCGGACCATGAAGTTCCGCCAGGTCAGGTTGCCGTGGGTGAGCCCCGCCTGGTGAAGGGCCTCCAGGGCAGATGCGAGTTGGAGGGTCGCCAGGCCCAGTCTGTCCGCATCCAGGTCCTGGGGGTCGATGGGCTTGAGCAACTCCATCGTGAACCAGGGGGCTTCTCCCGTGGTGTCCAGGCGGTGCAGGCGGACCAGGTGGGGGTGCTGGATCTCTGCCAGGGCATCAAAGCGCTCGCAGAAGACGCTGCTGGGCGCATGCAGGACCTTCAGGGCCACCTCTCGACCCTGGTCGGTCCTGGCCCGGTGGACGGTTCCATGGGGCCCCGAACCCACCAGCGCCAGGACCTCCAGGGTGCCGCAGGAGGCATGGACTGAGCGGCTGGCCACCAGGCTGTGTCGGATCTCCTGCTGCAGGATCGCGCTGAGCTGCCGGCGTTGTTCTTCCAGTCCCTCGGGTTCAGGTTTCGGTCCTGGTGCGGACAGTAGAGCCAGCTCCCGGGCCTCCAGGCGACAACGGGGGCAGGACTGCAGGTGCCTCAAGGCCGCCGGCTCCAGCACGGCGCCGGGCTCCATCAGGGCCAAGGGAAGGTGGTCCATCGGGACCCATCCTATCCAGTGCCCTGGACGGTTGGGACGCCCGGAAATCATGTGCCTGGGGATGAGCCCGGGGAGTTGATTCACAGCAAAGGTGAAGGGCTGGCTCCGACCGCGTCAGTTGTCATTTTATATTTTTGGACCGAACCCCGGCGAGCACCAGGACACTGTTGCTGTAGGCACCGAAGCGGGAGTACCCGTGTTCCGTCGCTGCTTCGCGTTCCTGTGCACCCTGTTCTTGTTGTTGATGTCTCCGCCAGCGGAAGCCGGCTGGTTCAGTGACGTCTACGACTACTGGGCCAGTGGCGACCTGGGCGAGGCCCTGCTCAATGCAGTGGGCACTTCGGGCGACGAGATCGCCTACTCCATCGATCATCCCGATGAGTTCAAGGCCGCCGTCCACGACGAGTGGAAGAGTGGACGCGGGGGAGAGCGACTGCTCGGCTACGTCGGCACGAACTCCAAGGATGTCGCCTACGCCGTCGACAACCCCGAGAAGGTCGCGAATGCGGCCTATGACGAGTGGGCCAGTGGAAGGGCGGGAGAGCGCGTCCTCAACACGGTCGGATTGACCGGCGATGAGGTCGTCTTCATCCTCGACAACCCCGATGTGCTGGGGAATGCCCTGCACGACGAGTGGGCGAGCGGACGCGCCGGTGAGCGCCTGATCCTCTACGGCCAGGGAGTGTACGAGGGCGGTCGCGAGGTCATTGGCGAGGGCGCCGGGCTGATCCAGGACGGAGGCGCCTACATCTACATCGTCACGGTGCATGACAACTACCGAGAGGTCGCAGGTGCCTACACGCCGGGCAGCAAGATCATCTCCGCCTACAAGAACAGCGACGACCCCGGTGCCACGACCGCGCTGCTCCTGAACAACCTCAAGAACCTGCCGGGCCAGTTCGCCCAGGACATGGCGAACGATCCCCGGGCGGCCGGCCACACCGTGGGTGCCTTTGCCGTGCCCCTGGCCATCCCCAAGGGCATTGGCGTGGCCACCCGGACCATTCCCAAGGTTCCCGGGCTCCAGTGGACGGGGACACGCCTGACGCTGCCTGGAAGGACGACCGCCTGTGGGACGACAGGCGCCGTGGTCGTCAATGACCTCCAGGCGATCCAGCGCGCGGGAGGCTCCGGGGCCTCCTCCACGGGGGCCGCTGGCGGAGCGATCAGCACGGAGGCCCGGGTGGTGGCGGCGGCCGATGGGAGCTTGACCCTGAAGGTGGCCACACAGCCCAGGGGCCTCCGGATCAATGGCCAGTTGATCGATGACTTCCACCCCTACAAGGTTGGACCCCTGAAGGGATCCACAGGTCTCGCCGAGACCTTTTCGGGAGGGAAGTACGCCGTCGTCAAGGTGAACCGGCCCATCACGGTGTACCGACTCCACAACAAGGGGGTCCCCACCAAGGTCTGGAATCCCTCCAAGGGGGTCTTCGAGACGACCCGAGGCGCAAGCGAGACCGGTGCCTTCTGGTCCCTCGAGCGACCGGCGGGATCCATGGCGGCTCGCATCGACGGCGCTGTGTTGCCCCAGTGGGGGAACCCGATGACTCACATGACCGCCGTGGAACTGCCCGCGGGAACGGTGATCTATGTCGGCGAGGTGGGTTCACAGGGCGGCTTCTTCGTGGGTGGTGGCAGCCAGGTCGTCATTCAGAATGGCGTCAAGACAGCCCTGCAGAATGGTGCCAAGATCGTGGAACGCACGGTCCTGCCCAGGTGAAAGGGGATTTCATGAGTTGCTCCAACTGCCAGATCCACCCGGAGAGGCCCTTTCAGTCGCCAGGAGAGGACCTGGCGCTGGCGGAAGGCCTCAGAGACCACCCGGTCCTGCGGGCGGTTCCTTGCCCGGAAGGAAGGCCCCAGTTTGGGATCGAGGAGAACTTCTACCGCTGTGCGAAGTGCGGTCAGCTGTGGTGCCATGCCGAGTCGGACGCGCCTTTCCGCGGGTCCTGGCAGAAGGTCGACGAATGATCGGACTCCACCTGCTCATCCCGCTCTCCATCGCGGCCCAGCCGGTCGATCTGGTGGACCGGGTGGTCCAGGCCTGGGACAACACCCGGGCCTACTGTGCGTCCTTCGTGTTTGCCCTGCACGGCCGGGAGAACACCGGCGTGAACACCGGCAAGTCTTGTGTTGATCGGTCCGGGCGAATCCTCACCGAGACCGATGGCCCGCTGGGACCCGTGATCGACATCCGGCTGCCAGGAGAGGCCTGGTACTACGATCCGGGACGCCCCGTCGTGGTCCACCTGCTGGCCAGGACGGGGGCCCTTGAACCCCTCGAGATGGCGGGCCAGGGCATCGGGGAGTGGGTCGAGGTCCTGACGGAGGGCCGGTTCATCCGCCCGCTTGCGGACCGGGACATCGGGGGCCGGGCCCACTGGGTGGTCGAGGTCACTCCCCAGGAAGGGGAGGGCACCACGGTGCTCTTCATCGACCAGGAGTACAGTCTTCCGACCGCCCTGGAGCTGCGCAGGGACGGCGTGGCCCTGCTGTCGAGTGGCTACACCGGACTCGTCCTGAACCCCGAGATCCCGGACGCCTACTTCCAGATTGGACCCTTGTTCAACGTCCCCACGGTCGAGGTCGAGTGGGATCCGAACATGCCCCCGGCCCAGGCAGCGAGGGCCGTTCGCTGAAGTGTGCCCTGACCCCCGAGCCGCTCGATGTGCTGGCGGAATGAGGTTGGCCCCTTGTCGGCCTTGCCTCTTGCCATGACCAATCCTTTGCAGTCGGGGCTGCATCCAGGCAGATAGGGCTTATCGACCAAACGGTCGATAAGCTTGTTGGAGTGTGAGATGCCTGGACTGTGGGGCCTTGGTCTCGGGGCTTGTATGGGTGTTGTTTCGATGCCAGGGGGTGGGGAAGTGCCCACCAACCAGGCGGACTCTGCGGAGCCGGAAACTGGGGACACCGGGGATGGGGAGAGCAGGTCGACTGCCGAGGACACGGCAGGGCACGCTGACACCGGGTCTCCGGGGGACACCGCTACCGCCGGGTCCGATCCGGTCGACTACCGGCTGGCGGGTCCCTTTGCGGTCCAGACGGGCGCAACCACCGTGGAGGGGGGCTCGGGATGCTCCCTGGACGTGGACACCTTTGCGCCAACCGGTCAGATTGACGCCCCCGTGGTCGTCCTTTCCCACGGATTCAGCCGGGACAGGGCCCAGGTATCAGGTTGGGCCGAACACCTGGCCAGTTGGGGGATCCAGGTGGTCACACCGGGCCTCTGTCATGGGAACATCTTCGACTCGGACCACCTGGCGAACGGCCTGGATCTGCGGTCGGTGGCCGCCCGGTTTGGAGGGGATGTGGTCTATGCCGGGCACTCTGCGGGAGGCCTGGCCAGCCTGCTCGCGGCGGTGGAGGACACCACCAGCGTGGCGGTGGTTGGGCTGGACCTGACCGATTCTGAAGACCTGGGAAAGGACGCCAGTGTCCTGCTCACTGTGCCGTACTTCGGCCTGGTGGGCGAGTCGTCGGGGTGCAACAGCGAGAACAACGGCGTGAATGTGGCCCAGAGGGTGTCCCGGGCCATGGCCCTGCGGGTCACCGAGGCCGATCACTGCGACTTCGAGAATCCCACCGACTGGCTCTGCACGACCCTCTGTGCCGGCGGCAACGGCCAGTTCCAGGACAGCGACATCCAGGACACCATTCGGGGGCTGTTCACGGCAGCGGTGATGGACGCCACGGGGAGCGACGACGCGGTGGACCACTGGTGGCTCGACGGGGGTGTCTTCCGATCCGAACTCAATGACCTGGGTGCTGTGAGTTCGCTGTTGCCCTGAACAGAGAGCAGGGACAACAGCACAACCTTGTGCAAAGGTTCTATGGCTCAGGGAAACCCAATCAGCGTCATTGGAGTGGAAGACCTCTTCACCGGGCAGTACCAGGATTCGCCCACAGGAACTGGCCTGGAGTCGAACATGCATCCCGCCCCAGTCTTCCTCCTGTCTCTTCTCTCCTTCCTTCGAACAGGAACTGCCATCCTGCTTTTTCCGCTCCTGATCGCTTGTGGGAGTCCGGGCGGCCTCGACAGCTGGTTGGACACCGGGCCCAACGATGCGGACGGCGATGGTGTGTTCGACCAGGACGACTGTGACGACACCAACGCCGATATCTTTCCCGGAGCCGTTGACCGTTGCGATGGCGTGGACCAGGACTGCGACGATGCCGTGGACGAGGACCAGGCCTTCTCGGTATGGCCCGACAATGACGGCGACACCTGGGGGGCTATCTCCGGCGAGATCTGGGTCTGCCAGACTCCGGAGGGCCACGCAGGGCGGGCCGGGGACTGCGACGATACTGACCCCGCGATCCACCCGGAGGCCTCCGAGGCCTGCGACAGCCTCGACAATGACTGCGATGAGTCCCTTGACGAGGGTTACGAGCCGACCCCCTGGTACACGGATGCTGACGGTGATGGCCAGGGCAACGAAGATGACTCCGTGCTCGCCTGCGACCCCGTAAAGGGCCGCGTGTCCGAAGGGGGAGACTGCGATGATGAGGACGCCAACACCTACACGAGCGCCCCGGAGATCTGTGACGGCCTCGACAACGACTGCAACGGGACCGTCGATGACGACGTCACCCTGTTCTTCGAGTTCCAGGACCGCGATGAGGACGGCTTCGGGGATCCCGATCTCGGGGTCTGTGTGACCGGACCGGACACCGGCGACACCGGGTTCCCCCCTGGGGTGGACAACAGTGATGACTGCGATGACCGGGATCCGGACGTCTACCCGGATGCGCCCGAGACCTGTGATGGTCACGATGAGAACTGTGATGGCCTGGCCGATGACGCCGCGACCTGTCCATGCCCGGTGCAGTGGGATGACGACAGCGCCTACATGATCTGCACCAACAACAAGGACTGGAACGAAGCCGAGCAACTGTGCCAGAGCGTCAGCTACAACCTGATCACCGTCGGTGACAGCACGGAATCCGACTGGCTGCGCACCACAGCGGCTTCAATCGACAACGGCACCTGGTGGGTGGGATTCAACGACCAGACCTACGAGGGCAACTGGAGGTGGGCATCTGGTGACACTGTCACCTTCACGAATTGGGCCAGCGGAGAGCCCAACGGCGGAGAAGGAGAGAACTGCGCGGAGATGTACACCACCGGTGCCAAGGCCGGTCGTTGGAACGACGCGAACTGTGATGGTGGCAAGCCCTTTGTGTGCGAGAGTCGCTGAGCTTCAGGCCGCGACCTTCTCCTGCGGAAGGCCTCTGACGGGGGGGCATCCCGTGCCCAGGTACTCTCCTCCATCCCCCAGGCAGCAAGGCCTCCGACTTGTACTGCACCGCCCGCTGACCCCCGAGCAGCTCGGTGGGCTGGCGGACGACTCGCCCTGACCTCGCGGTAGCCTCTCCCCATGGCCCAGGCCCCCACCGGAACCGTCACCCTCGTCTTCACGGAAAGAAGGTAAGACAGCCCAGTGGGGCACCAAAGATCAGGTATTTAGGCAGTTTAGCGAGTTCTCAAGTCGGTCGAGAACGACCCGAAACGCCTCGAAACGACAGGTTCTGACCCCACCATGTTTGCCCGGTGTTTCCTGGGCACGAGCCGTCCTGCGGCTTGAGGCGATGGGCGACCTGTGCGGCGCGGTGGGTGAACCCTACCCGGACTTTGTCACCACCACGGCGGCGGACTCCGGAGTTTGACGATGCCCCCCTCTCCCCCCTCTCCCCCCTCGGAGGCTCCCCATGAGCATCCCCCCTTCCTCCCTTCCTCAAGCCTCACCCACGGACTCACAACCCGACGAGCAGAACGAGGTCCCACGGGGCCCTGCCTGCATTCAAGGAAGGCACGGCCGCTCTGACTTTGAGGTCGAGCAGGACATCTGGCGGGAGCTTCACAAGCGCTTTCCGGATCGGTTCTGGTCTGCGGGCCCCGATGGGTGTTTGCACGAGCTCCTCGATGGTCAACTAAAGCCGGTAACTGTCGCGGCACTTCGGCCACTTGCGGTCAGGGCCGTCACCCTGACCACGACCAGTCGCAACGGCACGGTGACGCACAAGCCAATTCCCCAGGAAATGCTCTCATCCCTCATTCACGGGGCCGCCCGGAACTGCTGCCGGATTGACGCCATGACTTCATGCCCCTTCCTCACCCAGGACGGGGGGCTGGTGTTTACGCCCGGGTATCATCCGGCGTCGAGGATCTGGCTACACCTCGACGACCTCGCTCAACCCGTGGATTCCTGGCGTGCCTCGGAGACCGAGGTGTCCGAGGTGCTCCGTCGATTGTTGGACTTCCCTTTCCGTTCAGACAGCGATTGCGCTCACGCCCTGGGTTTGCTTCTCCTGCCGCTTCTGAGGCCCGGCATACGGGGGGCTACTCCCATTCACCTGATCGAGAGCTCGGGTCCGGGCGCAGGGAAGACCTACCTGGCCCGGCTGGCGGGTGTCATCGGTAGCGGGAGGGAGCCGGAGGCCCGCTCCTGGGCGGCGTGGAGACAAGAGCAACAACGGCAGTTGGACACGTACCTTGGGGAGAGCCCAACCTTCCTGCTGCTCGACAACGTCGTCTCGGCTTCAACTCTTGGGGGCAGCGATCTCCACCGGGCGATTTCGGCCACAGGGCCCATTGCCTTCCGCCCGATAGGGTCTGGCAAGGAGGTCAAGGCGACTGTTCGTTGCATCTGGATCGCTACAGGGAACAACCCCTCCCTCGACGATGAATTGCTCCGCCGGACGGTGCCTATTCGGCTTCTCCGGGAGCCCAACCGGGGCCACCTGACAGAGGACCTCGTGGGCTGGGCAACGAACAACAGGTTGCTTGTCTTGCGGGTGCTCTGCCAGCTTGTCCAGGTCTGGCTGGATGCAGAGCGTCCAGCGCCTCCCGAGAGCCTACAGGGCTTTGGGCAGTGGTCGGACATCGTCGGCGGGGTTGTCACTCACGCTGGCTACGCTGGGTGGTTGGCACCTGCGCACCGCCCTTCGACGGAGGATCGCGGTGAATGGGGGGTGCTCTACGGTGCGTGGCCCTTGTCCTCGTCTGGGTCGTCCCGTGCTCTGCGCCCGGTTGAGGCGGTCGATCTTGTCGATGAGCTTGGACTTCACGGCCTGCAGGAACTCCTCGGGGGTGGCTCAGTGGCCTCGCGCTCGACGCGTATGGGCAAGCTGCTCGCGGGCAAAGTCGAGCAGAGTGAGGTCCTGTCAGGCTTCCGACTTGTGCGGATGCGGCAGCGGGCCGGCAATGCCTATCGCCCGCTCCCGGTGGGCGGCGGTCGGTCTGGTGCGGAGGTGGGGTCGACAGACTCCTCGGTGCGGATCTCTTGTTTGAGCCAGAGACAAGGCACCAAATCCTCCAAGCCGCGACAGCGGAACTCAAGGCCATGTACTGCCGAGGGACCGGGGTTGACGCGCAACGTTGGTGGGCAGCTGTGGATGAGTTGCGCGAGGTCTAC
>CAZMNK010000024.1:25803-50607 GCA_964567625.1 uncultured Enterobacterales bacterium | reverse complement strand
CTGACGCTGACGCTGACGCTGACGCCGACGCCGACGCCGACGCCGACGCCGACGCTGACGCTGACGCTGACACAGACACCACTTGGGGGACCCTGGAGATCCACGGAGTCAATCCGAACTACGGCTCAAGCGCCGGCGGCACCACCGTGGAGATCACCGGCGTGGGCTTTGATTCCACCTCGATGGTGACCTTTGGCAGTTCCGAGGCCAACGTGATGGTCGCCCAGCCCACGACCCTGATCGTCCAGACCCCCACGGCCGGCTCGACGGCCCTGGTGGATGTGGTTGTCAGTGGAACCGCAGGTCAGGCGACCGTCAGCGAAGCCTTCACCTATTTCCAGGACTCCACCGGACTGGCTGGTGCCATCGGCGAGGTCGCCTGGTTCGAATATGTCGGCGGCTACTGGGATCCGAGCGTCGTCGACTTCGGGACGGCCTGGTTGATGCTCACGGTGCCGGTCGACTTCCACATCTGGCAGTACTGGTCCAGCAGCCTGGATTCCTGTACCAGCGAGTACGTCTACACCGGAGAGGACGTCTACTTCTACGAGATGACCAACCCCTCCTTCCTGGAGTTGACCTCGGGATCGTCCACGATCCGCATGAACAATGGCTTCAACGGCTACAACGGCTACTTCGTCAACGAGAACCTGACCTCCGGCGACTTCCGGCAGAACAGCACCTATGACCTGGAAGAGGTGATCAGCGACGAGATGCCCGTCTTCGAGATTCCGAATGGGGTGCCCACACCCCTGGCGCCATCCTTCACCTCCCCGGCAATCCACGGCACCTCGTTGCCCGCTGTCTCATCGAGCCAGGTCACATTTGTCTGGACCGGCGCCGATGGCGCCGACTGGCTCGGCCTCCAACTCTACCGATACAACTCCGATCAATCCGTGCTCCTGGAGACCCTGAGCTGCGCTGCCTACAACGACGGCAGTTTCAGCGTGCCGAGCGCGGCCTGGTCAAGCTGGGGTGCAAACCAGCTGGTGTTGGTCGTGGCAGGAGCCCTGGCAGAGAGTACTGCGGTCCTCCCCTGGGACAACTCCGACTTCCGGGTGGTCGGCGAATACTATACGGTCGGCGGTTTCTCCACCCGGTAGCGAACCCATGTCACACCCTCCGGCGGACCGTGTCCGCGTCCTGGGTTTGCCCGTGGACCGGGTGAACCTGGATGAACTCCTGGACCGGGTGGAGGAATTCGTCCAGGCGGGGAAGTCCCGCACCGTCGCCTACCTCAACGTGCACGTGGCCAACGCAGCGGCACGGGATGAAGGCCTGCGGGTCTTCCTGGACACCGCGGACCTGTGCTACTGCGATGGTGAGGGCATCCGCCTGGGGGCGCGAATTCTCGGCCACACCCTGCCCCCACGCATGACTGGTGCCGACTGGATCTGGGACCTGGCTGCCAGGGCCGAGGGTCGCATTCGGCTGTTCTGGCTCGGAGGCGCACCAGGAGTCACCGAGCAGGCCTCCGCCGTTCTCCGTGAGCGCCATCCTGGCCTGGTCATCGGCCATGATCACGGCTTTCACGAAGAGGAACTGGTGCCGGCCCTGCTGGACCGCATCAATGCCTTTGAACCCGATGTGCTGCTCATCGGCATGGGCACCCCTCTCCAGGAACGTTTCGTCGCCCGCTGGCGGGACCGGATCGACGTGCCCGTCGTCTGGTGCCTGGGGGCCACAGCCGACTTCATCAGCGGCAAGGTCTCCCGCGGACCCGCCTTGCTTCACAAGAACGTGGAATGGCTGGCGCGACTGGTCACCGAACCTCGTCGGCTCTGGCGACGCTACTTGATCGGGAACACCCTCTTCCTGCTCCGCATCGCCCTGGAGCGACTGCGCGGCACTTGATCAGATCGTCTCGATGATGCCCTTGTACCGTTCCACCTGGCGTTCGAGGTGGTTCAGTTCACCGTGCAGGATGATCGCGTTCTTGGGACAGACCCACCAGCAGTAGAGGCACTGGATGCAGTCTTCCGCCTCGGTCTTGACCCCGATCTCCTCTGCGGTCAGGTGGGTCGGGCAGAAGTCCTCACAACGGGTGCAATCTCCGCAGGCGCTCGCAGTCTTGTGAAAACCCGTGACGGTGTCGTCCATCCGACTGTAGACGTCCTGGACAATGCGGTACTTGTACGCGGTCTCCATGACCCCCGGGATCTCCAGCACAGGCCGCACCGCCCGCTTGAGCCAGGTCAACGAGCGGGCCTCGCTCAACTCAGCCAGCATTGAACGTTCCGGAGCCTGCTTGATGGAACGAATGACCGGGACCCGCTCGAGCACCTTTGCCTGGAGGTCGGGTGGCAGGTGGCCAGCCTCGGCAGCATGCACCAGGTAGGGAACTGACCCCACCGGCATGTCCACGAGTCGACACACGACCAGGTCGTTCAAGAAGGCGTTGTCCGACACCACCAGCCGGCCGAAACAAAAGGGATCCCCGTCTCCAGGGCCGTTGCCCTCCATGCCAATCAGGCCATCCACCAGGATGAGATCCGGCAGGACCGCCTCGTTGATGGCGAAGATGTTCCGCCCCAGGTCTCGGTGCATTTCCCGCTTGTGCTGACCCCGAGCGATGCCGACCCAGTTCTTCATGGCGCAGCTCAGGCCCGCCTCGCAGTGGGTCTTCACCTTGGGGATCGAGATGAGGAAGTCGCTCTCCAGGATGGTCCGGGCGATCAACGGCCGGGACCCGGCGTGAAGCGCTACCCGCAGGCCATCGTCCTGGTTCAGATCCAGGATCTCGATGCCATAGCGATCGGAGAGTTTGTCCACGCGAAGGCGCTTGAAGCTGTCGATACCGCGGCGGTCCACGCCGACATTCGACCCATCGCACAGGACCAGGTTCCTGTAGCCTCGGTTGAGCAGGCCCTCGATCAGAGAGCACAGGACACGAAGGTCCGAACAGTTGCCCACCAGGGCAACCAGGTCGTTGTTCAGGTTCGGCTTGAGCACGACCCGAGCGTCCTTGTTCCCCGGCAGGCGGTCCTGCCAGTGGTCCAGGATCTCCTCGATCGCCTCCTTGACCTCCTGTGTCGTCCAGGCCTCGTGCACGTCCACGGTGCCTTGCTCGAACTGGTAACGGTCAAATCCGGACATTTGCCGCAGCTTAGCCTCCGTTCAAGGAATCAGCCCGGACAAGAGACCTTCATACTGCTCCCAGACCCCCGGCCAGGCGTAGTGCTCCCGGACGTACTCTCGCCCAGCTTCACCGATCTCCCGACGTTTTGACGGGTCGTCCATCAACATCATCATGGCATCCCGAAGGGCATCCACATCGCCGGAGGGCACAGGCACTCCCAGTCCCCCGGTGGCCTCGCGAACCGCGGGTTGGTCGAACCAGATGACGGGCTTGCCACAGGCCATGGCCTCGACGGCGGTGTACCCGAAGCCCTCTTCCATCAGGCTGGGAAAGAGCACCACGTCAGCCTGCTGGTAGTAGGGGGCAATGGCCGGTACATCCGTCTCGATTCGAATCGGCTGGCTGTAGGACTGGATCTTGAGTTGCTCCAGGAAGAGCGGATCGGCCACCGCGCCCACGACGACCAGTTCCGCCCGGGCCTTGTAGGTCGAACGCAGCCGCGCCAGGGCATCCATGGCGAGATGCTGACCCTTTCCCGGGAGAATCCGGCTGGGGTAGGCAAAACGCACGAATCCCTCCGGTTCATCGGGAACGGCGGTGCGTTCCGTGGGGACAAAGGACTCCAGGTCCACGCCGTTGTGAATGACCGTGATCAACTCCTCGGACAGCCCCGCCCCACACAGTCGCCCGGCAGCGGCCTGGGAGACCGTGATCACCCCCTGGAGCCGCCGAGAACGCAGCCGGTAGAAGAGCTCTCTTCCCTGATTGGATGCCAGGCGGCCCGCCTGGCCAAAGTTGAGATCGTGGACGATGCAGGCTGTGGGAGTTCGCCACGTGGCGACCTCGATGCTGTTGGCCAGGACCACATCCGGGGAGAATCGACGCTGTTCAGACAGCGAGGCTCGGGCCATCCGGGCCCAGGCCTGGGCCTTGCTCACACCCCGCAGATCCACAGCCCTGGCTTCGGGTGGCACAAGGTCCCTGGAACGGGTGTAGCCCACGACCAGCCGCACCTCGTGGCGGCTGCGCGCCATCTGGTAGAGGTTCTGAAAGACCGTCTCGGTCCCCGACCGGATGTCCGGCGGATACCGCCGCGCGACCATCAACAGGCGCATGGTGGCTTCCTCGTTCTCACTCGATGTACCCCAGTTGCTTGAGACGTTCCTCGTTGACCCGGTCGGTCGAGGACCCCGCCCACTCTCCCCAGTCGAGCCCTTCGAGCAGCGAACCATAGGAGGCCGGCCCCCCCGCAGGTGCCCCGTAGATGGCCTGTCCGGTCATGTCCCCGGCCTGGGGAAGGCCGAGGAGCCCAAGCACCGTCGGTGCAATGTCCAGCAGTCCCAACTCCCCCTGTTCCATGCCCACCGGAACCGACGGCCCCACAGCCAGGAAGATCCCGGCGGAATCATGATCGCCGGAATGGGCCTCGTCCATGCGCACATAGTCGGACATCGGCTCCCCCCCGACCGTGCCCGCGGAAATGCGCTCCGGGGTCACCATCTCGTCGACCAGGGTCAACCCCAGCCCACGCTCGCTCTCCGGAAGAGACTCCCAGCGGTAGAAGGGTACGCCTTCCGCTTCTTCCAGGCTCTTCACGGCCTCCTTGAGGTCCTCCAGGGAAACGGTGTCATCCGTGAGCATCGCCGCGAGTTTGTAGCCGACCCGTGACACGTGGACCTCACCGACGGCTTCTGAAAGACGATCCTGAAGCCGCCTCGTCAGAGGTGCAAAGTAGGCCTTGTTCCCCTCACCCGGAATCAGAGCCTTGAACCCGTGGTCGGAGATGACCAGGAGCGTGGCCTGCGGTGGCAGGGCGTGGCGAAGCTCTTCGAGCACGTTGTCGGCCAGGCGATAGGCATCCCGCACCGCTTCTCCCCAGAGCGCCACCTCGTCCTCCGCCACGGGGTTCACCTCGGCAAAGGCCCGGGGCTCGTGGTAACGCCACATCAGGTGGGACAGGGCATCGGTCGCATAGAGCGTGAAGGTTGCAAGGTGCGGTTCATGGCGCCACGTGGCGTGAAAGAAGGTGTCCCGATCAAGCAACACCCGGATGCGCTCCAGGGCGATTCGACGCGCCTGGTCCCCGGGCCGGAACAGTCTTTCCCTGAGCTTCCAGGCCACAGCCTCCAGCACGGTTCCGAACCGCACCCCGTGCAGCAATCCCTCGATCAGCAGAGCCGATGTAGAGCGTGTCGCCTCCTTGCGCTGTCGCTTCTGCCGGTTGGAGAGTTCCAGTTCCTTCACGAAGCGGAGATTCTGGGGCCAGGTGTCCGGCTCCGCGGCCAGCCAGGCTGGAACCACGAATCCATCGATGGGCCGCGGCGGAGAGGTCACCAACCACTTGTAGAGCCCGACCCGACGACCGCCCACCTGCTCGGCCACGTCCCAGAACCGGGCCACTCGGCAGTCCTGCGACTTGACGTGAAAGCTGCGGACCCCGTGGGAATCGGGGGCCTGCCCCGAGGCGATCGTGGTCCACAGCAGCGGGGAGAACATCGGTTCCATCGACCGGAGAAGCGCCTTGCTGCCTTCCTCGCGCATCCCTTCAAAGGCTGGCAGTTCGCCCCCTTCGATCAGGGGATCGATGACATCCCAGGTGGCCCCATCCACGCCATAGAGCAGGACCTCCATCTCATCGAAGTGGGGCCGGGGCAAGGCCGCAAGGACGACGACCGCCACCACCTGTGCAAAGAGACCGCCTCGGGCCCGACGCACCGAGCCCTCGCTTCCCACCACCCGGTGAAGGATCACCCCCAGAATCAGCCCGGGCAACCCCATGCACAACAACAGGAACAGCACTGGCCGGTCCAGGAACCAGGGGTTTAGCGCCCGCAGACCCAGTGCCACAACCAGTCCAGGCAGAGCCCCCACCGCCATTCCCAGGACGAAGCCTCGACTCCTCATGCTGTCGTTTCCACCGGTTCGACCAGGAAGCGTCCCGGCTGGAACTCATCCCAGAAATGCCAGTCACCCGGGTGGTCCCGCAGGTGCTGTTCAAGCAGGACCGCCACCCGGTCCGCCCCCCGCTCGAGGGCATCACGCAAGGCCAGGTCCCGGTCCAGCGGAATCGGGGCACCGATCTCCGACACAAAGGGCGCCCGGGTCTCCTGGTCGTTGTAGGTCACCAGGGGAAGAAGGGAGGCTCCACTGCGAAGGGCCATGTAAAGTCCGCCGACCGGCAGCGACATCGAGTGCCCCAGGACGGTGCGGGTGAGGCGACGACCAATCTCTCGTCCACCCCCGGTTCCATCCATGGCCGTCAACACGATCTCATTGTGGCCCAGGGCGCGAAGGACCGGCCGCAGGAAGCCCGCCCCGTCCCAGATTCTTGCCTGGATGTGTTCCTCGAGTTGGTGACGCATCGCCTCCGCCCATCGGCCCGTCTCGGACAACTCCACGTCGACGCCGCCTCCCCCGACCTGGTTGACCGGGTAGCCCAGGGCCCCAAGAACAGCGAGGGGCATCTGGGCAGCCCCCATGTGCGGGTGAAGCAGCACGACGCCTCTTCCCTCGGCCAGCGCCGCATCCAGGTGCTCTCGCCCCTCCAGTCGCAGGTACCGGCTCCAGGTCTGGCCATCGATGCGGTGAAAAGACCAGGAGATGTACTGCTCCATGAAGTGAGTCTGGAACAACCGATCGAGGATGGGGGCGAGTTCAGCGCCTGGAAAGGCCCTGCGAAGATTCTCCGCGACCTGGCGGCGCTTGCCCACCGCGGCACGGCCAACGAGCTGCCCCAACAACTGGTTCGCCCGGACCTCGGTCCCTGGCGGCAGGTGATCAAAGGCCCGCCGGTACGGGCCCCAGACGACTTTCCGGTACAGATCCTTGACCTTGGACTCTCCGAAGACCACAGGCCTACTCGATGTACCCGAGTGCTTCGAGTCGGGCGCGGTCCTCGTCGGACAATTCGATCGCCGACCGCTCCACACCCTCCTCGCCTGCCCTCAAGAGCCCCTGGGAGAGGTCCCGGAAGATCCCGATGGCCTGGGCACCCTCAAGGGTTGTCGTCTCCTGTTCGATCACGTTGGCCTCCGGGTCACCGAGGTCGTAGTACTCGTCGCCAAAGCCCGCGTGTTCCCGGTGCACATAGAGGTGGTCCTGGCTCCGCAAGGCAGCCATTCTCCACTTCGGGGGGGTGGGTTGGCCCCCCGCAGCTTCCCGTTCCGAGACATTGGCTTCCCGATCGAAACAGACCCCTCGGGCCTGGGTTCGCGTACTCGCTCCGTCAAAGGTGGGTACCAGGCTGAGCCCGTCGAGACCTTCGGGCGGGGTCTCACCCAGGAGATCGTAGATGGTGGGCAGCACGTCGGTGAGTTCCACGGGCTGGGACACGCGAGTCCCCGCGGGAATCCGACCGGTCCAGCGCAAGATCAGGGGGACTTGGGTAGCCGCCACCGTCAAGTCATCGCCATGGTTGAACCACACCCCGTTCTCTCCCAGGGACTCACCATGATCCCCGGCCACGACCACCAGGGTGTCCTTCCCCACCGCCTTGACCAGGCGACCGATCTGCTTGTCCTGGTAGCTGATCTCCCCGTCGTACTGGGCAATGACCCAGTCCACGTCTGTGATGCCTTCCAGGGACGGCTTCAGGTACGAGGCCACCCCCGAGACCTGTGCCATCGACTTGTGAGAGGGATCCCGCGGATCGCCCGTGTAGTACATCGTGTCGAAGGGGGGTGGCGGCTCATAGGGTCCATGAGCGTCGAAGAGATGCACCCACAAGAACCAGGGACCTTCCACATCGGCCACCCAACCCAGAGCGTCATCGACCGTGTGCTCCCCAACCCTCTCCAGGACGTCCTCGGGTTTCAGTCGCCGCATGAGGGACTGCTTGACCCGCCAGGGCAGAAGTCCAGACCCGCCTTTGGGCATCCCGAAGTCGTCATCGTAGGTCTGGAATCCTCGGGAGAAGCCCAGTCCTTCCTCCAGGACATAGGCCGACACGAAGGCCCCGGTTCGATATCCCCGGGCGCGAAGTCTCTCCGCCAGGGTCTCCGCCGTCGAAGTCACCGGGATCCCGTTGAGCAGGGAGCCATGACTCCAGGTGCCCAGTCCGGTCAACAGGGTGGTGTGAGAGGGCCCGGTCACAGCAGCCTGGGCCACCGCTGTCTCGAAGAGGACCCCCTGTCGGGCCAGGCTGTCCAATACCGGCGTCTGGATTCGATCGTATCCATAGATGCCGAGGTGATCGGCCCGGGTGGTGTCCAGGGTCACCAACAACAGGTTCGACGCCTCCGGATCCTCCACAGGCACCCCGTCCTCTCCGCTGTCCCAGGACAACAAGGGAGGAAGGGCCAGGCCCACCAGCGCGATGCCCATGCACTGGCGTGGAAACCTGCGGCTTGCCTCGACCGCAACCCCCACGACCGCGATCAAGAGCAGGCCTGCCACGGGACTGTTCACCCACCAGGAGGGCTCCTGGAACGGGGGGGGATCCGTGGAGATCGCCAGCGCTGCAGTCAGGGCCCAGAGCCCCAACACCCCACCGGTGAAGCCCCCAGTTGAACCGCCGATACGGAGTCCCAGGAGGCTTCCCGGAACCACAGCCAACAGGGCGCTCGCCACCAGCCCGGACACCAACAAGGGAGTGGGTGAAGGGATCCAGAGCGACCCTTCCACCAACACCGCAACCGCTTCGGCCAACCCATGTAGACCCCCGGCCACGACAGCCCCCAGCACCAGGGGGCCCAAGGGGGAGGCGGAGTTCGTCAACGGCGTCTCCAGGGGCATCCAACCGCGCTTGGGTTGGGTAACGCGAGTCAATGCCACCAGCCCCTGACACCCACGATCCGGGCACGCCCTGTCAAGAGGATGTGCAGGACTCCCGCAAGGACTTGTCTTCGCGACGAAATTCCTGGAATTAACCCCTGTGTGAGGCCCTGTGTCGGGTGGTCCGGGGGCCCCCGTGCACTTGGCGGAGTTCTCGACGCTTCCTTCCGAAGCATCGCCGTCCAGGGCCGTTTCCTCAATGGAGCCGCGTCATGAAGCGCCTCTCGATCGCAGCGCTGTTCGCCTTTTCCACCGCTTTTTCGTCGATGGCCCATGCCGCCGACGCCAAGGTCATCCCGTTCGTGAAGAAGGGCGTGGATCCCCTCATCGTCCTGAACATCACCTCCCTGGTCGCCAGCGAGTTGGACTTCATGGGGGCGTACGACGACGTGGAACAGTTGGAGGACTACCCAGGCGGCTACAGCCTCAGTTGTCTCTCGAAGACCAGTTGCATGCGAACCGTGGGCAAGGCCCTGGGCTCGGACTTCGTGCTCGCGGGTTCCGTGGGTGCAGGAAGCGAGGCCTTCGACGTCTACATGGTGTTGTTCGACGTCAACCAGGGCACCTTTGTGCGCAAGAAGACCTTCAAGGTCGACAAGGCGCCCGAAAAGATGGCCGACTCCATGGGGGCCTATGTCCAGGAGCTCATCACCGGGAAGTCCCGCGCCCAGGTCGTGCAGGAACAATCCGTGGCCTCTGTCGACGAATTCGCCCAGGAGGAGGATGACTTCGAGGACCTGGACTTCGACTTCGATGACGGCACCAGCAGCGCCAGGGTCTCCACCCCCGGAAACAGCAACAATGAGCTGGCGGACTTCGAAGAGGAACCCGAGGATCCCGGGTACGAGAATCGCCGCGCCGAAGACGAACGCATCCTGGCGGAACAGCGCCGAGAGGAAGAGGCCCGAAGGGCGGAGGAGCAGCGCCTCATAGATGAAGAGGCCCGCCGGGTCGAGGAACGGCGCCTCCGAGAAGAACAGCAGCGGGCGGAAGAGGAGCAGCATCGCAGAGATGAGGAGCGCCGCCGTGCAAACGAGCAGAAGGCCCGCAAGAAGGAAGAGGACCGGCAACAAAGGGAACAGGAGAAGGCCCGCAAGGAAGAAGCGCGCCAGGCTGCAGAGACCGCGGACCGAGAAAGGGAAGAGGCCAGGCGCCGGCAGGCCCAGGAAGACACTGTGGTCGACGAGTACGAGTACGACGAGACCGAGAGCGACGACTTCGCTGACATCAGCTTCGGGTCCTCCGTCTCAGTGGACGAGATCGAATTCGGGTCCGCCGTCAGCGTGGACGAGGACGAGTCCTACGACGACCTCGACGCCCCCGAAGAAGCGACCAGTAGCGACCGCTACGAAAGCCTCGATGAATCCCACGCCTCGGTGGACCCCTACGACGAGGACGACGACCTCGAGAGTTCCTCGGACGACGCGTATTACTCCGAGAACTACTACGACGACCTCGAGAGCTACGAACCCTCTGCACGGGAAGTGGCCGAAGCGCGGGGAAGCGCACGCGACGAGGAGAGCAGCCGTTCCTCCAACAACTCGGGCAGCAGCCGATCGTCCAGCAGTTCCCGCCAGGGCAGCCGTTCCAACAGCTCTCAGGCAACCATCAGCGGCACCTACATGCCCCACGACCCACGGATCGGAATTACCGCGCGGGCTGGCTACAGCCGCTATCAGAGCTGGAACTTCGTGAGCTACGGCGCCGAGGTCTCGATCCCTGTCAGCAACACGATCTTCGTTCAGATCGGCCTGGCCGGCTACTCGGTCAATCGAGACGTCCCGCCGGAGTTCCAGCAGGAGATCGGCGATACCAACATCTGGAACACCATCGTGCCGTTCAACCTGGGCTTCATCTACCAGGCAACCAAGAACAACATCCGTCCCTATGGCGGGCTCGACATCACGCTGACGCCCTACACCCGTTCCTTCAAGGTGGCCGTGGGGGCGAGGGCGCGACTGGGGGTCGACTTCATGATCGCCGAGACCTTTGGCTTCAACCTCAACACGGGTCTCGGGGTCTGGTACGGCAGCGACTTTGATCAGATCGAAACGGGCGTCTCCAACTTCGGCTTCATCCCCTCGGTCAACGCTGGCACCGTCCTGAAGTTCTGACCCGGGTACACGGGGCGAGCAAGGCCTGGACGGTTAGCGGAGCACTGCTCTTCCTCGAGGCCCAAGTGCAGCGCACCCAGGCAGTCCTGGCGCTCCTCCAGTGCATCCTGCTTGCCGTCGGTGCAGCCGTCCTGTGGACACGGGTGCCCGTCATCAGCCCGCTGCTGGGCCTGGCCGCTCTTGCCCAGGGCGTCCTTGCCTGTCTGCAGGGGGTCGGAAGGGGCCAACGAATTCTCCCCTGGGTGGCCCTGTCGAGCCTTGTCGTCATTGCCGTGCTGCTGGGGCTGTTGGTGGAGACCGCAGCCTTCGTGTTCACGAGTTTCATGGACGTCGGGGCCCGAAAGGGATGGCTGCTGATAGGCGGCGGCCTCATCGGCCTTCCCTGGGTCGCAGGGATTCCGATCTGGCAACTCGCTGCCCATCGGGGAAACCGGCTGGGAACCCCTACCGCCCTGGTTGTGGTCGCCGTTCTGGCTGGCTCCTGGCTGGAGGGCCACCTGAAGGCCGGACCGGAGCTGATCCACGGCCCCATCGATGGTGAGAAGGCCGCCCAGTGGCTCTTCCAACGCCAGGGGGCTCCTCCCGACGGACCCGGGCCCGTCCACCTCGTCGTGACCCAGGTACGCAATGGCCAGGCCCTGGGTGCAACCCATGTTCGGGGCGACACCCTTGCCGAGGCCCTGAATGCGGTCGACCTCCCCCCGCCTGACGGGGCAAACAGTGGACTGATCCTGGAGCACGCGGTGAGCGAAGGCGACCTGGAACAACCCTGGTTGCAGCAAGGCGACGTGATCCCCAGCCCCTCTGGGATCCTTGGCTTCCGAACCGATGAGCAGCTCACTGGCGCCTGGTCGACCTGGCGAGGAGATCGCGTCGCGAGAACACTGTTGGGCCCGTTCCCCACACCGGCTCTACGGTTGCCCCCCGAGGCCACCGCCTGGGTCCAATTCGAGGGTTGGCTCGCCACCGAAGAGGGGGTCTGGCCGCTCGAGCGGGGATGGACCGCCCCGCAACCCCTGGAGGCTGACCAACTGCTGGATGCCGCCCTGGCCGCCGGGCACCACCTGGCCGCCAACATGAGCGAAGGTGGGCGTTTCGCCTATGTCGTCAAGGGCCCGAGCGGCCTCCACGGGCCCGGGTACAACTTTCCACGACATGCCGGAGGAGCCTGGTTCCTGGCCCGAATCTGGCAACGCACCCAGGACCCGCTCATTCGCCAGGCCCTGGAAGCCAGCCTGGAGTTCCTGATCCACCACTCCCAGGAACTACCGGACGGACGACGGTTTGTGCTCGACCCCTCCCGCAAGGATGGCAAGGCCTGGGTTGGCACCAATGCCCTGGCGCTGCTGGCCTTTACCGCTGCCAATTATCGACCCGACTTTCAACAAGCCCTCGCCCTTCACCTCGTCTCCTCGGTCGATGCCGAAGGACGGGTTCGGGGGGACCTGGACGTCTCCAGCGGCACCTGGCCCCAGCAACCCCTGGTCACCTACGCCCAGGGGCAGGTGCTCCTGGGCCTGGCGGTCGCAGAGCGAGCAGGACTCCCCGGGGTTCGCGATGCCCTGGTCAGAGCCGCCGAGTTCACCGACCAGGATTACTGGCCCACAGGCGCCGGGTTGTACCTGCCCCTGGATGAACACTGGATGTGCCTGGCGACCCTGGCGACGAGTGAGGTCCTGCCTCATGCCGCCGGGGAACGCGTCTGCCGAGCCTGGCTCCAGGACCACCCTCCCCCACCCCCCAGTTCCGATCTCCTTCCGCCGGCCGGGCCGGCCGGTGGCACCGCCGAGGCCTGGGTCGCCGTGGCCGAACTGGACCGTCGTGCGAACCGACAGACCTCGGCCCACCAGGGTGCCCTGGACTATGGCCGAATCCTCCTGGACCAGGTCTACCAGGTCACGGACGCTCCGCTCGTTGACCAGCCAGAGCGCCTTGTCGGCGGCTTCCGGGATCGCCCCCACCTGTTGGACGTTCGTGTGGACGCCGTCCAGCACATCGCCTGTGCGTTGATGGGAATCGAACAGTTGCTACGGGAGAAGATGTTGCCCGGAGCCACACCCTAAGACGCCCAGGGAGTTGGGGTATGGACACCCCAAATAGCCAAGTTCTTCCACCACCCACTGCGACACAGGTGTCCCAACCAACCTCTCAATGCCCAAAACAAGGCCATTGAGCGGTGGGATCTTCCTTGCGCATCTGGGCACACTTCTTGCACAATCTCCAAGCGCACATTCGTCTCCACCCTTGCCCATCTACCCCGGTGCACCCCATGCGTTACCCCGCTCTCGCCTCCTTCCTTGTCCTACTTGCAGGCTGCGATACCACGCAGACCGGTACGGACCTCTACGACGGACCTGCCTTTGGCCAGGTCGGGGGCCAGGTCCTCGATCTCGAGGGGGACCCCATCGCAGAGGTCACCGTCGACGTCCAGGGCATCTCGGTGCTCACCAATGACGACGGTATCTACCTGGTGGACGGCGTCGAGCCCTCGGATGCCATCGCGGTCACCTTCCGCAAGAATGGCTATGCCAAGACCTACCAGCGGGCAGAGCTCGTTTCCTGGGAGACGGTCAACTCCAATGCCGTGATGGTGGAAATCGACGGCGTCGACACCTTTGACGCCTCGGCCGGCGGCACCGTGCAGGTCGGAGAAGTCACTGTCGCTTTCCCCGCCAGCGCCATCGCATACGAGGATGGCAGCGCCTATGACGGCCTCGTCACCGTCGAGATCACCCACGTGGACCCGCGGACTTCCGAGATCGGCGCGGCACCCGGTGACCTTCGTGCCTTCGCCCTGGCCGAGAACGGCGCAGGCAAGGACCTCTTCGACAACGAGCAGCTCGTCTCGTACGGCATGCTGGATGTCAGCCTGACCGACGACAGGGGTGACCTCCTCAACCTGAAGCTGGGCCAGGAAGCCGAAATCGACATGCCGATCAACCAGACCGGCCTGGCCGACGTCTACCTCATGGCTGCCGGCGATGAGCAGGACACCTGGTCCTACGATCCCGATCGTCTCGGATGGATCGAAGAGGGGCTTGGCTCCGTGTACGAAGATGAAGAAGGCGACCTGATGTTCTCCTTCTCCGCAAGCCACTTCTCCTGGTGGAACTGCGACCAGGGCATGGTCCCGACCTGCGCCGGCGGCAAGGTGATCGACACCTTGAACTTCCCGGTTCGCGGCGCCGAGGTGGCCTGCAGCGGCAGCGCCAGCAGTTCTACGGCCATCACGGACGAGAACGGCAACTACGTCTGCGCCGTCCTCACCGGGGACACGGTGGTGTTCCAGGGAGCCACCTTTGTCGCAGACAAGGTCTGGTCGGCTTCCCAGGGCGGCTTCTACATGGACGGTGAGGGCAGCAGTGCCGCCACCTGTGAGCCCATCCCGGACATCAAGATCGAGGTCTGCCGCGAGGCGGGCATCGTGATGGCGGACAACCTGACCGCGCACTACTCCGATGACGAATCGGCGCAAGTCGACCAGTTGCGAGCCTGGTTCTGGGATCCCCCGGGCGTGGTGTCCGAGTGTGCCGACCCGTGGGCCGATCTCCCCGTGGACGACTGCACGACCACCGTGCCGTCACAGAACCACACCCGCTACCCGGACATGACTGAGGATGGCATCCCGTCCGATACCAAGTCCGTGGGTGCCTGGCTCGAAATCGGAACCGGAAGCAACGCGTACACCCTCGAACGCTCCTTCATCAACAACAAGCCGGTCTACGTCTGGGACGCTCAGCAGTTCTCAAGCTCGGATGGCGTGGTTGACGAAGACGACATCAGCAGCGACTTCGTAGAGCTCTCCGGCGGAGACAACCTGTCCGCCGTCGCTCCGGGAGATGCTGCCGACGGAATGGGCTCCATCGACCAGGATGACCTCCTGGCCATCCCAGCTGACGTGGAACTGAGCACCAATGACGGTCCACTGGAGATCCGGAATGGTGAGCAGGTCAGCTTCACGATGCAGGCCAAGAGTCACCCGGACGGTGTCATGGTGTTCGGTATCGCCGACCGCGATTCCGAGGCCCTGCTTTGCCGCTTCACCGACGACGGAACCATCACCATCGCTGGCTCGGACATGAGCAAGCTGGGTGCCTCCGACTACGCCGGGCTGGGCATCTACCGCACCGAGGTCGGGTGGGTCCCGGGTCCGGATGGTCTGCCCATCCGCATCCAGTCCTTCTCCGGAGCCGTGGTGCCGGTCCAGATCCAGTAGGCTCGTTCCGGAAGAGTTCACGCCGCCGGGGTCCCAGGACTCCGGCGGTGCTGCTTTTGGCCTCAGCGGTCGTCGTCCGACCAGGCTCCGTGATCCAGGAACCCCTGGAGAATGAGCACGGCGGCTGCCTGGTCGATCACCTCCTTACGGCGCTTTCGAGAGACATTCTGGAACACCAGTGCACGCTCGGCTTCCACCGAAGAGAAGCGCTCGTCCACGTAGTGAACCTGCAGGCCTGAAGCCTCTCCAAGCCCATCCCCCACCTGGCGGGCCAGACGGGCGCTCCTGGCCTCGCTGCCGTCGAGCTCCAACGGAAGCCCCACGACGATCTCCTCGATCTCCTGTTCCACCAGGAGGCGCCCCAGAGCGGGGAGATCCTGCTTGAGTCCCTTGCGTCCGAGGGTCAACAGGGGCTGGGCAAAGATCCGCAGCGGATCGCTCACCGCCACACCGATGGTCTTGGTCCCCACATCGAGTCCGATCACGCGGCCCACATCCACTCCACTCTTGTCAGGTCAATCGCCAGGAGTTACTGTACAGGTGTTCAGCATGTCGCCCCCGCAAGACCCTCGGTTCCGTCCATGACTCAAGCCACCGCCATCCTACTCGCCCAGGGCGACGAGGTGCTGACGGGGCGCACAGTGGACACCAATTCCGGCTGGCTGGCCTCGCGGTTGACGGACCTCGGGCTCCAGGTACTCCGCATCGAAGCGGTGGGCGATCACCTTCCCGATATTCGAGACGCGGTCCTCCGAGCCCTGGCAGATGGAAACCTGGTCATCAGCACAGGAGGGCTGGGCCCCACGGAGGACGACCTGACGGCAGCAGCGGTGGCCGATGCACTGGGTACGCCCCTGGAGGAACACCCCCAGGCCCTGGCTTCGATGGAGGCACTCTTCCACCGTCACGGCCACACGCTCAGCGCCGTGAACCGCAAGCAGGCCAGGCTGCCCCAGGGCGCCCAGGTCCTGGAGAACCACTGGGGCACTGCTCCCGGGTTTCAGATCACCCACATCGACTCCACCGCCTTCTTCCTGCCCGGTGTACCTCGAGAGATGCGGGAATTCTGGCATCACCACCTGGTCTCCTGGATCCAGAACCACATCACCTCCACCCCGCCCCGCCTGGTGACCTTTCGCTGCATGGGACTCGCCGAGTCCAGAGCCCAGGAAAAGCTCCAGGATCTGGACCTCCCCTCGGGCACCTCTCTCGGCTACCGGAGCCTGGACCCGGAAATCCAGATTCGCCTACGCCTGCCCACGAACCAGGACAGCGAATCCCTCATTGCTGCCGTTCAGGAACGCCTGGGGATCAATTGCTTTGCCATCGACGGGGGAAGCCTGGGCGAGGTGGTCGGAGAGGCACTGGCCGAGCGCGGCGAGACACTGGCGACCGCCGAGTCCTGTACCGGCGGCCGGATCTCCGCCCTGGTCACCGCGATCCCCGGATCCTCCCGGTACTTCCTCGAAGGCGTCTGCGCCTATGCCAACGACGCCAAGATCCGAGCTTGTGGTGTGGAGCCTGCACTGATCGCCACCCACGGCGCAGCCTCTGAGCCCGTGGCCAGGGCCCTGGCCGAGGGGATCCGCACCCGTGCCGGCGCCACCTACGGCATTGGTACCACCGGCATCGCCGGCCCCGATGGCGGGACCGACGAAAAACCGGTAGGCACCCTGCACCTGGCCCTGGCGACCCCTCACCAAACGGTGCACAAGCACATGCGCATTCCTGGCGATCGCTCTCGCATCACCCGCAGAGCGGCAGCCTCTGGCCTCGATCTCCTTCGTCGACACCTCCAGGGTGTCCTCTAAACCCCTCCTTCTCTTCCCACGGAGCCCTCCATGCCCCTCGACAAGAACCGTACCCAGGCCATCGACGCCGCCATCGCCACCATCGAACGCCAGTTTGGCAAGGGCGCCATCATGCGACTGGGAGAGGAACAGCGTCCTCAGATCCAGTCCATCTCCACCGGCTCCATCGGCCTGGACATCGCCCTGGGTGTGGGAGGCCTGCCGTCCGGTCGAGTCATCGAGATCTATGGCCCGGAAGCCTCGGGCAAGACCACCCTCACCCTGCACGTCATCGCCGAGGCCCAACGCCAGGGCAAGGTGGCCGCATTCATCGATGCCGAGCACGCTCTGGACGTGAACTACGCTGCTGCACTCGGCGTCCAGGTCAATGAACTGCTCATCTCGCAGCCTGACCATGGCGAACAGGCCCTGGAGATCGCCGAGACCCTCGTGCGCTCCGGTGCCGTGGGCATCGTGGTCATCGACTCAGTCGCCGCCCTGGTCCCACGGGCCGAGCTCGAGGGGGACATGGGAGATATCCAGCCGGGCCTCCAGGCTCGACTGATGTCCAAGGCCCTGCGCAAGCTCACATCCGCCATCCACAAGTCGGATTGCGCAATGGTCTTCATCAACCAGATCCGACACAAGATCGGCGTGATGTTCGGCAGCCCAGAAACCACCTCGGGTGGCAACGCACTCAAGTTCTATGCGTCTGTCCGGCTCGATATTCGTCGCATCGGGTCCCTGAAGAAGGGCGATGAGGTCATGGGCAACCGTACCCGGGTCAAGGTCGCCAAGAACAAGGTCGCACCGCCATTCCGCAAGGCCGAATTCGACATCATCTACGGTCGGGGCATCAGCCTGGCAGGAGAGTTGCTCGACATGGGCCTGGACATCGGCCTGGTGCGCAAGAGCGGCAGTTGGTACTCCCTGGGCGACGAGAGAATCGGCCAGGGGCGTGAAAACGCACGAAGCTTCCTCGAGCAGCACCCCGACCAGATGCTTGCCATCCGCCATGCTGTGCTCGAGCAGAACGGCATCGTGGGCGGCGAGGCTGCCGAGGGCAAGTAGACCTCCACGGCGTGGAACACCACGCCACCTGACCTCCAACCTGGCCTGCTTCGGTAGAATCGAGACCAGACGGAGTGCTCAGTGGATCTCAACGCAATCGCCAAGTGGGCCATCAAGAACGGGGCCTCCGACATCCACATCAAGGTCGGGACCCCTCCAAAGGTGCGCATCGACGGCGTCATCCAGGCCATACCCAAGGCCCCCAACGTGACCCAGGAGCTCGCCGGCCAGATGGCCTGGTCGATCATGAGCCCCAGCCAGCGAGAGCGGTTCAAGGCCACCTGTGACCTGGACATGGCCTGGGCCGACCCCAAGCTTGGTCGCTTCCGAGTAAACGTCTTTCGTCAACGCACTCACATCGGCATGGTCCTGCGGGTGATTCCAAACCGGGTCTTCACGATCGAAGAATTGAAGCTCCCTGACATCATTCGAGACATGGCACTGGAGTCCAGGGGACTGATCCTTGTCACCGGCATCACGGGTTCCGGGAAGAGCACGACCCTGGCAGCGATGATCGAGGAGATCAACCGAACCCGACCCCACCACATCCTCACCATCGAGGACCCGATCGAGTTCACCTTTGAGGATCGCTGCGCGGTCATCAACCAGCGCGAGGTGGGACAGGATTCCCACAGCTTTCAAACCGCACTGCGAGCCGGCCTGCGCCAGGATCCCGATGTCATCCTGGTCGGGGAGCTTCGTGACCGGGAAACCATGGAGATCGCCCTGAGCGCCGCGGAGACCGGGCACCTGGTGCTCGGAACCCTACACACCTTGAACGCGCCCCAGGCGATCAGCCGGATCGTGGATTTCTTCGAGCCAGGCCATCAGGGAGTGGTCCGGTACCAGCTGTCCTGCAGCCTGGTCGGCATCGTGAGTCAACGCCTGGTCCCCCAGAAGAGTAGCGGTCGAATCGCAGCCGTGGAGGTGATGGTCAACAGGGGTGCCGTCTCGGAGTGCATCACTGACCCCGGTCGCGTGCGGGAGATCACGGACCTGCTGTCCAGAGGCAGTGCCCAGTACGGTACCCAGACCTTTGATCAGAGCCTGTACTGGCACCATGCAGACGGGCTCATCACCCAGGAGGACGCCCTGGGGTATGCGAGCAACCCAGAGGACCTCACCCTGCGCATGTCGGGCATCTCCTCGGAAGACTGGAACCGGCCGAACAGCGGACGGTAGCCGTGGGCCAGCCCGGGCCTTACCTAGCGACGTTGTCCCGAGAGAGACTCCCATGACGTCAGCCGAGATCCGACAGCACTTCCTGGATGCTTTTGCCCGGCGCGGGCACACCATCGTCCCGTCGTCCCCACTGGTACCCCAGAACGACCCGACCCTGTTCTTCGTGAACGCCGGGATGGTGCAGTTCAAGGACACCTTCACCGGGGTCGAACAGCGAGACTATGTCCGGGCCACATCCGTGCAGAAGTGCCTTCGAGTCTCCGGCAAGCACAACGATCTGGAGAACGTCGGACGCACACCCCGGCACCACACCTTCTTCGAGATGCTCGGGAACTTCTCTTTTGGGGACTACTTCAAGGCAGAAGCCATCGACTTTGCCTGGAAAGTGCTCACCGAGGACCTGGGGCTGGACAAGGATCGCCTCTGGGTCACGGTCTTCGAGGAGGATGAAGAGGCCTTCGAGATCTGGACCCGACAGCTCGGCGTCCCAGAGAAGCGCGTCCAGCGCATGGGCGCCAAGGACAACTTCTGGTCCATGGGACCCACCGGTCCCTGCGGCCCCTGCTCCGAGATCCACTGGGACCGAGGTCCCCACATCAGCGATGAACTGGGCGGTCCTGCCACCGAAGATGACCGCTACATGGAGATCTGGAACCTGGTCTTCATGCAGTACGAGCAGCATCCGGATGGCACCCGTACCGACCTCCCCAAGCCCTCCATCGACACCGGCATGGGCTTTGAGCGCATCACAGCCGTGCTGCAGGGCGTGGATTCCAACTACGACACCGACATTTTCACTCCCCTGATCGAACGAGCAGCCTCCCTGGCCGAGGTCACCATCGGCGACAGCGAGGAGTCGGACACCGCCCTTCGGGTCATCGCCGATCACGCTCGGGCCACGGCCTTCCTCATTGCAGACGGGGTCATGCCCACCAACGAGGACCGGGGCTATGTGCTGCGACGCATCATGCGAAGGGCCATTCGATTCGGGGTCAAGCTCGACCTGGAGGGTCCCTTTCTCCACGCCGTGACCGACGCTGTGGTCGACGCGATGGGCGACGCCTACCCGGAACTCACCCAGCGTCGAGCCTACATCCGCGAAGTGGTTGAAGCCGAGGAACAGCGGTTTGCAGAGACCCTGCACCGGGGCCTGCAACTCCTCGAACAGGCCATCGACGCGCTCGGTGGAGCGACGATGCTGCCAGGCGATGTGGCCTTCAAGCTCTATGACACCTTTGGTTTCCCGGTTGACCTGACCCGCCAGGTGGCCGAAGAACGCGGAATCGGCGTGGATGAAGCCGGCTTCACCGCTGAAATGGAAGCCCAGAGAGCCCGTGGCCGGGCAGCGTGGAAGGGATCCGGAGAAGAAGCCCTGTTGCGGGTCGATGGGGGCCTGACTGCCCAACTGCCAGGGACTTCCTTTCTGGGCTACGACCGCCTCCAGGCACAGTCCGAGGTCCTGGCACTGTTGACAGACGATGGTGCAACACCCGTCCTGACGTCGGGCCAGGCCGGAACAGTCATCGTCGCAGAGTCCCCCTTTTATGCAGAGGCCGGGGGCCAGGTGGGTGACCAGGGTGTCCTGGAGGGGCCCGACGGACGTTTCCAGGTCACCGATGTGCAGAAGGGTCAAGGCGGGTTGTTCTTTCACCACGGCAAGGTGCTCACCGGCGAGGTCCGGGTGGACCAGGGCGTGGAACTGGCCGTGGATGGAGACCGCCGCGACCGCATCCGGCTCAACCACACCGCCACTCACCTGCTCCACGCCGCCCTCCGGGACATTCTCGGCGAACACGTCCAGCAGAAGGGTTCGCTGGTGAACGGGGACCGTCTGCGCTTCGACTTCTCCCATCACAAGGGGGTGACCTCGGACCAGCTCCAGGCCATCGAGGACCAGGTCTACGGCAACATCCTCGAGAACACCGAGTTGGTGACCGAGTTGATGGATCTCGACACCGCACGCCAGGCGGGAGCCATGGCCTTGTTCGGCGAGAAGTACGACGAGGAGGTTCGTGTCGTGCGCATCGGAGACACCTCCTGTGAGCTCTGTGGCGGAACCCATGTCGAACGCACCGGCGACATCGGACTCTTCCGACTGGTCAGTGAGGCCGGCGTGGCTGCCGGCGTTCGCCGGATGGAGGCCCTGACCGGGCTGGGCGCCATGACCTGGACCCGGCAACGGGACCGGGCAGCAACCCAGGCTGCGGCCCTGCTGCGAACGCCCGTCGAAGAGCTGGCGGAGGCGATTGATCGAGGCACTGCGGAGCGCAAGCGGCTGGTGCGGGAACTGGATGGCCTGCGCCGTGAGATGGCCCGCGCGGCCTCCGGGGATCTCGTCGACCAGGCCCGCGATGTCGGAGGCATTGCAGTGGTGGCCGCCGAGGTGCCAGGAGACGCGAACACCCTTCGCGAGGAAGCCGATCGAATTCGAGACACCCTGGGGTCCGGGGTGGTGGTGCTGGCAAGCCGAGACGGTGGCAAGGTGCTCATCGTGGCCACCGCATCCAAGGATCTCGCGGGCAAGCGGGTACATGCCGGGAACCTGGTGCGAGCGGTCGCCCAGATGGTGGGCGGCGGTGGCGGAGGCCGGCCGGACATGGCCCAGGCCGGGGGTAAGAACCCGGAAGCCCTCCCCGAAGCCCTGGAGCGAGTCTACGAGCTGGTCGGGTCAGAGCCCTAGCCGCGAAGCCAACTTGGCGGTGCGAAGCGCGTTGCGCACCTATCTGCTCGTTTACACTCGCAATTCCAATCACTTGGAGCCGGCGCGGTCTGTGCAGAGGGGTTAGGGGATGACTGTGGAAGCCCTGGTCCCCATCCAACGTCGAAACTTACCGTACGGCGTGGTCCTGAATGCCAACGCAGGGCGTGTCACACCACAGCTTGCCCGGCGGATCGAACGGGTGGTGGGTGTCGAACACGTCTTCCTGAGCGAAAACGAGGAACACGCCCGGGAGATCCTCCAGACGTGCCTGGAACGGGGATACCGCACGGTCTTTGCGGGCGGCGGGGACGGGACCATCCTCCAGGCAGTCAACACCCTGCGGGATCTGGGGGGCGATGACGCGCCCGCAGTGGGCGTCCTGCGACTGGGAACAGGCAATGCCCTGGCAAGACACCTGGGTTCCGGACGAGCCCTCTCGGAGTTGAGCCTCTGGCAGGACCCCCGGGTGGCCTATCGCCAGGTCCCGATCCAACTGGTGGAGCACGGAGACACCCTGTTTCCCTTTGGCGGCATGGGTATCGATGGAGCGGTGCTCAACGACTACGCCGCCCTGAAGCAACGCTGGGGCGAATCCCGTTGGCGCAAGCTCTTCAGCGGACTCTCTGGATACCTGATCGCCGGCTTCGCCAAGACGATTCCCCGATTCCTGAACCGCCCGATCCCAGACGTCGAGGTGGTGAACCTCGGCGGCCCGGCCTGGCGCTGCGGGACTGGCGGGGTCCCCATTGGCGACCCCATTCCCACCGGCGGCATCATCTACCGGGGGCCTGCCAGCACCCTGGGTGTCGCCACCACACCCCTGATCGGGTACGGCCTGCGCCTCTTCCCATACGCCTGCCGGATGCCTGATCGTTTCCAGTTGCGGTTGTTGAACTTCACGCCCCTGCAATACGCCTGGCATCTTCCCAGTGCGATCCGTGGAAGACTTCACCACCCCGACTGCCACGACTTCTACGTCGAGCGAATCAAGGTCCGCGCCAGCCGAGCCCTGCCGTTGCAACTCGGGGGAGACGCCCTCGGCCACACCTTTGACGCCACCTTTGGACTGGCAAAAAGGCCGGTCTCATTCATCGGTCGCGTGACGGCCTGATCCTCCCGCTGGCCGGCATCTTGCGCTGGCGATAACCACGGGGCCCCAGAGAACCCCCCTCCCGGGAGCCCATCATGCAACTTGAAACCGTCAAGGCCCTCGTGACCGGCGGTGCCTCCGGCATGGGCCGGACCTTCACCCTGGAACTGGCAAGGGCAGGCGCCGATGTCGCCTTCTGTGACCTCAACGCGGAGGGCATCGCCTCGGTCATCGCCGAGGGTGCGGAGTTGCCTGGCAAGGTGGTGGGCTTCGAGGCCAATGTGGCTGACGAGGCCTCGGTAGGTCAGCTGATCGCTGATGCCCACGAGGCCCTCGGGGGCCTGAACGTCCTGGTCAACAATGCCGGCATCTTCCGGGATGGCCTGCTCATCAAGAAGGACCGGGAGACCGGCGAACTCCGGAAATTCCCCCTGAAGAAGTGGCAGCAGGTCCTCGACGTGGACCTGACCGGGCCCTTCCTCTGCACCCGTGACTTTGCCGCAAAGGTCGTCGAGGGTGGCACCCGTGAGTCTGTGGTGGTGAACATCTCCTCCATCGCTCGCCACGGAAACATGGGGCAGAGCAACTACTCCGCCGCCAAGGCTGGCCTGATCGCTGACACCAAGCTCTGGGCGGGCGAACTGGCCCGCTACGGCATCCGCACCGGTGCTGTGGCCCCTGGCTTCGTCGACACCCCGATCCTCCAGGGCATGCGCCCGGAAGTGCTGCAGGGAATGTTGAAGGCAGTTCCCCTGCGTCGCACTGGCAGCCAGCACGAAATCTTTTTGGCCGTGAAGTTCATCATCGAGTGTGACTACTTCACGGGTCGTTGCATCGACGTGGACGGCGGGCTGACGCTCTGATCAGGGTCTCGGCGCCCGGCTGGAGGGACCTGTGCCCCCTACCAGACCCTCCGTGACTTGAAAACGAGCCAACGGTTCCATCGACTCTCCGGGTAGTCCGCCTGCAGGCGATCTCTCAGGACAGCGGCCGCCTCCACATCACCCAGACGGATCCGGCAGTGGGCCAGCAGCGCCACCGCATGGTCTGCATCCGTGGCATCCGGGTAGCTGCGCAGCATGGCTTCCAGCCGCAGACTCGCCGCCCCGAATTTTCCCCGTCCCGCGTAGAACTCGGCGATGCGCAACTCTTTGCGGGCCAATCGATCCCGGCTCTTGGAACGCAGTTCCGTGACCTCACCGGTGTGCTCGCTCTCGGGAAAACGAGCATCGAAATTGGTCCAGGTGTTGACCGCCTGGCGGGTCCAGGTCTGGTCCCGGGACGCGACACGGCTGGCCTTTTTATACGAGGTCAGCCCCAGCTTGTAGACCACGTAGTCGGTCTTCTCATGCCGAGGATGCATTCGCATGAAGTCCTCGTAGGCCACCCTGGCCAGGTCATAGTCCGTCTTCTCGAAGTGCAGGTCCCCGATGGCCAGCTCCGCCAGCACCGCGTAGGGGCTGTCCCGGTAGTAGTTGCGCAGTCGGGTACAGAGTTCCAGCGCCTTGATGTGGTACCCGCGTTTGATCTGCTTGCGGCAGTTCTCGTACAGAACCTCGGCCGTGGGTTCCGCCCGCTGGGACAACATGTTGGGCGTCCAGTTGCGCTGGAGGTTGACCTCGCACCCGAGGTTCAAGCTCAACAGGACGGCAGTGAGGGGCCAGACAGTACGCACGGGCGGTCTGTACCCCGGTACCCCACCGCTCGCACCAAGGAACCCTGGGCGTGGGTGACGAACTCCCCATTGACGAGGGCCATTACCGATGTGAAGAAGAAGGCATGTTCGCTG
>CAZMNK010000024.1:0-25793 GCA_964567625.1 uncultured Enterobacterales bacterium | reverse complement strand
GATCGGCCCCCAAGCCCTCGCTGGCGACCCTCGGGTCACCTCGGTGGTCGAGGCGGTCCGCCGCAGTGCCCCCGCCGTGGTCAGCATCCAGACCGAACAACCGGTGTCCTCGCCCTTCCTGTTCACCCGGGTTTCCGGCAGCGCCACCTCGGACGGCAGCGGGGTCATCATCGACCCACGTGGACTGGTTCTGACCAACGCACACGTGGTCAGTGGTGCCATCGCGATCACGGCCCACGACGCCGAGGGCCAGGAGTGGCCAGCACAGATCGTGGGCCTGGATGCCGACCTCGACCTGGCGGTACTGCGGCTGGAAGGAGCCAGTGACCTCTCCGCCATCACGGTAGGGACCAGTGCTGACCTGATGTTGGGGGAACCGGTGATCGCCATTGGTAATCCCTATGGACTGGGCCTCACCGTCAGCACCGGAGTGGTCTCCTCGGTCTCTCGCGAGGTGGAGACCCAGCGTGGCGTCTTCCAGGAGTACGTCCAGACCGATGCCGCCATCAACCCGGGCAATTCCGGAGGCGCCCTGGTCAACATCCACGGAGAGCTCATCGGCATCAACACCGCCATCTACGCCCAGGCCGAGGGCATCGGGTTCTCGATACCCGTGGACAGGGCCGAGAAGATCGCCCGGGATCTCGCCCTGTTCGGACAGGTCCAGGTGCCCTGGTTGGGCGTCGACCTCGAAGACGTCTCCACCCACCGGCTTCGTGGCACCCCGCTGGCCGAAGGCGCTGTCCAGGTCGCCCGGGTGTACGACCGTGGCCCCGGGAAACTGGCTGGCCTGCAGAGGGGCGACCTGGTCTACAAGGTCGATGGAAGGCCCGTGCGGTCTCGGGCGGACCTGAACACCTACCTGGCCTCCCTCGAGCGTGGAGGCACAGTGAAGGTCGACCTGGCTCGACGGGGCGAACTCAAGGGGTTCCAGGTCCGCACCGGAACGGTGCCGGAAGACCTGGTCGAGCGGCTGCTCTCGGAGGGCCTGGGGATCTCGGTTCGACCCGTCCAGGACGGCCTGGTTGTGGACGGTGCAGCGCCCCAGGGCACATGGATGCGGAGCGGGCTAAGGATCGGAGACCTCGTGGTCGCTGTAAACGGCGACCCCGTCCGCTCTCATCAAGACCTGGCGGATGCCCTTGGACGGGCCAAGGCCGGTCATCGGCCCAGCGCCCTATTTACGATTCGCCGAGGCCGGTTCACCGGCACCATCACCCTTTCCATCTGACCCCTACCAAGGAACTGACCATGGCCGCATCGCCCGCCCCAGCTGGTTCGCCGCCCGTCTCGTTCTCTTCCTTTCTGACCTCGCTGGCCGCCTCGGCCATGGAACACCTGGGCCTTCTGGAAGGCACCAGCGAAGTCAACCTGGCGCGCGCTCGCCAGGTCATGGACCTGATTGGCGTGCTCAAGGCCAAGACCGCTGGCAACCTGGACAACGATGAGCAGCGTCTGCTCGACACCCTCATGGGGGATCTCCAGACTCGGTATGAACAGGTCTCCAAGAGCGACTGAATCTGCACGGGAAGCCAGGACAGGCCACCCCTGACGCGAAATTTTAGAAAACCCAGGGCTCCCGGACCCAAGGTCTCGTTGACACCCCAGAGGAGCTACGGATAAGGTCCGCGCTTCCTGGAACTCCGGCATTGCCTCCGGTCGTTTTTGGGGCCTTTCTGCTCTCGCGAAAGTGGTCCAGTGTACTCGCCATTTCGGCGACTACCGGGCTCGAGGAGAGAGCGGAGGACAGCGACAGGCTGCCCCCCCAGAGAAGAGAGAGTGCATCCCGACACCGGGAGGCACAAGCCTCAGAACCACGACCGGGCCGAAACGAACAGGAATCCCTATTTCCTTGCACAGCGAAGTCTCATGGAGGAGAAATGCTGCATCGCTCTACCCTGATCATTGGGGCTCTCGCCCTTTCCGGCTGCAACGAGGACCCGACGATCGAAGACTCGGGTGCCGGGTGCGAAATCGATATTCGGGAGACCTTTCCCGCCGCTGATTCGGTGGATGCCTACTACCTGAACCCGATCGAATTCCACCTTTCCAAGCCCCATGACGACGACGCCACGATCACCGTGCAAGGCGTCAACGGCACCACCGAGTGGAATGACGACCGGACCACGGCCTATTTCCACCATGATGGACTGGCTCCGTCCACGAGCTACTCCGCCACGATCAGCTACTGCCGGGGCGATGCCACGGTGAACTTCACCACCTCGGATCTCGGCATTGCCATCGCGGACGAGTCCGGACTGGTGGGACGCGCCTACAGCCTCGACCTGTCCAGCGGCCGCGTGGTTGTTCCGGAAGGTGTCGGCGCCGCCCTGGCGCCCTACCTGGAGTTCGAGATCCTGGTCTCGGTCAAGGATCTCACCGGCACCGATCTCACCATCACCGGCGCGATCGGCGACGATGACAACCCGGGCACCCAGGACTACTGCACGCCCACCTTTGACTTCCCTGCCGCCGACTTCACTGGATCGCCCTTCTTCCAGTTGGGCCCCCAGAGGACCGAGATCGCCGTTGCCGGCTACGAGGTCACCATCGACGACCTGCTGATCTCCGGGACCTTCTCCAGCGACGGCAGCTACTTCGGTGGCGGCGTGCTCTCCGGACTGATCGACACCCGGCCACTGGTCGGGCTGGTCTTTGACGACGAGGACGACGAGAACGCCATCTGCGACTTCATCCTGGGCTTCGGCGTCAGTTGCGTCACCTGCCCGGACGGCTCCGGCGACTTCTGCCTCGAGTTGAAGGCCGTGGACCTGGTCGCCGAGGACTCGGGCGCCACCGTCGAGGACATCGCCCTGGAAGACTGCCACGAGCAATGCTCGGACACCTGGACCGACACCGGAGCCAACAGCAACGCCGAGTGTGATCTGGAACAGCCCGCGGTCCCCGACACCGACACCGACACCGACACCACCGGTAGCTGAGTCTCGGAATCCCTTCCTGGCCGGGCCAAGCCCGGTCAGGGTCTGGCACCCTCCCGCATTTCCAAGGCCTCCCTGGAGACCCCATGACCTCGATCCTCCTCCTGAGTCTGTCGCTGCTTGCCTGCAATGAGTCGGACACCATCACCGTGGACACCGCCACGGGTGACACCGGCGACACCGAAAGCGATGTCGACACCGACACCGACACCGACACCGACACCGACACCGACACGGACACCGACACCGACACCGACACCGACACGGAGCCTCCCTGCACGGCCACCGTGGCGGGCGTGATTCCGGGCGATGGAGCCCAGGGGGTCGACACCGCGGTGACGGTCCAGGCGATCTTCACCGAGTCCGTCCTGGAGGCGGCTCTGTCCCTGAGTTCCTCGGACGGCGACGTCTCCGGCACCAGTTCCCTGAACCCGGACGGCTTCGGGGCCACATTTGCGCCGGACGCAGAGCTGAGTCGTGAGGTCGAGTACACCCTCGACGTCACCGTCTGTGAAGACACCACGTCCTTCTCTTTCACGACCCTCGGAGAGCCGGTGGATCCGGACAACCTCTCTGGAAACACCTACAACGTGGACATGAACGCGGTGACCTGGGTCGAACCCAGCGCCACTGTGGGCTCCATCCTGGTGGGGTACTTCCCGGGCTCCCACATCCTGCTGAACGTCGAGCAGTACAACCCCGAGGACGAGACCATCGACTTTGTCGGATCCCTGGGCTGGAACGGGGAAGAAGACACCTCGCCCCTGGAGCAGTACCCCTGTGGCCCGGTCTTTGACTTCGAGTCCGCTGACTTCGTCTCCAATCCCGCCTTCACCATCGGGCCCCTGGACAGCGAATTGGCCATGGGTGATGACTCTCTCCCCGTCTACGAGTTCACCTGGACCGGCTCCTTCAACAGCGATGCGTCGGCCATGGAGGGCGTGGTCTCCACGGCCCTGGTGGACCTGGGTGACTTCACCCTCTCAGGCTCCCCGATCTGCGACTACCTGGCTCTCTTCTTCTCCACCGACTGCGAAGCGTGCCCCGGAGATGGCGATGAGAATTGCCTGCCCCTGGAGTTGCACATCGACACGGCCCCGCTCGTACCCGGTGTGACGATCGACCCGGAGATCGACTGGGAGAACAACACCTGTGGATAGGGGCCGAACCCCGGAGCCTTCCATGACACGCTTCACGCTCCTCCTGACCTTCGGAATGCTCGGTGTGGCCTGCTCCAGCGGTGACCACACCGCCTGGGAGGACGTGCCGCTGTGCAGCGCGATCCTCACCAACGCCCTGCCGGTCGAGGCCGAGGACGTCATCGGCACCAACGCCGAGGTGATCCTGGAATTCGAGGGCCAGATGATCGGCATCAGCGGGGCCTCGCTGACCACCGACCCGCCCGTGGACTACACCTACTACGTGGACGAAGACCGGGTCGTCCTCCAGCCCTCCGAGTTGCTGGAGGAGGAGACCGAGTACAGCTGGGTCGCCGATTTGTGCGGGGAAGAGGTCGCCAGCGGCACCTTCACGACCCGTACCGAGGGAGAGGCCCTGGAGACACCCGAGGCCCTTGTCGACCGCAGCTTCTCCCTGGACATGGTCGATGCCACCTGGTTGGAGCCTTCAGGCTCGGGTGGCGACCTTGTTGCCCAGTACTTCGGCGGCCTCTTCCTCATCGGCGTGCAAGACGTGAGCGAGACCGAACTCGACACCATCTTCGCCGTGGGAGAGGACATGGGTGGAGGCATGGTGCAGCAGGATCCCTGCTACAAGACCGAGGACTTCGAGCCTGCCGACTTCACGCGCAACCCCTACTTCGAGCTTGGACCCCGGCGGATGCCGCTGGAGGTCCAGGGGCAGTCCATGATGCTGGATGCCGTTCAGATCTTCGGCGCCCTGGTCGACGATGGCACCGACCTGGCGGATGCAGAATTGCGGGCGGATGCAGACCTGCGACAGATGGGCCAGGACTGGGAGACCTACTGTGACCTCGGGGTCCTGGTGGGCATCACCTGCACTGCATGCGAGGCCGATGGCGAGGAGTCCTGCGTCCGGATCCACGTGGCGGACATCCAGGGCCAGGTCCAGGGCGGCCTGGTGATCCAGGAAGTCACCGATCCGGAAGCGGAGTGTTCAGGCCCTGAAGACGACTCCAAGGAGACCGACACCACCGGCGCCTGAGCACCTCATTCCTCCAGGGCATCAACGAGGGCCTGGAAGTCGGCGGGTAGTGGTGCCTCAAGAGAGACCGTCTCTCCGGTCATCGGGTGTCGGAACGCCAGTCGGAAGGCGTGCAACATCTGGTGGTCAAGGTCCTGAGCAAGGTTCCGGAGGGGCTTCTGCGGGGTCTGGCCTCGCCCATAGAGCGGGTCACCGACGATGGGCCATCCCTGTTCGGCGAGGTGAACCCGAACCTGGTGAGTCCGGCCCGTCTCCAGGCGGCACTCCAACAGCGTGGCAGAGGAGAAGCGACGCCGGACGGACCAACGGGTGACGGCCTTCCGCCCACCGGGCACGCTGGCAAATCGTATGCGGTCCCTGGGATGCCGACCGTGTTCGGTCCGGATGGTCCCCGCATCGAGAGCGGGTCCCCCCTTGACCAGGGCCAGGTACCGCCGCTCCAGGTCATGGGTGGAAAACTGCTCCTGCAATCCCCTGTGGGCCTGGTCATGGCGGGCCACCACCATCACGCCACTGGTGCCCTTGTCCAGGCGATGCACAATCCCGGGACGATCCTCACCACCGATGTTGGAGAGCCCCTCCAGGTGGTGCATCAGGGCATTGACCAGGGTGCCTCGCGGATGCCCCGGAGCCGGGTGGACGACCATTCCGGCGGGCTTGACCACCACAGCCAGGTGAGCATCCGAGTGGAGGAACTGGAGGGCAATGTCCTCGGCCACCAGGGAAGTCGACCGGGAAACAGGTTCCTCCACCACCACTTCGGCACCGATCTCGGGCCTGGCGCTGGGCCGAAGTTTCTGGCCATCCACATGCACGTGCCCCTGGTCGATCAGCGCCTTGATGCGCGAGCGGGACAGGTGCGGAAGGGCCGCAGTGATGATCCGATCCAGTCGCCCACGGGGCCCGGTGACCCGGAAGCGGTGGACGGGCACGGGTTTCTCGTCAGCGACGGTGACTATCCGCGCTCGCGGCCGAACAGAGCCAGGTAGCCCTCGACAACGGGTTCGGGTTCAATGTCCAGGAATCCGGCGATTTCCCGGACATAGCCTTTCACAAAGACCGCGGCCGGCAGCTTCTCGAACGCGTTCTCCTCGATGGCAGTCAGGTACCGGGTCGCGATCTTGGTGGCTGCGGCCACATCATCCAGCCGGGCGCCCCTGGCCTCGCGCACCGCCTGTAGAAAGCGTCCGTCGTATCCAAAGCTCTCCACCAGACCCCGCAACTCCTCCGGGGAGAGCAGCCGCGCGGTCGGGGCCGGCGGCGGCGGGCCAAGACCCGGTTCCGGCACCGGTGCGACCGCCGCCTGGGCACGCTGATGCCGCTCCTCTGGAGACATCATCGAAACCACAGGCTGTGGCGCCGGGCTGGGCGGTGGCCGGCGTGGGTTCTCGGCCGGCGCAGAAGTTCCAAAGGTCTCGCCCACAGGAACCTCGGTGAGGCTCCGAAGAACATCCACGGCGGCCGCAGCAGCCGGGTCCGTCCAGCCAGGGGCCACCCCCTTCCAGAAGGACTCGGGATCTTCGGGCAACTCGTCCCGACTCAGGGTGCGGAAATGGTCGTAGCGCCGACGCCGGGAGGGATCGGAGAGGATCTCATGGGCCTCCTCCAGTTCCCGCCGCTGGTCCTCGAGGACCGCCGTGTCTGCCCCTGAAGCCTGAGCCTGCCGAATCCGACGTACCAGTTCACCCAGGGAACGCCGATAGGCGTCCTGGACTTCCTCGGTGCTGGCCCCCTGTTGAAGGGACAATCGTTCGTAGAACCCATGACTCATCATCTACCTCTGGCCCGCTTGCACGCGGTATGCAAATTGGAGGGCCTCGACCAGTGCATCCTCCTGGTCTTCCAGAACGGTGCGGACATCGATCAAGACCGCATCTCGGGCCACCCTCGGAATCACCGGCGGATCGCCAAGGCGCAGGCGCCGGGCCAGCTTGGATGCGCCCGTGGTGCGGATCGCCACCACCTCCCCCGCCAGTTCAACCAGGGGCATCGCGCCCCCCCCGGAGTAGCCCACATCCTCCTCGGTCACGGCGGGAACCCCCGCCTCAACCAGCCTGGCGGCAAGGGCTCGAGCCCGGGGCGTAGGATCCTCTCTCAGCATCCTTGTGGCCGGGAGTCGGTCCGGATCCTCTTCCAGGGTCAGCCGCAAGGTGACCTCCAGGGCCACAAGAACCATCTTGTCCAGCCGAAGCGCTCGGTAGAGCGGGTGATGGCGACAGGCCTGAATCAGGTCCCGGCGACCGGCCAGGATCCCGGCCTGGGGTCCGCCAAGGAGCTTGTCGCCGGAGAAACAGACCAGGTCCGCCCCCTGTTCGAGAATCTCCGAGACCCTGGGCTCATCCCCCAGACCCGCCACCATCGCACCGCTGCCCAGGTCCTGAACCAGCGGCACCCCCAGTTTCGCCAGGTCAGCGGTGTCGGCCTCTTCGATGAAGCCAACCACCTGGAAGTTGCTCCGATGGACCTTGAGGACCAGCGCTGTGTCCGGTCCGATGGCACGGGCGTAGTCGGCAGCACGGGTCCGGTTGGTGGTGCCCACCTCGACCATCAGCGCCCCCGAAGCCGCCATGATCTCAGGCACCCGAAAAGAGCCCCCGATCTCCACAAGTTCTCCCCTGGAGACCACGACCTCCCGGTCCTTCGCCAGGGCAGCGAGGGCCAGTACCACCGCTGCGGCGTTGTTGTTGACCGCGATGGCGTCTTCACAGCCCAACAGCATGCACAGAGGCTCCTGGACACCGCGGAGCCGCCCACCTCGCTTCCCGGTGTCCAGATCCAGTTCCGCATTGCAGTACCCGGCGGCGACATCCTGCACCGCGGCCGCCACCTCGGGCGCCAGCGGGGCACGGCCCAGGTTGGTGTGCAGGACGATTCCCGTGGCATTGATGACCCCACGGAGCCGCCGCGCACGCCAGTCCTTCACCCGAGCCGCAGCGGCAGCCGGCAGGTCCGGAAGCACCGTCATCCGTCCCTGGCCTATTTCCTCTCGGGTCTCGGCGAGCACCTGGCGTACAGCGCGACGTGCCAGCGCCGCGGGCACGCCGGAGAGTTCCTGCGCAGCCAGGATGACATCCACGGCGGGAATCTGCCGGTAGAGAGCGCTGGTCCCGGGCTCACCCATCCCGGTCAGCATAGCGGAGCCGGATAGGCTCCCTACATGGGTGCCATTGTCTACCTGGCTGTTGCAGTCCTTGGGATCTCCCTTGGACTGGGCACCTACTGGCGAAACCGGCAGCAACTCCTGCGCCTGCACTTCGCAGTGCTCGGGACGCTCACGGCGATCGTGTACGCCTCGTTCTTCCTGTACGTCGCCTGGGGCAAGGACGTTTTTCGGTTGGTGTTCACGGGATTCGGGGCCTTTCTCCCGGTGGCCACCCTCCAGGTCCTGAACCACTTTCTCTCACCTGGAACCACCACAAACGCCCGCCTGATGCGGCGCATGTGGCTGTCCACACCGGTCGTGGTGCTGCTGTACCTGGCCCTGGAGTTGTTCTTCTTCCGGGATCGAATCGCGCCCAACTGGCCGGACATCCTGCTGGGTTCTCTTGTCTATGGGACCTTCCTGCTGGTGTTTCAACGCATGTGGACCATGCTCCGCGTGGCCCCCAACCCGGTGGAACGGGATCGCCTTCGGTACCTGCTGGTGCTCGCGGGCGCAGCGGTCCTGTCGTCCGCCCTGGAGGGACTGGCTCGAATCGTCGATGGGTCTCTGACACCCAGCGTGCTCGGCCTCCTGGCCCGACAGGGTTCTCTGCCCCCCATCAGCGCCCTCTTTGTCGCACTCACTCTCTACGCTCTCTACAAGGTCATCGTCCTGGAGCGGCTCGTTGACCTGCACGAGATCTTCTCCAAGGGCGCATCGATCACCGCGTCCTCCCTGGGCCTGGTGGCGCTCTGCCTGGCGGTCATGTTTCTCGGCCAGATCGACTCCTGGGTCCACCTGGCCTATGACCTCTTCCTGGCCTGCGTGCTGTTCCTGGTGGCCTATGAGCCCTACCACCCTCGCCTGCAAGCCACCTTTGCCGGGTTCCTGAATCGACGAGGACACCAGCTGCAACTGGGACTGAACCAGCTGGACCAGGGCCTGCCGCGCGTGGTCTCCAAGGAGCACCTGGCCAGGGAACTCCTGGGCGGGCTGCACTCGCTGGCCCGGTTCAGCGCCATATCGCTCTATCTGCGGGACGGTGACCGGCAGCTGGTACGACTCGCTGACTACCGGGTCATCGGGGATCCTCTTCCGATGCCAACCGTCTCACCCGCTCCCTTTGGTGATGGTTTTGAACGGGGCCAGGATGCCTATCTGCGCCTGGAATTGGAGCGCCTGCAGTCCTGGGAACCGGGCGACGAGGAAATGGCCGCACGCCTGCGGGCCATGAACGCGATGCGCGCCGACGTCGTGCTCCCCCTGATGGCTGGTTCGATCGTGCTCGGGTGGCTGGCCCTGGAGGAGGACGAAGCCTCCGGAGGAATCTCCCAGGACGAGGTCTCTCGACTCATGCGCACGGTCCGGCGATCCGCCGTCATCCTGGAGAACCTGGAGGACTTCGAGGCCCTCAAGGAGCAGGCACGCCTTGCGGCCCTGGGCACCATGGCTGCCGGACTCGCCCATGAGATCCGCAATCCACTGGCCGGCATCAAGGGCGCTGCCCAGTACCTCCAGACCACCGAGACAGAACCCGAGGAAGAGGAATTCCTCCAGGTCATCACCGACGAAGTGGACCGACTCAGCCTGGTGGTTTCCAATTTCCTGGACTACTCCCGACCCTTCGAACTGGATCGACAGCCCGACGATGTGAATGCCATCGTCACCCAGCTCCTCTCACTCCTGCGTGCCGAGGGCGTGCCGGAAGGGGTCAACGTCGTACAGGACCTGGCTGGTGGACTTCCCCTCTGCATGATCGACGGGGACAAGCTTCGGCAGGTCTTTCTGAACCTCCTGAAGAACGCCATTCAGGCTGTGGAAAACAAGGGCGGGACAGTCACTGTGCAGACCCGGCACAGTCTCCGGCGCCGGTCGGCCACCGAGGAGGGGCTCGAAGGAGTGGAGGTCAGCTTCCACGACACCGGGACTGGCATTGCCATGGACGACCTGGACAAGCTCTTCGTCCCCTTCTTCACCACCAAGCCCCAGGGAACAGGGCTGGGACTGGCCATCTCCCACCGGATCGTCAAGGCCCACGACGGAGACCTCGACGTCAAGACCAGTCCTGGTCGAGGGACCCGCTTCACAGTCCGGGTCCCAAGGCACCCCGAGATCGAGCAGGTCACCGAGGACACCCCCCTCCTGGAATCCGGCAGGTAGACCCCTCAGGGCCAGCGGTCTTCCCGCCGCCTCTCCCGGTCTGGTTCTAGGGACGGTCTCCCCACGCGGCATAGAGCTGAGCGACCCCCGCTTCCAGGTCAAAACGGAGAGGCGCAGGCAGCAGACGTGCCACGGAAGCCAGGAGCAGCCAGCGACGCTCCACCCTTCCCTCCTGACGCAGGGTCTCGGGGGTGGGGGCTCCGGCATCAATCCACGCCCGCTCGGTGGGATCTGCATCCCGGTAGTACGACTCGGGGCTGTAGACCGCGTACCGTCCCGGTGGCAGGTGTTCCCCGAGATACCGGCGGACCCGGGGCACGTGGTACAGGCTGGTGATCGCCACGAGCCGGTCGCACTCCCTGCGCTCGATCAGGGCGGCTCCGGCCCGCACCTCTTCGCGGGTGCTTCGCGTCTGTTCGGCGACCTCCATCTGGTCCCGGGAGACACCAAGCTCCTCCAGGAGGCCAACCACGATCGCCGAACCGGCCAGAGGCTGGTGGGCAATCCGGGCCTCGAGAGTCGCGACAAAGACCGCACCCCGGCGCATGGCGACCGCTGCGGCAGCAGCCCGGGCCCCCAGTTCTCGCCGGGCTCGAACAGGATCCCGCTGGAGTTCCTTTCCAAGAATCAGGATTCCATCACCCGGCACGGCATTGTCTTTTGCGCGGAGGGGTCATGTTTCTCACCATTTCTTCCGTCTCACTGGTCACTATGGTGCCCACTTTTCTCCTCCTCGCCCACGTTGCCATGGCCGGACCCGCTGTGGCAGATCTTCAACTCCTCGATGCCGACCAGGGCGACTTCGTGGTCAAGGCCGAGGTCGATCCCATGGCGGGCCTTCCCGTGGTGGACATGGATGGCGCCGTGGTGACCGGCAGCGTGCCTCGCGGAGCACACCTCCGCGGATACGGCGGACGCATCGAGTTGGAAGCCTCCATGCTGGCAGACGGCGTCAGCGCCACGGAATCGGACCTGGTGTTCGGCGAATCCGCAGCTGGCGAGCTCGCTCCCCTGCCGTCCGGTCGTCTGAAGAGAGGAGACACCACCGTGACCGGCTGGGTAGGCCTGACCGATGGTGAGACCCGGTTGGCGAAGCGGCAGGCCCACCTGAACGCCCCCGTCTGTGCGGTGCAAAAGGGACCGATGGTCCCCGAGCACGACCTGGAACTGCGTGTCACGCGGTCTCCCCGAGCCGGTGAGACCATTCCTCAGCAAACCTGGCAGGACCGTCCCAGCTTTGTGATGGGTCAAGACCAGGAGGGTGTCGACGCCGTCTACGCCTCTCTCGCCCCCGGCGACCAGATCACGGTCGTCCAGATCAGCGGTGGCCCGAGGTTCGTGGAGGAAGTCGAACTCCGCAGGTCCGGTCGCAGACTGAACTGGCGCAGGGACCACAAGGGCGAGGCCGTCTGTTTCGAGGATCAGTCCCCGGAATAGGTCTTCAAGACTTCGACCAGGGCAGATCCCCTGGCGAGCCGGAGGTCCAGAGAATCGCCTGCAGACAGGGTCGATGCGTCTCGGACAACCGCACCGTCTCGGCTGGCAAGGGCGTACCCCCGCCCCAGGACCGCCAGCGGAGACAACGCATCCAGGCGACCTCCCAACGAGGCCAGGGAAGATTTTCGTGCGGTCAGGTCCGTCCTGGCCGCCCGGCTCAACCGACTCGCCAGGTCCCCATGCCTCCGTCGTACCGCGGCAAGACGTTCTCCAGGATGGACCAGCCGCAGACCAGTGACCCGCTCCCGCCGTGCCCGTAGCTGACGTCCCAGGTTGTCTGTGGCTCTCTCCTCCAATTCCTCCAACCGGGCCACCAGGCCGGCAAGCTCCGGCACCACCAGTTCCGCAGCGGCGGAAGGGGTCGGTGCCCGGACATCAGCGGCCAGGTCGGCCAATGAGACATCGATCTCGTGGCCCACTGCACTCACGATCGGAGTGCTGCAACCCGCAATGGCGCGAACCACGGGCTCCATATTGAAGGCCCAGAGGTCCTCTAGAGACCCACCACCCCGCCCCACAATGATCACGTCTGAACCCCCGTGGGCATCCAACAGGCCCACCGCCTCGGCGATCTCGTTCTCGGACCCCAGGCCCTGCACTCGGCAAGGCGCCAGGTAGACCAACAGGCCTGGATAGCGGCGCTCAAGGACCTGGAGAACGTCTTGCAGAACAGCCCCCGTGGGCGAGGTGGCGATGCCGATGGCACGGGGCAGGAACGGCAGGACCTGCTTGCGGTCAGGTTCAAAGAGCCCCTCCTCGGCAAGTCGTCGCCTGAGAGCCTCGAGGGCACGCTGACGCTCCCCAGCTCCAGCCGGCACCATTCGCCGCACGATCAGGGTGGTCCGTCCGCTCGGAGGGTAGAAATCCAACCGCCCGAATGCGATCACTGCATCGCCGTCCTCGGGTTCCCAGTCCTGTCGGCGGTTGTCCCCCCGGAACATCGCGGACTGCAAGGTCGCTTCCCCATCGGTCAGGCTGAAGTACCAGTGGCCTGAGCGGGCGCCACTGAATCGACTGACCTCACCCTGGACAGCCACGGCGCTGAATTCCTGCCCCAACACGCCCTTGAGGGATTGACCGAGTTGGCTCACTGTCAGGACATCGTCCATCGCTCCCTCCATGTCAGGCCCGTGGCGAGCAACCCCCCCGTCAAGACCAGAATCCAGGCCCCGAGGGCAAGGGGCAGCGTCCACGACCAGTCCGGCTGGTACTGGAAGATCACCTCGTGAACCCCGGGCCCCAGCACCAGCCCTCGAAAGGTCACGTTGGTTCGCAGGATCTCGGCTGGCTCCCCGTCCACGGTGGCCTTCCATCCCGGGTACCAGGTGTCGGTGAGCACCAACAGGCCCTCCCGGTCCAGATCGGCGTGCAACCGAACCTCCTCGGGGCGGTGCTGGACCATGTAGACGGCTCCAGGGTGTGGACCGCATGGGACCCCTTCACCCTCCACCACGGCCGTCACCCGTGGGTCCACCGAGAGCAGGACGGACAGGGCCTCTTCAGACCCGGTCGCGGATTCCGTGCATCCCACCAGGAAGGCCCTGTCCCGGGCCAGCGAATTCCGGTAGACATTGACCGGGCCCGAGAGGACCTTCTCCAGCCGCGGCGAATCGAGGGTGTGGACCGTGATGAGGTACCGAACGCCCATCAGGTCCACCAGGGGCAGGTGTGCCTCGAGGTCTCGTGCCTTCTTGACCCCGTGATCGATCCCCACATCCAGGCCCACCGTGGCGAGCAGCGCCTCGTGCCGTGGCAACAACAGGGGGGAGAGCACGATCACGTCTCGTGTCCCTGCCAGGAGCCCCAGGTTGCTGCTCAGCAGCTTTCGATCCAACTTCGGACTGTGCACCCGGTCGACCGTGGCCGTGCGAAAGAGTCCCTCCTCTCGGGTGACGATGGCCGCAGTCAGGGAGTCAGCGTTGGCGGAGCCCGCTGGCACGCTGGGATTGAAGTCCCGGGCAAAGGACAGCCCGTCGACGAGCACAAGTGCCAGCAGACAGCTCCCCACCGTCAGCCGAGAAAAGCGCTCTTCCTTCCAGGCCCAGAGCACCCCACAAACAGCCAGGGCCAGGACAGCGGGCCACCAGACCCCGGGAGAGGCGGGCGACAGGTTCCAGGCCATACCAGCCAACAGGGTATCGACGCGCTCCAGCCCACCCCGATGGGCCAGGACGGCCATGAGCAGGTCGCGAAACACGTGCATCTTCCAGGCCAGAACCACCGATGCCACAGACACCGCTGCCACACTGCCCGCCAGTCCCCAGGCCAGCCAACGTGAGAAACGCTCGGCCATCGGGTCCCTGCGCCCATTGACCAGTTCGTCCACCGCCCGGGAGGCCAGGACCACCATCGCCAGGGTGAGCAACATCGAAAAACGCACAGGAAAGCGGAACAGGTCCATTCCGGGCAGCATCCGGAAGAGCGCATAGACCGGTGTGAACCTGCCCAACATCAGCAGGAGGCTGACCAGCCCCAGTCCCTTCCAGCATCGGGCTCCCTTGCGCATGATTCCAAGCCCGGCCAGCAGGGTGAGAGGAACCCCCAGGTAGAAGCAGTCCTCCCAGAAGTTCTCTCCGGTGCCGAAGTACAGTGGGCCCTTGTGGACATAGGTCAGGGCGATGTCGGCGGGCCGTTCAAACCCCCAGAACCTGGGCAATACCGCGTTGATCAGCTCCCAGGGGGGGAGAGAGCCCATCCCGGCAAAACCAGCATCGACGCCACCTTCCCGGGCCGAGTGGGCGGTCAACTCCAAGGTGGCCATGAGCTGGGGTCCCGCTGCCAGGACTCCGAGCACAGCCCCCATGCCCGCACGAGCCCAGACCCAGACGCTCCGGGCATGCCAGGCAAAGACCCACAGAGCCCCAAGCAGACCGATGACCGCCGCCTGAGGATGTCCGGCTGTGAGCATCGCTGCCACAGAGAGACTCCAGGCCACCGTCCAGCGCCATCCTCCTCCCCGAGCCAACATCACCGTGGTGCCCACGGCAGCCGGCACCCAGGAGGCCACCGCCTGCATTCCCGCGTAGGTCACGTGAGCGACCATGAATCCCGAAAGCGTCCAGCCCACCGCGGCGGTGAGGCTTGCCACCGGGCCCCGACCAAGGACCCGGCACAGCCACCAGGTCCCAATGGAACCCCACGCGGTGTGCACCAACACACTGGCGGTCAACGCCTGGTGAGATGGCAACAGGCCGCCCAGGAGGAGGTTCACCGGGTAGAACACGCCGGTCTGCCCATCTGCCATCAGAGGAAAGCCGTTCGCCACGCCCGAAGCCCAGAGGGGCAACTGACCCCGGGCCCACTCGCCAGCAGCCCAGGCACGCCAGGGATGGTGGTGGTGACGCAGATCGTGGGCCCACAACACCTCGTTTGAGAACACCACCTCCGGGTACAACAGCACTGGCAGCGCCAGTGCCAGCACGATGGCCAATCCCGCTCCCCAGCGCGGTCCCACGGCGTTCCTCCGGCCTGTTGGCTACTCGGTGTAGCCGAGCACTTCCAGCCGGTCGAGCGTAGCCCGGTCCACCTCGGGTGACAGCACCTCTGCCGGCTGGGAGGAGCCCGTGAACCCCAGCGCCTCCCGGTTCGGAGCCACCTGGCCTCGACAGAGCCCCAGGGGTACCGACTGGCGCGGGTCCCCCGCCAGGTTGCTGGCTTCACTCGGGTCCATCACCAGGTCGTAGAGTTCCTCGGTCATGGAAGCGGGATCCTGGATGTACTTGATGTCGTTGGACCGCAAACCCAGCAAGACCCCCTCCCGCAACGAGGCTTCCCGTCGACCATAGAGCGGACAGGCCAGGTCCCGGCTGCGTACGCCGGTCGCATAGCCGAGCAACTCCGTCCCTTCAGTCTGTTCAAAGGGGGACAGCTTGATGTACTTCAACACCGTGGGCGCGATGTCCATGATGCGAACCTGGGACGAGATTCGTCGATTCACCACCCCCCACTGGGCAGGGGCTCGAATGATCAATGGAATCCGCAGAGACTCATCGTAGAGCCCATGGTGATGGAACATGATCCCGTGTTCGCCCAGTTGCTCTCCATGGTCCGAAGTGACCACGACCAGCGTGTCATCGGCCACCTTCAGTTGCTCCAGGAAGTCCAGGAGTTCGCCAACCAGCGTGTCAGCCAGCCTGACCTCGTCACGGTACTGGGTGCGCAGGGCGTCGATCTCCCACTTCGAGAACTTACGACCCGGCTCGGAAAGCAAGGCCCGGTGGTCCAATTGCTGGGACGCCGATTCATAGGGTGCATGGGGCTCGAACCAGTGCACCCAGACCATCCACGGGTGACCCTGTCTGGCGCGAATCCAGTCCATGGCCCTGCGGTTCGTCTTCTTTCCCTGGCGCTCCAGGAGCCACGGCATCTCTTCCGGCTTGCCCAGCTTGAAGAGGACCGGGATCAAGAGGCGTCCGAACACCAGGTCGGTCGCGCCACGAAAGCGGGGCAAGAAGTCGTCGTCATAGACATCGAACCCCTGGTCCAGTCCCAACCGGGAGTCCACCGCAAAGGAGGAGACAAACGCCCCCGTCGCATACCCCTCCTCCTGAAGACGCTCGGCCAGGGTCGTGTACGCATCTCCCAGGTGATGCCCATTGGACAGCACCCTTGAACGCAACGGGTGAAGGCCCGTAAACAAGGCGGCGTGGGAGGGCCCGGTCTCCGGGGTGGGTGTGACCGCGTTGAGGAAGAGCAGCCCATCCTCGGCCAGGGCATCCATCCTGGGGGTCAGAACGTTCTTCGCCTTGGCCGGAGCATCCTTCTCGCCAGGCGTGCCCTCCCCGTCCTCATCCTCATCCTCGGCAGGAGCGTCCTGATCGGGTGGCTCCGTCTCCCCTTCCTCGGCCAGGGCGTCCGACTCGGTAGGCTGGGCCTCTTCTGTCAGGTAGACAGAGACGTGGTCTCGCCGAAGGGTGTCGATGGTCACCACCAACACGTTGGGATCGCCCTTCAGGGCTCGCGTGGAGCCCGCATCGTCCCCGACCGCATAGGCCACGCCAATCCCGGTCAGCATGAGGCCGAACAGGAACGAGGTACGCATCCAGCCCCATCGGGACTTGTAGCCCACCGCGGAACGACGCAGCAGGTACCCGGCATGGAACCAGACCACACCCGCCAGTCCGGAGGGACAGGCAGCCATCGCCAGGGCCGCCGGCAACCGTCCCTGTTCCCAGATGACCTTGGCGACCAGGCCCAGGTAGATCGCTGCCAACAGGAAGGTCACCAGGGAAGCCGTGGTCGCAAGGACATTGGCCCGGGACATCTTGCGTCCCATGAGCCGAACGGCCGGTACGATGAAAAAACCCAGGAGGCCACCCAGGCCGCCGACCAGGGCCAGGTTCAGGGCACCGAGCCAGAGGGCATCGGAGATCGTCAACGGCAACCGGGTCGAGAGTCCGACCTGGACGAACTCGAAACCGGCAGCCACCCAGCCCAGGCCCGTGCCCAGCAAGATTCCTCCCAACCAGGGTCTGCGAAGGATCACTCGACGTACCCCAGCGCCTTCAAGGCATCGACGGTGGATGCATCACGAGAAGGAGCCACTCCCTCCGCAGCCCCCAACAGGCTGGCCTCCAGGCGCTGCTTCATCTCCATCCCTCGATCGGGTCTGGCGGAGAAGAGATCCCGTTCTTCACCCGGGTCGGGGCCCAGTTCATAGAGCTCCGAGTTCCCGGACCCGTGGTGGATGACCTTCCATCCCTCGGTGCGCAGGCTCCAGTCCGTGGGGGGGTCCTCCACATGGCGAGCGGCAATGGTGCTCGACAGCACCGGCATGTCCACGCACCCCTCACCCCGCAGGTCCGGCCACAGGGAACGGCCCTCGGCCGGCGGACCTTCCAGACCGGCGGTCTCGGCCAGCGTACTTCCCACGTCAAGAAGCCGGACCTGGCACGAGACCCGTTCGCCGGCCTTGACCCCCGGCCCCCGCACCACCAGTGGAACTCGCAGGGAGGCGTCGTAGAGATGGTCCCCATGATCGAACAGGTAGTCGTGTTCGTTCAGGGACTCCCCGTGATCGGCGGTCACGATCACCAGTGTCTCCTCCGTTTCACCCCGAACCTCGATGGCATTCAACAGCCGACCGATCATCGCATCTGCAAAGGAGATCTCCTCGTCATAGGCCTGCAACAGCCAGTCCACGGAAGTCACGGCCCGGTGCGGCGGGGGCCAGAACGAAGGGAGGTCCAGTGCCTCGCCGTCCTTCGGCGCCTGCAGGACATCGCTTCCCGGCGCCTCGTAGGGGGCGTGGGGGTCAAACAGGTGCACCCAGGCAAACCAGGGGCCTTCGACCTCTTCCAGAAAGACAAGGGCCCGCCCCGTCGTGTTGTCCCCCGGACGTTCCCGCAGGGTGTTTCCCGGCAAGAAGATCTGCTCCCAGAGCTTGACCAGTGAGAGGCGGTGCAGGCCGGGCAGCCCGCCGAAATCGTCGTCGTAGATGTCGAAGCCCTGGGTCCACCCCCACTTGCCATGCAGTGGAAATCCGGACACGAAGCCACCGGTGGTCCAGCCCGCAGCCTGGAGACGCCGCGAGAGCAAGGCAGGCCGATCCCCCAGTGCCGTTCCATTCGCCCGCACACCGGTGGTCGAGGTGGGCTGCCCTGTGAGCAGGGACAGATGAGAAGGCTCCGTCAGCGGTGCGGAGGCAAGGGCCTGTTCGAAGACCACGCCCTGCGCGGCCAGGCCATCGAGGAAAGGGGTGCTGGCAGGCCCCCCATAGGGTCCCAACCGGTCGGGCCGGGTGGTGTCCAGGGTGACCAGGAGAATGTTCGGGCCCACCCCTCCCCGGTCCTCCAGGCCGGGATCAGCACGAATGAGGGCCAGTGGCACGGCCAGAACCCCCACGATCGCCAGGCCCCGTTCCCACCGGCGAAGGGGGCCATCGAGAACCCACCCCACGCCCAGGCTCAAGAGGGCGATGAGCAACAACCCGCCCCAGACCCGTGGGTCCCGGACAAACAGGTTCAGGACCACCTCAAATCGGTAGAAGAGCGCCCCATGCAGTGCCAACAGGGACGCGGCCACCCACCCTGCGGACCGAGGCAACCAACGAGCGACCATGGCCGCAGGCAGAGTCACCGCCAGGCCACACCCGACAGCCAGGAAAAGCCAGATGACCCCCTGACCGGCACCCAGCCCCAGGCGCGGCTCGACCCGGAATGCGACCTCCAGGACTCCGGAGACCACACCCAACACGACCGCAATCCGGAACAGGCCCGTTTGCTGTTCAGGAGGATTCGCCATCAGCCCACATCCAGCGACCCACGCTAACTTCCTCCCAACCTGCGACCCGCGGCCTTGAGGTGCGCCTGGGCTTCATCAGCGGTCATCTGACGCTGACCTTCCAGGGGTGGGTAGTCATCAAAGAACGGCATCACATCGCTCGCACGGACCCGGCGGCGCAAGAGGAGAAAGTAGAGGTACTGCTCCGGGTATCGGGCCACCCACTCGCTGAACACATCGGCAAAGGCCTGCATGTTCACCCGGATCTCCTCTGCCCGATCGTCGCACCGTTGAAAGTCCAGGGCTGGGGTGATGACCATGCGGTGCCTTCGCTCTCCCTGTTCACGCAGGACGATCGTGGGCAACAGCGCAGCCCCGGTCTTCCGCACCAGCTGTATGGGCTGCGTGGAGACATTGGCAGTTCGGCCCACAAGCCTGACCTTGCACCAGTTCTTGCCCCCGCCACCGTCAAAGGCCAACCCCAGGACCTGGTTGGCGCGCAGGCACTCAAAGGCCGGTCGGAGAAACCTGAACACATTGATGTGTTGGACCGGCAGACGCTGTTCCAGTTCCCACCGCCTTGCCAGGACCTTCTCCCACAAGGGCGTGGTTCGGGTCTCTCTCAAGATGTCGGCCCAGACCGGCGGCGGCGCCGAGAGCTGGCTCATCGGGTAGCCCTTGTGACCCAGGGCAGGCATGATCATCTGGTTGGCCCCAAAGTGGCCGATCAGGACTACTGCTCCCTTTCCCCGGGCAAGAGCAGCCTCCAGGTGTTCGAGCCCCTCGATGGTGCAGTACTCATCGATGGTTTCCGGGTTCATGTGGGGGTACCGCAACACCTCCAGCTCGTTGAACATGTTCAACCGCCAGGCATCCCGCAGGATGTCTTCGGCCGGCCGGGGCAGAGGCCGATCACCAAACGTCAGTTCGAGTTCCTGGATGGCCTGGTCGACTTCTTCTGAACCGACTCTCCGGACCAGGTCACCACCCGCTGTCGCCACCCGTTCAAGCCAGGTTCGAGGCGCCTTGGAGACCAGGGCCTGGCCTGGGTAGTAGATCGCCAGTCCACCCAGGTCCTTGAACAGGAGTTTTAGCGGCGGCCGCCCTACTCGCTGCGGGCCCTCTGAAAGGTCCCCCTCAGCCCTCATCGAGGGTGGGTAGGAGGTACGGCAAGAACCGCCTTCTTGTCGATTTTGCCGTTGGCCATCAAGGGAATCTCGTCCCAGAACTCGATCAGACGGGGCACCTTGTAGACCGCCAGCCGATCCCGGCAATAGCGCCGCAGCCGACTCGCGGTGAGCTCACTGCCAGGATTGACCTGCACCACGGCTCGCGCGATCTCACCCCGGATTCGCTCCTCGGCACGCACGACCACAGCGGTGCGAACCTCGGGGTGGGTCATCAGGACCCGCTCGATCTCCAGTGGATAGACCCGGATGCCTCCGATCTTGAGCATCTCCGAGCGTCTGCCCACGAATTCGATGTAGCCGTCATCGGCCCAGCGCATCAGGTCGCGGGTCCAGTACCAGCCATCATTGAACAGGAGATCCGTCTCTTCAGCGTTGTTGATGTAGCCGCTGACCACAGCCTCACCGCGCACGATCATCTCGCCGACATCCCCCTTGGGAACGTCCCTGCCCTGGGTATCGACCACCCGGATCTCGTAGCCCTGCACCGGTAAGCCAGTACATCCGGGGCGACGGGGACGGTCAGGGCGCAGAGCAATGGCCACCCCCGTCGTCTCCGTGGACCCCCAGACTGGCATGAAGCTGGCACCAAAGCGCTGTTCCAGCCTGTGCAGGGTGTCGCTGGTGACAAAAGCACCGCCACTCTCCAGGATCTGCAGAGAGCTCAGGTCGGATTTACCCTCATCCGCATGGTCCAGGAGCATCTCGTAGAAGCTCGGAACCGCCATCATCCAACTGACCTTGAAGCGCTCGATGGTCTCCGCAATCACCCGCGGTGACAACGAATCCATGATGACAAAGGAGCCCCCACACAAGATCGAACGGTGGAAGAGTTCGTGGGGATGGGCGAACACCGAGAACATGCCCAGGAAGACATGGGTCTCGTCAAAGCCCAGACCGTCCTGCCCCGGCCGATCAAATGCGGTGAGTGCATTGGCCAGAATGTGACGATGGGTCGAGATGGCACCCTTGGGGCGACCTGTGGTCCCCGAGGTGTAGTTGAAGTAGCAGGCCTCGTCGGGCGAGACGCGAACACCGGTGTCCTGGGCAGGCTGGTCCTGGTTCTCGGCGTAGGAGGTCTCCCCATACCGGCCCGTCTCCCCCACGTAGACGATGCGCCTGGGATCTCCCAGCAAGGGCAAGAGCCCCTTGAGCAGGTTGTCGAAGCTCTTCTCTACAAAGACGGTGCGAATGTTGGCGGTCTCGAACTGGTCCCGCAGGTGGTCCGGGTGAAGCTTGAAATTGACGGGGGCCATGATCGCGCCCGCCCGGGCACAGGCCAGGAAGCCAATGGCCACCTCGGGTCGCTTTGTGAGCAGGAAGCCCACCACATCTCCCTTGGCCACGCCCACGGAGATCAACAGGTTGGCGACGCGGTCCACCTCGGCGTCGAGCTCGCCGTAGGTGAGTTGGCGCCCATCGCCAAGCAGTGCAGGCCGCTCAGGCCCCTCTTGTGCTGTCTTGCGCAGGACCTCGCCCAGCGTCTGCTCAGCCTTCCTGACCAGGTTGTCCAACGTCTGTGCCCTCACCCTGAGAGCGCCACTGTTACCCCCCTTTCCACCCCCGTCAACCAGCGCGTGGCAAGCCTTTGAGCGCATCGAGGTGTCCCTGGGCCTTTCGGAGCAGTGCCGGCTCCATCTCTTCGCCATACCGAACTCGGTAATGACACCAGGCCAGTTCCCGCAGGGGCTCGGCCACCTCGCCCACGGATTCGACAAGCCAGGACGCTGCTGCCACGGGCGGAAGCCCCAGAGGAATCCTGTGGCCGCGTCGCTCCACCAACAGCCAGGCGCGTTGTAGCACCGCTTCCACGCCCCGACGCCTCGGGGGCCTTGGCTCCCGGAGAACGAGACCCCGAAGCAACCCGGGCAACACACCCACGAGGAGCATCAACACCCCCACCGGAACCAGGGGTGCCACGGGGCCCCAGTCCACCGCGCTCTCGGTGGGTTGAAACTCTGGCAGGCTCAGCAGGGCAAGCTGGTCATTCAGGTCGTAGTCCACCACCCACTGCCGCCACACACGGGAGAAGGCGCTGACGAGTTGAGAGGGCCATCCCTGGGTCATCGAGGGCAGGGCTTCTGGCGTGGCATCCAGGGTCACCCAACCCTCCGACCCCATGTGCACCTCTACCCAGGAGTGGGCATCGGACTGTCTCAAGGTCACGAATCCCGTGATCTCGTTCCAGTCGCCCCCGTAGAACCCGTTGACGACGTTTGCGGGGATGTCGGCTGCCCGGAGCAGCACCGCCAGAGAGGTGGCGAAGTACTCGCAGTGACCGGTTCGGGTCTCGAACAGGAAGTCCGAGAGCGGCTGCCCCTGGTGTCCGACCTGAGGAACGTCGGTGTAGGTGTAGTTGTCCCGGAGATGGGTCTCGATCGCCCGCGCCTTGTCAAAGGGCGCCTGGTGTCCCTCGACGAGCCCACGGGCCAGGGACTCGATCCGGGGGTCGAGATCGGCTGGCAGATGGGTGAAGTGGTGCCTTGCCGCCCGGTTGAGTCCAGCCTCCATGCCGGCCCGACGAAGCCGCTCCGGGTCGTCGGAATGGGGGCGCGACCAGACCCGGTAGGAGTGTCTACGGGTCTCTCCGAGGTGTCGCACATTGCGAGGAACGGTCCCCACCAGGTCCACGCCCTCAGACCGGATGGCCTGCACCCAGGGAAGCCCGAACATCACCGGCTCACCAATGGGTTCCAGGAGCACCTCCTGGACCAGGTCACCGTCCCGGATCGACTGTGGCCTGTCAGGGACCCGCCAGCGGGCAAGGCGACCACTTCGGCGCCAGGCGGTTCCATCGAAGACATCGAGCGCCACCCCCCGCATCCGAAGTGGCGGGCGCACCTTGGTGCCGTCGCCGATCTGCCGCACCTCCACCTGCATCACCGGCGAGGGATTGGTCTGAATGGCCCCCAGGTCACCCAGTTCCACCTGGTCCGAAAATCCGGAGACCGAAATCGCGGTTCCCCAGGAGGCCATGGCCCCGCCCTGCAGGCGCGGAAGCGTGATGAAGATCCCCACCGAGACGACCACCAGGGCCAGCACCCCGAATCCGAGTCCCATGCCTCGCCGAGGGGTAAACAGCGAGGTTCCCCGTGCAGGCCGTAGTCGCTCCACGTCCCAGGTATGGAGCCACAACAGGGCCACGGGTAGGAGCGCAACCATGCCCACGTGCAGGGGCGCCAGCCAGGCCGAGTCCGTGAGCGTCGAGCCCAGCAAGGACAGGAGCGCCGAGAGCAGCAGCGCCACCCGGTGATCACTGGGGTGCGAGGCCGTCCAGGCCCGGTGCACCATCAGGTACACCACCAACAACATGGCGACCTCACCCCAGGGCCGCTGGAACAGGAAGACCAGGACCAGGGCAAGGACCGCAGCCGCTGCATTGGCCAGGCGCCAGGCCGACTCCCACCGTCCCGGTCGCTGGAGCATCCAGCCCAGGACCAACAGGCCCATTCCAACCACACCGGTCAGGGCGGGCACCCCAGGCCTCGGAACCAGCGTCAGCAGCCCGAAGATCATCAGCAACCGCACCGTCCAGGTGGCTGACCGAGCCACGCGCTGCCCATCCCTGTTCATGGGTCATCCCCCGGGGCCAGCGCCAGGGCAGTGAGCAGGGCTCGACGGTGACGCCTTCCACGGGCAGGAGGCCATCTTCCATCGGGCAACTGCAGCCCCGCCGCACGCCCTCGGGCGAGGTGGTGAACCAACTCCCCACAGGCGCGGGCAAGCTCCCGTTCCATGTGTCCGGCAATGGCCTCCACCACAATGATGACCTCGCCGGCACGATCCGGCTCCCGCTCCACCACCATGGCCTCACCAAGACGAGCCGTCGTCGGCCAGTGCACCAGCCGGACGGGATCTCCCGGCACATAGGGCCGGATACCGACGAATTCTCCTCTGCCCCCTCGGCGATCGGCGCTGAACATCCCCTTGCCCTGCCCCACACCCATGGGCGCCCTTCTTCCTCGACCCCGCTGGGGGAACACCAGCAGATCAGCCGGCTGGGGAACCGTCCAACGACGCTGAAAAAGCCCAAACGGAAAGCTGGAGGTCATTCGAATCCCGACCAGCCTCGTGCCGCCTCGCCGGGGAAAGTGCCAGGTAAAAGGCACCTCGAACCCGCGTCCGGGATCCAGGACCGCCAGCGCAGCAACGCCAAGAGGACCCTCTGGTCCCATCTCCTCCAACACCAGTCCATAGAGGCTGAACCAGTCCCGTTCGTTGACCACGACCAGGTGCCCCAGGGCCGGTTCCCGGGCAAAGACCTCGGCCGGCAGGCGCCGAGCGAGTCGAACCCCCCGGAGATTCCACTCTGCGAGCACGTTCTGCACGACCATCAGGCCCAACAACCCGGCAAGGGCCAGGTACAACAGGTTGTTGCCCGTGTTCAGAGCCGCCAACGCCACGCCAACGACCACCACCAGGAACCACCAGCCCGTGACCGTGGGACGAACCCGGAAGTGCCGTCGGGTCTGGAGTCGCCCGCCCGGCTTCAACGTCCGGGCGCCGGCAGTTCTTCCAGGAGTTCCTGTAGCGCCCGGATGCCGGCATTCACCCCTTGACCCCGCGCCACAACCCGGTGGGCCAGCACGGGCACCACCAATTCGCGAAGGTCCTCCGGAACAGCAAAAGCGCGCCCTCTGGCCACCGCCAGAGCCTTGATACAGCGGTAGAGCGCCTCGGCGGCACGGGTGCTGGCCCCTCTCACGAAACGAGCATCGGACCGAGTGCGATCCACCAGGGTCAGCAGGTCATCCTCCAGTTCCGAGTGGACACTGACTCCGGGCACCGCCTCCATCAGCTCCTGGAGACTCGCCGGGTCCAGCGCCGGCGACAGTTCCTTGTCCCGGTACCCGCCGGCACGGAGGACAGCCCGCTCCGCCTCCGGGTCCGGATAGCCCATGGACAGTCGAAGGAGAAACCGGTCCAGTTGGGAGTCAGGCAGCGGAAAGGTGCCCACGTGGTCATGGGGATTCTGGGTGGCCACCACCACGAAGGGCGCAGGCAGAGGTCGGGTGACGCCATCGACGGTGATGCGGCCCACGTTCATGGCCTCCAACAGCGCCGACTGGGTCCTGGGAGGTGCCCGGTTGATCTCGTCGGCAAGCACGACGTTGGCAAAAACCGGCCCCTCCCGGAATCGGAAGTCCGAACGGTCGGCCTCCAGGATGGCAACCCCCAGCACATCGGATGGCAAGAGATCCGCGGTGAACTGGATGCGAGAAAAGCTCCCGCCCAGTGCCCCAGCCATCGCATGGGCCAGGGTCGTCTTGCCGACTCCCGGAACGTCTTCCAGGAGCACATGGCCCCTGGCCAGTACCGCCACCAGGGCCAGTTCCACCACCGCACGTTTCCCCTGAACGACCTGCTCAATGCAGTCGCAGAGGGCGAGGAACCGGGGGTCCCCCTCAGCCTTCGATGTATGTGCCGGCAACGAGGACCGTGTACTCACAGCCGATCTCCAGC
>CAZMNK010000023.1:0-51360 GCA_964567625.1 uncultured Enterobacterales bacterium | reverse complement strand
GACGCCGACACCGACGCCGACACCGACGCCGACACCGACACCGACACCGACACCGGACCCGCCATCTATGAGGGCCACACGATCGAGCCTGTCGGGGCGAACCCCCTCACCGGCACCGTGGCGGTGAACATGCTGACGTTGGCGCTGCCCGGTGAGGGTGAGTTCTTCTCGAACACCGGTTTCTGGGGAAGCGCGTCCACGAGTGAGGACGGCGCTTTCAGCATTTCCCTGGCCACGCCGGACGAGTCGGACATGTACGAGGTGGACCCGGACAGGTTGCCCGGGTTGTTGGCCTTCCTGGTGGTCCCCGTGGTCTTCGAGGACGACGATGAAGACGGCTTCTACGACGAAGGCGAGAACTTCCTGGGCACGAACATGTCCCGGTTGGCGGCGTACCTGGGGGGCACCTTGCCCAGGGGCTGGCCCGAGCAGGGCTGGATCCAGGTCGACCTCCACTACACCTCGGACAGCATCTCCAATGAGCCCGAGTTCTTCGACATCGGCGAGGAAGTCGAGATCCACTTGTCGGGCATGGTGGTCGACATGATCAGCATTGGAGGCACCTGGTCTGCCACGGCCACCCGGGATGGCGGGGAAACCGGCACGAGCAAGGCCCCCGGGCCCCTTGTCGCCAACGAACGCCTGGCGGTCCTCGCCCTGGACGAGGACTCCTCGCCGGAGGTCAACACCGTCCTCGCTGATGTCCTCCTGGAGGCCAAGTGGAAGGTGGGCCTCAGCGGTCCCCCGGGCGACCTGTTCGATCTCATCGATGTCGATGACTCGGACGCCATCAAGGGACGCTTTGGCCTGGGCGCTGTCTACCTGGACGAGGATGGCAGTGGCGACCTGGCCATTGAGGAGTCTGGGGGCGATTCGATGACCGGTGCCACGCTCTGCAACGGGGATGGCGACGTGGTGGTCCCGGCGTACCTGGGACCGCCCAGGTCGGCCGTTACCGGCTTGCTGCAGTCCACGTTCTCCTACAATGCGGGTTGGGGGCTCTACGCGATCACTGAGGGGTTCAAGACCGATTCAGGGACTGCGGTTTCCGCCATGGGGGTCAAGGGCAAGACAGGATCAGCAGGTGTTGCTGATGGCCCACTGTCGCCGTTGAACCCCGGAGACTTCCGCATGCTGATCATCAACCAGGCCTGCATGCCCTGATGGCGATGTCGGGCGGATCAGCGGTGTTTTGGTGGTTGTTGGCCTGCAATTGCGCAGGCGATGACACGGGCCAGGACAACTGGGCCTTTGCCTTTGCCGGAGAGGCGGTCGAGGTCCCGGACACCCGCCGGCCCGATGACCTGTCTGTTGCGGCGGTCGAGGTGCGCTTCGGGGTGCTGTTTGGCGAGGACCTGGTCACCCGCGGCAGTGTGAGCAGTGCCGAGGTCAAGTCCGACGGCACCTTTGTCCTGGGCCTGCCGGAGGCGCCGCCGGACAGCGCGGTCACCGCTCTGTCCAATGTCTACGAGGACACCCTGCGGGGTGCCCTGTACTGGGTCGTGGTCTTCGAGGACGTCGATGGAGACGGTCACCTTGACGTGGCAGAAGACGAAAACGAAAACGGCCAACTGGACGCGGGCGAGGACCACGATGGCGACGGACAGCTCTCCACCGCGGAGGACCGGGTCCTGGGGGCCGACATGGAACGCTGGCTGGTGTATCTCAGCGCCAACGAGACACCGGGGGACACCGGCCAGTCCGCGGGATGGCCCCTGGGCTGGTCCCTGGTGGACCTCTCCCTGTCCGGCCAGTACGAGCCCAACCGCTGTCTCTACGACACGACGGAACCCCTGCTCTGGATGACAGCCCATGGACAGGAAGCCGTGTTCTACGATCTCTCGGAGGGGGTCGAGGTTCCCCTGGCGGGGCTTGCGGCGTCGTTGACCATGGCCGGGGAGCTCGGCATCCTGGCCGATGGTGTGGTGGCCTTGCCCTACCAGCACCTTGTCCAGGGGGAGGACCTGGAGAAGGTCTTCGATACCAGGGTGGATGCCAACGCCTACGAGGGCACGGTGCTGGAGCCCCCGCCGGCGAGTCATGACATCAACAACGATCCGGACTGGCGCTACACCTATGCCATCCCCGTGCCCTACACGGACCTTGTCCACGACGAGGAGTACACCGAGGCGGACGACCTGGAGAACGCAACCCTCTGTGCCGGCGATCAACAGGTGTACCTGCGCTACACCCGACCCGTCGCCAACTACCGGGGGTACCGATTCCTGGAGTGCTACGGGGCCACGGTGGGCTGGCGCATGGCGACCACCGATGGCGAGTCCGGAGCGCCAATCTTCTGGAATGCCGCCCAGTCTCGTTCCGCGGACTTCGATACACAGGCCTGTCCCCTGTGGTGAGTCCTGGTCGACGTTGCTGGAAGTGGGGTACTGGATAGAACGGCGGACCAGTCTCCATTGGATGCCAGGAGGACGTCATGCCGTCGAAGCTCGCCCATACCCGCCGGACCCATACCTGTGGAGAGTTGCGCTCGGACCACGTCGATGCCCAGGTCCTCGTGCAGGGCTGGGTTCACAACTACCGGGACTTCGGTGGTGTGGTTTTCCTGGACATGCGGGACCGCCATGGCATCGTCCAGGTCACCTGCGATGAGCGGGTCTCCGAGGAGATCCGAGCCCTCGCAGCCCGGTGTCGCCAGGAGTACGTCATCGAGGTCGCTGGCCGGGTTCACGCCCGTTCGAACCCCAACGACCGGATTCCCACGGGCCAGGTCGAGATCCTGCCGGAGAAGCTGGAGATCCTGACCCGGTGTCCGCCTCTGCCGTTTTCCATCGAAAACGCCGAAGCCGCCGAGGAGACACGGCTTCAGTACCGGTACCTGGACCTGCGCCGGGAGCCGCTTCAGAAGGCCCTGCACACTCGGTCCCAGGCCGCCCAGGCGGCTCGTCGCTACCTGGATGGGCTCGGTTTCCTGGAGATCGAGACCCCGGTGTTGACCCGGGCCACGCCCGAGGGGGCACGGGACTACCTGGTGCCCAGCCGGGTCCACCCTGGCCAGTGGTATGCACTTCCCCAGAGTCCGCAGATCTTCAAGCAGATCCTGATGATCTCCGGGTTCGATCGCTACTTCCAGATCGTGAAGTGTTTCCGGGACGAGGACCTGCGAGCGGACCGTCAGCCGGAGTTCACCCAGATCGACCTGGAGATGTCCTTTGCCACCCGGGAGACGGTCATGGAGATGACCCAGGGCTGTGCCGAGGCGATCTGGCAGGCCTGTCTGGGCCGGTCACTGGGTGAGGTGGCGGTCCTCAGCTATGCCGAGTCCATGGCCCGGTTTGGCGTGGATGCACCGGACATGCGTTTCGCCATGGAGCACGTGAACCTGACCGAGGCACTGAGCGCTTCGGAATCCAACGTCATCCAGGGCGGACTCTCCGACGAGGGGATCGCCAAGGGGATGAACGTGAAGGGCGCGGCCGGGGACACCTCCCGCAAGGGCCTGGACGCCTGGACCGGCTTCGTGCGTCGCTACGGCATGGGGGGTCTCATGTGGGGCAAGGTCAACGCCGATGGGTGGAGCGGTCCCCTGAACAAGCTGCTGGATGAGTCGGAAAGGACCGTTGTGGGAGAGGCGCTGGGGGCAGAGGTCGGGGACATTCTCCTGCTCGGTGTCGGTCCGTCCAACCGGGTTCACGCCGGGATGGGCAAGCTCCGGGCCCACATCGGCAAGGAGCGCGGCCTGACCGCTGAACGGGACTTCGCCTTCTGCTGGGTGGTGGACTTCCCGGCCTTTGAGTACGACGAGGAGGCCGGCCGGTACTTCGCCATGCATCACCCCTTTACCAGTCCGAAGCAGGAGCACCTGGAGGCGATGAAGTCGGGCCGACTGGAGGAGGTCTTTGCCGATGCCTACGATTTTGTCTGCAATGGCTACGAGATCTGCGGTGGGTCCATCCGGATCCACTCCCCGGAGATCCAGAGCCTGGTGTTCGATGCCCTGGGCCTCTCCAAGGAAGCGGCCACCGGCAAGTTCGGTTTCCTGCTGGATGCCTTGCAGTACGCGCCTCCCCATGGCGGGATCGCCATGGGTTTCGACCGCATCTGCATGCTCCTGGCGGGCACCGAGAACATCCGTGATGTCATCGCCTTTCCGAAGACCGCCAGCGCCCAGGACCTGATGTCAGGGGCGCCGAGCCAGGTCGATCCCGAACAGCTCGAGGAACTCCGGGTGGCGAACGTGGAGAACGACGCCGCTTCCTAGTTGCAGCCGCCGAGCACCTCGATGCCCATGGCTTCCTGGTTCGCCACCAGCTGGCCGCTGGGCGCATCGCTGACCACGAACAACTGTCCGCTGGCCGGCCCCAGCTCGTTCAGTTCCACGGACACCACCACCCAGGTGGACTCCTCGGGTTCCAGGATGAAGGGAACCTCGACAGGTTCCATGGAGAAGCCGATCCCGGAATGGGCAATGGAGGAGATGGTCAGGTCGCTGTCCCCGACATTGGCGAGAGTGATGTCCACCACTTCCTGGCAGTTGATCCCGATGTTGCCGAAGTCGTGGTCCACGGGGTCGATCTCGAGCATGGGGAGGGCACCCTGGCCGGCCAGGGGAATCTCCAGCTCCGGTCGTTCCGGGTCGTCACTGGTCAAGACCAGCATGCCGTGGCTCTCCACGGCGCTTGGGGAGAAGACCACCTCGAAGGTGCGCGACTCGTCTGGCTCCAGGAAGTAGGGCCTGCTTGCCGAGGCCACGGAGAAGTCTCGGGAGCCCTCCAGGCTGAGTTCCAGGCTGAGTTCCAGGTCCCCGGCATTGGTCACGGTCAGGGACTCGGCCGCCTCGGCACCGAGCTCCAGGGCCTCGAACTCAAAGGACGTCGCGTCCACTTCGAGCACCGGGACCGGGTCGGTGAGATCCAGGGGCGGCGGTCCCGGGCAGGCCGTCAGGGTCCATAGAAGGCCGAACATTCCACTCCTCCCAGGCGGGACTCTGCGGGGTGACTGGACAATGACAGGGACACCTGGGGGGGCGTTGTCACGAAACGAAACGAAAACCGAAGTGCGACTACAGGAACCGCCAGATCTGCTCCAGTGCGCTGATCGACACACCGAGGGTGACGATCCACCAGAGATCCGGGGACAGAGGTCGACCCGATGCTCGGGTCGTGGGAGGAAGACGGCGTTTGGGGGGCAGGGAATCACCCACCGGGCAAGGTGAAAGGTGAATCCTCGAGTCTCGAAGAGACACCTGCAATCCCCTACGCCTGAGTCGAGGCGGGTGTGAACCGCTGCTGCGAACTTTGATCGGGGTTCGTCCCCGAGGACCTACTGGGCCGGCGGGGGCGGGGGCCCTTCGTCGCCAGGTGGTGGTGGCGGTACAAGTGCGGCGATCTCGGGAACCTCGTTCCAGGCCTTCCAGCCGGTCCAACCCGGGGCCCAGACATGGTGCTTTCCACCGGGGGCGGAAGCCACCTGGTGAGCGATGTCGGCTGCAGCCAGCTGGTGCTGGCCACTGGGGCCGCTGTAGTGAAAGACCTGCACGGTGGTCGCCACCGGGGTGGCGGCGCCTGGCGGCGGAGGCGGGCTGGTCTGGGGATTGATGGGCTGCTGGCCCGACTGGGCACCGGCCATCTGGCCCGCGATGACCTGGCCCATGGCCAGTCCGACCCCGGCATTCATCATGGCGCCGCCCAGGTTCCCGCCGTCTCCTCCGGACTGACTCGCTGCCTGCTCGATGGCATTGGCGGCCTGGAACTGGGTGTAGGTGTTCATGTTGCCGACCAGCCCCATCTGGGAGCGCTTGTCGAGCATCTCCTCGACATTGGGCGGAAGGGAGATGTTCTCGATGGTGAAGTCGGTCAGGGTGATCCCGTAGTGTTCCTCGAAGTACGGGCTCATCTGGTTGCACAAGGCCTCGCCCAGGTCCATGTACTGGGTTGCCAGGTCCAGGACCGGCATCTTCAGGCTGGCGACGGCATCGGTGAAGGCGCTCACCAGCTTGCGCTTCAGCTGGCCGTTGATCTCGTCGGTGGTGAACAGCCCCTCGGTGCCGACGACTTCCCGAAGGAACTGGGCCGGATCTGTCAGGCGGTAGGCGTAGACGCCAAAGGCTCGCAGACGAACCGGGCCGATCTCCGGGTCCCGGAGCATGAAGGGATTGGCTGTCCCCCACTTCTGGTTCGTGTTCTGGCGGGTGGAGACAAAGTAGATGTCGCCCTTGTAGGGGTAGTTGAAGTCGTAGCGAATGCTCTGGAAGAACGACCAGATCGCCTCGGTGTTGGTCGAGAGGGTGTAGGTGCCCGGCCCGAAGACATCGCTGAGTTGGCCCTCGTTGATGAAGAGGCCGGCCTGGCCCTCTCGCACGACCAGTTTGCCGCCGTCCTGAATGGCCTGGTTGAAGACCGGGTACCGGTGGACCAGGGTGTTCGAGCTGTCGTCGAGCCACTCGATGATGTCCAGGAACTGGGCCTTGCCGTGGCCCTTGAGGGTGTTCCAGAAACTCATGTGCACTCCTGATCCAGCGATTCGATGGGGGGTTGACCTGATTGCTCCTATTCTAGGCACCGGGTGGGAGAAGACTACTTTGGTACAATGAACTCTCATCCTGGGTTCCCCTGGATCCGATGGCCATGGACGTGGAAGCACTCGACGCCAATTCTCGACAGATCATCGAGCTGACCCTTGAGCCGGTCATCGAGGCTTGGGGGATCGAGCGAGTCCAGGAGGTTGTCAGCCAGATGACCGAGCCGGAAGGCTGGGTCGCTGTGTTGGACGGTATGGGTGGGGCCCGGGTCCTGCCGGCGGCCCAGGTGCTTGCGGCGAATCCGGATCACATGCTCGACCTGCTTCCAGGAGGCCAGGAGGCCAGCTATGTGGACGGGGCCATCCGGCTGATGGACCTGCCGGATGCACGACCGGTCCTGGTACGCCAGGGGGCCGAAGTCGTGGGACTGCTCTGCGAGGAGCCAGAGAAGCGAAAGGCAGGAGGGAAGAAGCGTGTCTTCCGGTTGCCCCGTGGCGGTGCAGACGCCGCGGGTCCGGCCCGGGAAGCGGTCAAGTACCACCGGGAGACCTATCGCAAGAAGGGCATCGCCATGGTGCTCGACATCCAGCCCAGCCGTGTTCATGGCGATGGAGAGGTGGTCAAGGACGCCATCGACATGCTGTTGGAAGAGGCCCTGAGCCTGATCAAACGGGCCAACGGCGGAACCGGCGTCCATGTGGTGCTGGGCCAGGGAATGAGTGGCCTCTGGATCGGCATCGAGACCCACGGAAGCTACTTCCCGGCGGCATTTCTCTACGAGGTGCTGGAAGAAGGGCCCTCCGAGGATCCGACGACCCTGGCCTTGCGCAAGATTCGGGACATGGTCCAGGCCTGTCAGGGGCTGATGAAGGTCATGCCCACCCGGACCGGCACTCGGTTCATGATCTCGCTGCCGTCACCCCAGGGCTAGTCTCCGCTATTCAAAGCGGTAGGAGGCGCCAGGACTGAAGGGGTGCGCCGGTATGCCCTGGGCACAGAGGCGATCCACCAGGGGAGTCAACAGTTCCGTGGGCTGTCCTCGTTCCCGTCGGGCCTCGTTGAAGAGGTCTGTGACCAGGACAACTGCGGCCCCAAAGGCGGGGATCTGGGTCGCGATGGTGTCCTGCTCTCCGTGCGCGGCTCCGGCAATCAGCCACTCGGCTCCTGCGAAGCGCTGGACCAGGCGATCCAGTGCGTCGGCGGGCAGCCTGGAACCCAGGGCAGAGCCCAGGTGCACCAGGCGTTCGCCGCCTGGTAGGGCCACCTGGACCACCAGGTGTGGGCCGCCCGGCCGGGCGAGTCCGCGCCGAAGCCGGGCCGCGGTTCGATCGGGTCGCAGCAGCCCTGACCATGCCGTGCGCAGTGTCTCCCCTGGAGTGGCCCGAAACTGGGGGGTATAGGGCTCCACGGAAAAGGACAGGCCGTCCACCTGGATCGGGGGCAACTGTCCGGTCAGTTCGCCCCTCTGGCCCAGCCAGTGGAGTACCTCCTGGGAGCCCACGACCTCGGGACGCCTGTCCCCTTCGACGGCCGCGATCGTGCCGGCCAGGCCATCGGAGGGGTCACCGGTGAGCACGATGAGTTCACCGTGCTCTGGTGGGGTGACCGGGTCGAACACCAGGCGCCGCCCCTGTCGCTCCACGCTGAGGGCAGCGCGCCCCAGGTGCTTCAGGCGGAGACGCCAGGGAAAGGAATCGACAGGCAGGACAGGCTCCAATGCAGGCGGCAGTCCCTAATCGATACGTTCGTTCGGCGGATCGTGTGGCAGGTCTTCGTGGCGGGATTTGTCAACGCCCCTGCGGGATGTACGGCAGACTGACGCCGTGATCGCCTTTTTGATTCCTTTTGCGCTCGCCCAGGAGCTGATTCCCTACGATCGTCTCGTGCGTGTCGAGGTCGCGGACCACCCGGAGGCCCTGGCGACTTCACGAAAGGGGTCCCTGTTGGCGGCTCCTCCCCAGGATGGCACCCCCTGGCGGGACGCTCCACTGCCAGAAACCGACCAGGCGTGGCCTCAGGGGTTCGGAGACTACGTGGCCTGGGAGGCGATGGACGCTCTCGACGCCGGGCCCTGGCACGACGCGGGCTACACCGGCCAGGGCGTCAAGGTCGCCGTCTTCGACCCGGGCTGGTACCCCTTGTCCAGTTGGCAGGCGGAACTTGGCAATGTGGAGACCCACGACTGCTACTTCCATGACCGGTGCACGACACCGATGGATGACCTGCACCCCCGCTTCGATCACGAGGTCGGCGTTCATGGCATCGCATGCTCGGAGACCATTCGCGACATCGCTCCGGATGTGGAGCTGCACCTGGTCCGGGTGAACGGGCTGACAACCTTTGAGAACGCGGCGGCCTGGGCGGTGCGAGAGGAGATCGACTTCGTGTCGCTGTCCCTGTCGTACTTCAACAACAGCTTCTACGACGGGACTGGACCGGTGGCCAGGGTCGTCGAGGACCTTGCCGCGGGTGGGGTGTTGCTGGTCACCTCTTCGGGCAACTACGCCACCGAGCACTTCTCGGAGACCTTTTTCGACGCCAGTGGCGACGATCGCCACGACATGCCGGGTGGCGGCGACCTCTTGTGGGTCCAGTGGGGCAAGGGAACCCACAAGGTCTCCTTGATCTGGGACAACTACGCCCGGTGTGGGGACACGGACCTGGATCTCTTCGTCTACGACCAGGAGGGCCACCTGGTGGGTCGCTCCGAGAACCAGCAGGAGTGGGAGTCGGACAACTGCCGCCCGGTGGAGAAGGTGAAGTTCGAGGCCGAGACCAGCGGTCTCCATGGCATCGCCGTGGAGAGGGTGGCCGGGGATCCGGATGTGCGTTTCGACCTGTACGCCCGGGGAGGGGACGTCGTCGATGGGGTCCCCTCGGTCACCATCGTGGATCCGGGGGTGCATCCGCTGGCCCTGGCTGTGGGTGCGGTGCGGGCTGTCGACTACCTGGACAATCCCATCGAGTTCTTCTCCTCTCAGGGGCCGACCCATAGCGGGTTGACCAAGCCGGACATCTCCGGCCCGGATGGGCTGACCACAGCGGTCTATGGGCCCACGGGCTTCTACGGGACCTCCGCCTCGACGCCCGCCGTGGTGGGGGCCCTGGCCCTCATCGCGAGCCAGTCGCCCGAGCTGTCCCCACCCGAAGTGGCCCGCCGTGCCCAGGCCTGGTCGGTCGGGGTCGAGCGGGCGACCTGGGAGGCCCCAGACAATGTGTTCGGGGCTGGAAAGTTGCGCCTTCCAGACCCGGAGGACCTGGGGGGCTGCCTCTCTGGCTCCAGCGCCTGGATCCTGCTGCCAATGGTGTGGGGCCGTCGGCGCCGTCGGGCTCTATTGGGTGGCCTGTCCATCGAGGAGTCGAATGACTTCCCGTGTGCCCTCGACTCGAATCGACCAGCGCTTGTGTCCCGTCGAGGATAGTCTGCTCGGGTTGTCGAAGGAGACGTGCCATCCTGCTTCTGACGCTGGCTCTGCCGGGTTGTGTACTGTTTTCCAGCGTGGACCTGGAAGGCTGTCCCGAGAACGACGCCTGCCTGGGCCTCGACACCGATACCGGTGATGCCGACACCGACACCGACACCGACACCGACACCGACACCGACACCGATCTGCCGCCTACCCATGGGTTCGTGTGGGCGGAGCAGGGCGGTTCAATCATTGCCGCCTATCCAAACGGTGACACGGTCCAGAGTCGAAGCGACCTGACGGATGAGGCGGTGGCAGTGGCTTTTGACCCGGCGAATGGCCTGTTGGCGGTCGCCACGGAGGACATGCTCTTCGGCCTCGGGTCGACGCCGGGCATGGATCCTCCTCCCATGGGACTGGCGGGCGAGGTCCGGGATCTGCTGGTCCACGACGGGACCCTCTACGTGGCCTATGCCAGCGGTGTTGCCATGGTGGCCAACGACCAGGTCGAGTGGCTCTCGGACCCCGGGTTGTTCTTCGATGTCGCGGGCATTGCCGCGGCGGCTGACGGCCTGTTGCACGTGGTTGATTTCGGCATCGATGGAACGGGCCCCGATGCCTACTTCTTCGATCCGGTCGCCCGCGACATCGTGGGTCCGGTTGTGCAGGACTTCGACAACTCCAAGGACCGGGCCCGGTTTGTCTTTGCCGACGGCAGTGACACCCTCTGGATCTGCAGCCGGGCGGGAGCAGCGACCACGGTGGATGAGTTGGCCACGGGCAACAAGGAGCCCACCATCCTCCCGGAGGACCCCCTCTATGACGTGGTGGGGTGCGATCTGGATGCTGGCAGTGGAGAGTTGATGGTGATCTCCAGGGCTGGCGGGATGTTGCGGGTTGACGAGAGCGGTGCCACGAATTCTGTTGATGTCCCCGACCGGGACATCCTGGCGGGATCCGCCTGGCCCCTCCTGTAGAACCAGGGCCACACTCGTGACGGGATTGGGGCTGACCTGGGCGCTGGCGCTGATGGGCTGCGAGGAGCCTGTGAGTCTCGACGCGGTCACCGAGGAGCTGGATCTCTTCGACCCGAAGCGCATCCTGGTGGGGTCGGACATCGGCGTCGGACGGGTGGAGATCCCCTTGCGGGTGGTCAACGACTACGAGGCCACGGTGCCCGGCAAGAACTTCGAGATCGAGGTGACCGGCGAGTCACTGGCGAGCTTCAACGCCGAGATCAAGCCCGACGCCCTTGGATATGCGTCTCTTGTGCTGGAGAGTGAGCAGGCCCAGGAACTCGAAGTCCTGGTGGTTGCCACCTATGGAAACGCCATCGTCGGGCACAAGGCCCCCAGCTGGATCACCGGGAGCGAACTGCATCCCCTGCCACTTCACGAGGCCTACGAAGTCGAGGACACGGTGGATTTCGTCCAGCGTGCCACCGGTGGCGTGGCCTATGCCGTGGACAACAAGGTCTTCTACCAGCGGGTTGATGTCGCGGTTCCGCCCCAGAAGATCATGGCGGTCCCGGACGAAGTGGTTGGCCTGACGGCGGTCGACCTGGATCGTGACGGCTACCTGGACCTGGTGGTCTGGACCCCGACCCGGGTGGTCCTGCTGCGTGGGCGTGGGTTGCAGGGCTACGGCTGGTCCATGGGTTTTACGACCCCTGGAGCTCGTCTGCGGGGTGTGGACGTGGCGGACTTCGATGGGGACAACCTGCCGGACATGGCCATCGGGTTCGAGATGGTTGATGGGACCGGTGCCGGTGCCCAGGTTCTGGTCCAGGATGGGTTTGGCTCCTGGGATGCCCTGCCGCCGCTCCATCGGACCCTCGAGGTTGCTGACGTGGCGCTGGGAGATTTTCAGGGCGAAGGCCTCTCAGAGCTGGTTCTTCTCACGGCGGATGGCCCCATCCGCTATGGCTACGACACGGACTGGGTCGAGGCGGAACGGGCCTGGAATCGCATCGATCCGGACCTGGCCTGGGCGCTGGAGACTGGCTCCGTGCTGCTTCCCAGTCGGGACCTGGATGGTGACGCCAACCCGGAGTTGATCGGAGTCGGGACGGCGGGAGGCGACGAAGACGAGCAGACGCTCAGCTTCTACACCATCGGGGAGAGTGCTGTTCGGTTCGATCTGGGCTTTCCGGACTTCCAGGCGGATGTGTTTGACATCACCGGTGACGGCGTCGACGACATCTGTGTGCTCTTTCCGGACGGTGAGGGGGGTCAGCTTCGCACCGTCACCACGGACGCAGACGACGGCAACTTCAAGAACCGGGGCCTTGCAAGCCTGGCCCTTACCGGTCCGATGGCCGTGGGCGACCTGGATGACGACGGTGACAGTGACGTGGTCGTGGGCGGAAACCGCATCTGGGTCCACAAGGGGGCTCACGAGACCGGGGGCTGGTCCGTGGACGATGGCGAGCCCGTGACCTTTGGGTTGTCCCTTGCCGGCCCCGTTTACTTCGACGATTGGGATCAGGACGGTCGGGCCAATGTGCTGGCGATTCGGGAGGTCAGCGACGGCGTGGTGGTTCAGCACTACGAGGTGGCCGTGGACGCGACCGGAGGGGGCACGGTCCTCCAGGCCTACCTGGACGGCCAGGTCCTCGTCGACACCCACGACAGGACCGTGAAGGCCCGTGGACTGGACATCGCTGTGTGCGACGACGAGCACGTCTATGTCCTCTTGGAGGATGGAGAGACGGTGGCCTGGCGTCTGAACCGGAGCAGTACGGGGGCGTTGTCCGCAAAGGCCTCGGGCGCCGTGAACGGCACGGCACTGGCCTGTGGGGACCTGGTGAGTGGGGCCCTGGTCGCAGTGGTCAACGAGGCCGGCGATGTGATCGAGACCGATGGCAAGTTCGTCACTGTGGCCACGAACAACATTGGCACGCCGGCCTATGACGTGGTGGTGGCCGACGTGGACGGAACGGGACCCACCGCCCAGGTCTGCAGCAGCCCGGGTTGCAGTCTGGCGGTCCTGGATCTGGATGGGGATGGTCTGGATGAACTGCTGGAAGGGGGCACGGATGCCCGGCTGATCCAGGCGAGCGGGGACACTGCTCTGGGGACCTCTGGGTTGGCCGGGGTGACCGATCTGGATGGGGACGGCTTCCCGGACGGGGTGCTGACGGACACGGCCACTGGAAGTGTCGCCTTGCATCGATTTGTCGGTGGGTCCCTGTTGCCGGTGTGGTGGCTCCACACCCGCCTTGGGGTGGAAGGCCCCGTGCATTTCGTGGACGTCGACAGCGATGGCGTCCCAGAGCTCTGGTTCATCGGCGAGGAGGGAACCCTGGTGCACACGATGCCCTCCACCCAGAAGCCGGTAGAGGAAGGCGAGGAGACGGAAACCCCCGACTCCGCGGACACGGGGGCGGACACCGGCTCATGACGACGACCGGAGCGACTCTCCGGTGGCGGAAGAGGGCGGAATCGGGGTAGAAGACCTGTCCGTTGGAGCACGGAATGGCCGCAGAGAGGATCTTCGTCACCGGTGCCACAGGCCGTATCGGCTTGCCCCTGGTCGGAGCCCTGGTCGCAGCAGGCCACGATGTCGTGGGCCTGGCACGCTCAGAGCAGGGTGCTCGGGCCGTGGAAGCAGCGGGGGCGAGCGCTGTCCGTGGGGATCTTTCGGACAGCAGTGCCTTGCGCCAGGGCCTGGAAGGCGCCCAGACGATCTACCACCTGGCCGGGGGTGTCCGAGGTCGAGGCAAGGCCACGCCGGAGATCCTCAATCAAGAGGGCACCGACAACTTGCTGGGGGTTCTGGGCCAGCTTGGCGCCGACAGTCTGGGTGTCCTGGTCCTGGCCTCGAGCTGTGCGGTCTATGGAGATCGTTCCAGCCTCTGGGTCGAAGAGGACTTCAGGACCTCGCCCAACACCGGCTACGGCGAGTCCAAGGTGGCGGCGGAAGGTGCGGTTCTGACGGCGGCCGAGAACCTTGGCTTTCGGGCCGCAATCGCCCGGATCGCTGCGGTCTATGGGAAAGATTTTCCCTTTGCGATGGCTGATCGCATCTCCCAGAACAAGGGCTACCTGCCCGGTGAGGGGCGCAACCACATTCCCGTCATTCACCTGGACGACTGCGTGGGTGCCCTTCAGAAGCTGGCAGCGGAAGGCGAGGGCATCTACCACGTCGCCGATCAGTCCACTCCGACCACCCGGGAGTTCTACGACGCGGTGCACCGGCGGGTCGGCGGTAAGCCGATGCGGTTCTGGAGCACCTGGGTTCCCTCCTATGTCCAGTTGTCGATCGCGCGGCAGAACGAACGGGTGCAGAGTCGCCTGGATCGAAAGCCTCGTTTTACGCCGGACAACTGGCGCCTGTACACGAATTCTGTGCGCCTGAAGACCCAGAAACTTGAGAAGGGCCTGAACTTTGAATGGCGCTACCCCACCTATGAGGAAGGCCTTTCCGCTGCCTTTGGTGATTGACCCCCTACGAACCCAGGACATCCGCTTGACGGATCGCCGGTTGACCTTAGCGACACCATCCCTTTATATGTCCCGCTTCCTGGCCCTTCCTCCGGGTCCAGGACGAGGTGTGTCCCCATGAGCTTACTCCTCACTCTTCTTGTGGCCTGCAACCCCCAAGATCTCACGCTGTCTGGCGCCTACTTCGTCTGGCTGGCGGATGGATCCTCGTCCAGTCTCGAGGATGGCTCTGTCAACAGGAACGACCTCACCCTCGTGGACTGTGGTGAGGGGGCCGAGTGCCAGCAGGACAGCGATGGCAATTGCGAGGTCGATGACAACGGCGACGACATCTACCCGGGCTGCCCCGACGGCATGTCACCCGACGACTACGAGCCGGACTACTTCTACTGGTTCGCCGGTGACACCTACTACCTGGACGAGGGTGAGTTGGAGCCCTGGCGGGCCGAGGCGCTGATCACCAACGAGGGCGACTTCCAGATCACCGTGCACCACGAGCTGGGCAGCGAAGACTTCCGGTTTGCCTTTGTGATCGATCCGAACTTCGAGCCCTCGGTCTGTGTCCAGGAGGGCCAGTCCTGCTACACCCTGGATGACCCGGCGAACCCCGCGGACTCCGATGGGGACGGCTGGGCAGACTACGACGATCCGGACTGCCTCTACGGCAGCTGGGAGATCGGCTACGGCGCCAACGAGTGCAACAACGGTGTCGACGATGATGGCGACGGCGTCATCGACGGGGATGACCCCGGCTGTGACCACGCCTTTGACAGTGCAGAGGCCCAGGTCAGCGAGACCTGCAGCGACAAGGTCGACAACGACGACGATGGCTGGATCGACGACGAGGACCCGGACTGCTTCGAGGATGGAAACGACGAGGACGCCCGGACCAACGACCTGTACGCCTGCACCGACCTGGTCGACAACGATGGGGATGGTGCGTCCGATGGAAGTCACGCCAACAAGGTCGGTGACACCAACTGTGAGAACGGTCTGGACAACCTGGAGGACGGTCCCACCCACAAGGACCCCTGCAAGGACGACGCGGACAACGATGGCGACGGCTGGATCGACGACGATGACCTGGACTGCGAGATCCACGGCGACGAGACCGGGATCAGCACCGTCGCCTGCAACGACGGCCAGGACAACGATGGCGATGGCTATGTCGACGCCATGGACCCCGGCTGCCTGATGGCGCTGGATGCCAACGAGGCGGACATGGTGGTCATCACCATCACCCCCGAGGACACCGGAACCGAGCCCTACGACGTCTTTGCCTGTGACGATGGCGAGGACAATGACGGCGATGGGTGGGAGGACATCGATGATCCGGACTGCATCTTCGGAATCGACGAGGACAACAGCTACTTCGGGCTGACCGAGTGCAACAACGGCGTGGTCGATGATCCGGGGGATCCGAACGAGATCTGCGACGGGGACACGGGCGTCGAGGAGGAGTGCAACAACGAGGATGACGACTGCGACGGCACCATCGACGAGGGCCTGACCGACTGCGTCCTGGATCTCTGTGACCTGATCGACAACGACGAGGATGGTGACGTCGACGAGGACCAGGAGTGCGACGCCGAGGACAGCGACTGCCGCAGCGGGCTGGACAACCTGGAGGCGGACATTCCCACCAGTTCCTGCAAGAACGAGGACGAGAACGGCGTGCCCATCGACGACGATGGGGATGGCTGGGCCAACGAGGAGGACCCGGACTGCATGCTCGGCCTGGCCGAGGTGGGCATCAGTGCCTTCACCTGCAACGATGGCCTGGACAACGATGGGGACGGTGGGACCGATGCGGGTGTGAGCGAGGGCTACATCCTGGTCGAGATCCCCGGCGAGAACGGGACGGACGACTCGACCTTTGAGTGGGTGTTCGACTATGTCGATGCCGACAGCGGCTGTGGCGCGGCCATGCAGTGGACGGAGACGCCGGTCGGTGGAATGTCGACCTGCCTGGACACCGAGTGCGCAGCGGACGAGACCGGGGAGTTCGGGGACGGCTGTGCCCGGGACGAGGACGGCGAGATCATCTGGATTGGACTGGACAATGATGGGGACGGCTGGGCCAACTTCGAGGATCAGGACTGCCTGTTTGGCTACGGTGAAGCCGTCAACACCATCACCGACACCGAGTGCAGTGACGGCATCGACAACGATGGCGATGGCCTGATCGACTCCGAGGACGAGACCTGCCTGGCCAGCACTGGAACCCACGAGTTGACCTCTGACACCTGTGCTGACGGCGTGGACAACGACGCTGACGGCTGGACCGACTCCGAGGACAACGACTGCAACGACGCCGATCTGCTCTATGAACGTGGGTTTGGGGACGGACCCTGCACGGACAACGTGGACAACGACGGGGATGGACTGGTCGACGCCGAAGACGACGGTTGCGAGTCCTACGCCGATCCCTTCGAGGAGGAGTTCAACCAGTGCACCGACGGTGAGGACAACGACGGGGACGGATGGTCCGATGTGTCGGACCCGGACTGCGCCAAGGAAACGCCGCTCGAGGACAATGCCACCGGCTACGGGGTCTACGCCTGCAACGATGGTGTGGACAACGACAACGACGAGTTGATCGACTTCTACGACACGGACTGTGAGACCGCGTTCGACAACGACGAGTCCACCTCCGAGGTCGGCGATCCTGTGCCCTTCTACCTGGACAACCACCCGGTGCTGGAACAGTGGTCCACCGACGAGGATGGCCACACCATCTGGTACATCAACGCCGGCTCCTACCAGTTGAACCCGTACGACGACTCGGAATACTGGACCCTGCCCAAGGAGTGGCGGTCCGGCTACGCGGTCTCCAAGTTCGCGTCCGAGGAGTTCCTTGTCGAGAGCCAGGAGTTCATGTTCTACGGCATGAACTACGAGAACCCCAACTACGACGGGATGGAGGAATACGCCGAGAGCATCACGCCGGATCTCCAGGCCTACCTCGACGAGCCCTGTCTCTATGGCCTGGCGGACTACGACCTGTCCGGAGGTGACGCGGAGTCCGAGGAGGAGTCCGAGGAGTGTGGATTCGACATGAAGGTCGAGTCCAACAGCTGGCGGCCGGTCGACATCGATGGCGCGGGTCTCGACAACTGGATCGAGGGCCAGCACAGCTGGGTTCGCCTGGAGAATGTCGATGGCGCCAAGCCGGTCATCGAGGAAGGCGCCACGGTCAAGGGCGACTTCCAGCTCTACATGGGTGGATACGAGTCAGCCTCGGGGATGATCGTGCGCGGCAGCTTCGACGTGGAGAACATCCGAAAGGACCGTTGGGGCTACGACGACCTGCGGTCAGAGAAGTTCGAGGAGTCCGGTACGGAGCCCTGCGAGTACTGACAGGGCTGGACGAGTCCTGCGGCGTTCGGCCAGGCATGGATTGACTCTCTCCGCTCTGAGCTGGAGGGCTTTCGAGAATCGGCCGGAAAGGGGAATTCCCTTGAAATCTGAGGGTCTCCGAGGATGGAGAGGGTTGGAATTGCGGGTTGACGCTCTCGAGGTGCACCGCTAAAGTCGCAATGAAGTGGCTTCGGTCTCTCTTTCTGGCCGGGACCTTCTCAGGACATGCCGAGTGCTTCCCCCCCCCCCGCATTCGGCATTGAGGAGGCCCGGCCACTCTTTTTTTGGCTTCCGCTGGCCCTAGGGACCCGCTTCAGTTGTTGGTGACCGCCACGTTGTCGAAATGGACGGTGACGTTGTCTCCCGCGGTGTCGTAGACCACCAGGGCGGGGTAGCCGGACCCTGCGACGGTGTCGGCGTCCAGCCTGATCAGCGTCGCGCCATTCAAGTAGCCGGTGACCTTGGTGCCGTCGTGGACCAACTCGAGCAGGTTCGGAAGGTCCAGTCCCGGGGTGAGGATCGGCAGGGTCTTGTCCTCGGAGAGGTTGTCCAGGGTCCCGGAGAGAAGCCGTCCCATGTGGGCCTGGGGTTTGACCTCGGTGTCGAACACCGACAACAGGTACCCGTCTTCGTTCTGGCCATAGCGGGACACGTAGATGCCCACTTCGCTGGCGTGGTTTCCCCCGGTGAGAGTCACCTCGACTGACAGGGACCAGGGAGGCTGCAGAAAGAGGCTGTCGTAGACCAGGATCTGCCAGTTGTCAGTCCCGGTGCCCTCGTAGACGATGCCGCCGTCGCGTTCGAACCAGCGGAAGTCGTCCACTGGCCAGGCAAAGGCCCCCGAGTCCAGATCCATACTGCCGGGCAGGGCCTGGGAGCAGCCCCCGGTGCCTTCGTCGAGGTTTCCGTCACAGTCGTTGTCCACCCCGTCGCAGGACTCGGCGACCCCGAGTCCCACGCCGGGCAAGGCATCGTTGCAGTCCACGTCACAGGCCTGCCCATCGTCGTCCCTGTCATCGACATCGTCTCCATCACAGCTCCGATCGATGCCGTCACAGAGGTCCAGAAGGTTGGAGTTGATCTGGCAGTCCTCGTCGTTGCAGTCCTCTCCCCCACAGGCGATATCGACGTCGTGGTCCCGGTCCTGGTTGGCCTGGTCGATGGTGCCATTGCAGTTGTTGTCCAGCCCATCACCGCAGATCTCATCGGCGCCGACGTAGACCGTGGGCTCGTTGTCGTTGCAGTCCTTGCCCCCACAGGACTCGGGGCGCTGACCGTCGCCGTCGGCGTCCTCGTTGTCCAGGCTGCCGTCGCAGTCGTTGTCAATGCCGTCGTTGCAGTCGTCCACGGCATCGGGGTGGATGGTGGGGTCCTGGTCGTCGCAGTCGGTCCCGCCACAGTCCACCGTGCTGTAGCCGTCTCCATCCTCGTCCACGTCGCCGGTGTCGCCGTCGCAGTCCTGGTCGATGTCATCGCACAGTTCTTCTCCACCGGGATGAATGGCAGCGTTGGCATCGTCGCAGTCAGTGCCCCCACAATCCGCAGAGAAGAATCCGTCGTTGTCGAAATCGTCGACATCGATGGAGCCATCGCAGTCGTTGTCGATGGCGTCCTCACAGTCCTCGACCACTCCGGGGTGGATCGCTGGCGTGCTGTCGTTGCAGTCACCGCCGCCGCAGGCCTGGGCCACGTGGCCGTCATTGTCAGCGTCCACATCGTCGACCCGGCCATCACAGTCGTTGTCTCGGCTGTCGCAGATCTCGATGGCGCCGGGATGAATGGCAGCGTTGGCATCGTCGCAGTCGCTGCCTCCGGGACAATCCGCGGCATAGAACCCGTCTCCGTCGAGGTCCTGGATGACGTCATCGATGAAACCGTCACAGTTGTCGTCGATGCCGTTGCAGAGCTCGTCGGCACCTGGGTGGACCAGGGGGTCGGCATCGTCGCAGTCGTTGCCCCGAGGGCAGGACGCCTGGGAGAAGTGACCATCGCCGTCCACATCGACGATGCATTCCGACGCTGGCCCACAGCCAGCCAGGATCAGCAGTAGAGGGAACACCTTCCCTAGTATTCCAGCAGACCCGGGTCCTTGGCCGCCATCAGTTCCAGGACCAGGGTGGACGAGGTGCTCTCCAGAGCCTGGCCATCGAATCCCCCGGCCTTGCGAGCCACCTGGAAACCCGCCTGTTGGAGGAGCGTCAACAGGTCCTGAGGGTGGTACATCCGGAGGGGCAGGCGCACGACCTGGTGCACACCACTTGCCCGCTGGAAGTGGTAGCGAAGGTTGTAGACCTGGCTGATCGGGTCATAGCTGCCGTTTTCCCAGGTCAACAGCTTGCCGCCGTCAGGGTCGGACCGGGAGCGGATCTCGTGCTTGCCATCAGGGTTACGAGTACTCCACACCTGGTGTTCGGGCACGACCACGTCCAGAGCGAAGCGACCCCCATCAGCCAGGTGTTTCTGCACGGTGGCCATCAGTGCCAGGAAGTCCTCTGGGGTGTAGACGTGCTGCAGGGCGTTGAAGGGCAGCACGACGAGCTCGAATCGACGTCCCAGGTCCAGCCGGGTGAAGTCCGCCTGGAAGATCTCGATCCGAGAGGGATCCTCCAGGTTCCGGCGGCGCTGTTGCAGGACCTCGAGCATGGGCCGGCACAGGTCCACTCCGGTCACCATGGCGCCGGTCAGAGCCATGGGCAGGGTGATCCGCCCGGTGCCACACCCCAACTCGAGGACGGTGTCGACCGTGGAAGCCAGCGTCCTGTACCAGGCCACGTCGTGGCGACGTTCGGCGTACTCCAGGTCGTAGAGCGTCGGTTGTTGGTAGAAGTCGTCCCAGATCATCACTCGGCGCATAACCCCACAGCTGGCATGGGCGTTAGGACGGGTTTCGTGGCTGCACCCCTGAACATCGACGGCGCGGGCATTTCTGTCCGTGATGTGGCCGATGTCGCCCGACGGGGCCGTGCCGTGTGCCTTGACTCGGGTGCCAGGGCCCGCATGGCAACGTCCCGGGCCTGGGTGGAGGCGGTGGCCGAGGGCCACATCGTGGACTCGGAAGGGGGTGCCCTGACCGTCTACGGGGTCAACACTGGCTTTGGCTCCCTGTCCCGTGTGCGCATCCCGCGGGCCCGCATCGCGGAGCTTTCGCGAAACCTGGTGCGGTCTCATGCGGCGGGGGTTGGCAAGCCGGCACCGCGAGACGTGGCCCGGGCAATGGTGTTGTTGCGAGCCAATGCCCTGGCACGAGGGGTGAGTGGCTGCAGGCCGGAGCTGGTGGACCTGCTCTGTGCCTTGTTGGTCCACGGGATCGATCCGGTGGTGCCGGCCCAGGGAAGCTGTGGCTCCTCGGGTGACCTGGCGCCCCTGGCCCACCTGGCGTTGTTGATCTCCCACGACTCGTCGGACCCTGTTTCCGAGACCGGTGAGGCCTGGGTGGGGGCTCAACGGCTGTCCGGCCGCGAGGCCCTGTCTGGTGCGGGGCTCTCTCCCATGGCCCTGGGCCCAAAGGAGGGCCTGGCCCTGACCAATGGCGCCCAGCTCACGACGGCCTTTGCGGCCCTTGCCGTGCACGATGCCTGTGAGTTGGTGCAACTGGCCGAGGTTGCCGCCGCGATGTCCTTTGAAGCCTTGCGGGGCGTGAGAAGGGCCTTTCACCCGGTGGTGCACGCCCAGCGGCCCTACCCCGGTGCCCAGGCCTGTGCTTCGAACCTGCTCGCCTTGCTGGAGGGCTCCAGCCTGGCCGACAGCGTTCCGGACAAGGTCCAGGACGCCTACTCCCTCCGATGCACGCCACCGGTCCTTGGGGCGGTCCGGGACGCCCTCGTACACGCTCGAACCCAGGTCGAGGTGGAGCTCAACGCGGCCACGGACAATCCGCTGATCGTGCTGGAGGTGGAGGGTCCGAACAAGGCGCTGAGTGCAGGGCTCTTCCACGGAGAGCCGGTCGGCCTGGTCTCCGACTACCTGAAGCTGGCTGTGGCCGAGCTGGCGTGCCTGGCCGAGCGTCGCCTCTATCGCCTGCTCACGGCCAGGCTCTCGGTGGACCTGCCGGCTTCGATGCGGGGCAATCGGCCCGGTCTCGGGCTCATGGCGTTGCAGACCACCGCGGCGGCTCTGGTCAGCGAGAACAAGGCCCTGGGTTGGCCGGCCAGCATGGACTCCATCCCCACCTGTGAGGACCAGGAAGATCACGTGGCCATGTCCACCACAGCGGCCCGCCGGGCCTCGGAGGTGGTGGCGAATTCCCGGGTGGTCGTGGCCATCGAGCTCCTCTGTGCCGCCCGAGCCCTGCGGTTTCGGCGGGAGGCCGATCCGGGCCTTGTGCTGGGCAGGGGAACGGGAGCAGCCATGGCTGTGCTCGAGGGGCTGCCGAAGGACCAGGTCACACCCGCCGAGTCCGTGGCCTCTGTCCAGGAGGTCCTCGACAGTGGTGAGTTGTTGGCCGCGGTCCACGAGGCCTGCCCGGGCCTGTTGGCGGTGGGAGAGCGTCCGTGACCGTGCGAATCGATGGGATCAGTCTCACCTGTGCCGACGTGGCCTCGGTGGCGCAGGGGGGCAGTGTCTCCCTGGACGCGGATGCCCGGGGTCGCATGGCATCCTCGGCCCGGGCCTGGCTGGCCCTGGGCTCTCCGGATGTGTTGGAGAGCAAGGAGGCCTGGCTGGTGGGGGAAGAGCCTGCCGAGGCCACGTCCGAGGAGCGTCGACGGGCCTTTGTGGTGGGCCACTGTGCGGGTGTCGGGCCGGAACTGCCTGCGGCCTTTGTGCGGGCGATGATGCTCGCCCGGGCCAATGCGCTGGCTGTGGGGTTGTCCGGGTGCCGGCCTGAATCGGTGGATCTCCTGTTGGCCATGCTGGAGGCCGGTGTGCACCCGGTCGTACCCAGCCAGGGGTCCGTGGGGGCAGCCGGGGACCTGGCTCCCCTCGCCCACATGTCCCAGGTGGCCTTCCGAATGGGCGGCCGGGCGCGAAGGGAAGGGGTCCTGCTGCCCGGAACCGAGGCCATGGCGGGTCTGCCTGCCCTGGTGCCGACCTCCAAGGAGGCACTGAGCTTCATCAATGGGGCCACCCTGGCGGTGGCAATCGGGGCCCTGGTCTGCCATGGGGCCCGACGGTTGCTGCGCGCTGCCGAAGTGGCCCTGGCCATGTCGATGGAGGTCGTGCTGGCCGATCCTCGTTGTCTCGATGAAGGGGCCCTGGCCGGCCGGGGTCACCCCCATGCCTGTGACGTGGCCGGGCGCCTTCGGGACCTCCTGGCTGGCTCGGAGCTGGCCCGGATGGGGCGTCGCCCCGATGCCTTTTCGATTCGCTGCGCACCGGCGGTGTTGGGTGCCGCCTGGGCGGCCCTGGCCCACACCGAGGAGGTCATGACCCGGGAACTCAACGGGGCCTGTGACAACCCGCTCATCGTCGAGGGTCGGTTGGTAGAGGCCGGGAACTTCCACGGGGCCCCCATTGCCCTGGCCCTGGACCACCTGAAGCTGGCCCTGGTCCAGGTGGGCACCATGTCCGAACGCCGCGTCTTTCGGTTGACCTATGGGCAGCTCACCGGGAACCTGCCAAGCTTCCTGGTCCAGGACACCGGGGTCTCCAGCGGGTTCATGCTGGCCCAGTACACGGCAGCGAGTCTGGCGAGCGAAAACAAGGGCCTGGCCCATCCCGCCAGCGCCGACAGCATTCCCACCGGACAACACCACGAGGACCATGTCTCCATGGCGCCGATCTCGGCCCGCACCGCCAACATGGTGCTGGAGAACCTGGATGAGATCGTGGCCATCGAGGCACTTGTGGCCGCCCAGGGGTTGGATTGGCGGCACGAGGGGGTCTCCTTTGATGCGGAGGGTCAGCCCGTCGAGGGAGAACCCAAGGCCTCGGCACCGGGGGTTCAGGCCGCCTTCGAGGCGATTCGAACGGTCGTTCCCCGCTGGCGTGTGGACCGTGTCCTGCACCGGGATCTTGAGGCGATCGGCGACCTGGTCCGGAGCGGTGGTCTGAGCGGTTAGCTGGCTGGGCCATGCCCGCCCCTCCTCCCGGTGACGGTCACCGCACCGACATCCAGCGCAACACCCTGTTGGTCGGGGCTGCGAACCTCGTGTCCCGGGTCACCGGGCTCTTTCGGGAGATCGCCTTTGCTGCCGCCTTTGGGGCCGGCGTCTCCGCCGACGCCTTCAACGCGGCTTTCCGGGTTGGCAACATGTTCCGGGAGCTCTTCGCCGAGGGTGCGCTGGCCAATGCCTTCGTGCCGCTGTTCGCTGACGTGGCGGAGAGGGAAGGGGAGGTCTCCGGGTGGGCTCTGGCCAATGCCCTCTTGGGGGTCCTGTTGGCAGGAGTGGGTGCAGCGACCCTGTTGACCTTTGTGCTCGCCGAACCGCTGGTGCTTCTCTTTGCCACCGGGTTCAGCGAGGACCCGGCCAAGCTGGACCTTGCGTCCTCCCTGACCCGGGTGCTCTCCCCCTTTGTGGCGACGATCAGCGTGGCTTCGGTCTTCATGGGCATGTTGAATGTCCGCGGGCGGTTCTTCATGCCCGCGGTGGTGCCGGTCCTCTTCAATGGGGCGGTCATCGTGGCCTGTGTGGGTTCGGCTTTCTTTGGCGAGGCCACCGGTCTCCAACCCATCTACGGGGTGGCCATCGCCGCACTGGTCGGGGGCACGGCCCAGGCAGCGGTGCAGTTTCCGGCCCTTCGGCGCCAGGGGTTTCGGATCCGGCTCAGTTTTGGTGGGCATCCCCAGCTGAAGCGCTTGCTGGCCTTCCTGGCGCCAGCCCTCGTGGCGATCTCGGTGGTCCAGGTCAACCTGCTCATCGAGACAAACCTGGCCAGCCGGATGGGACACGGGCCTGTCAGCTGGCTCCTGTACTCCTTTCGCGTGGCCCACCTGCCGTTCTCGATCATCTCCGGGGGGGTTGCCGTCGCGGCCCTGGCCGGACTGAGCGTGCTGGCCTCCCAGGATCGGCACGAGGAGTTTCGCCGGGAGATGGTCTCGGCAATCAACCTGAACAGCTTCCTCATCCTGCCCTCCTCGGTGGGCCTGTTCTTCCTGGCGGAGCCCATCGTGGCCCTGCTCTTCGAGCGGGGGGCTTTTACGCCTGCGGACACCGCGGCCACCGCCAGCATGTTGCGCATGTACGCCATCGCACTCTTCGGCATCGGCCAACATCGGGTGCTGGTGCCGGTCTTCTACACGCTGATGGACCCCAAGACACCCATGTGGATCGCCCTGGGGATCGTGGCCTTCAAGCTCCCGGTTGCATGGGCCCTGATCCACCCCCTGGGCATGGGCGTGGACGGCATTCCCGCCAGCCACGCGGTGCTGGCGACGGTCGAGGTCGTGCTCCTGCTGGTCTTTCTGCAGCGCCAGGTCGGCGGCTTGTGGGGTGGCCTGGTCCTGGCCCACGCCAAGATTGTGGTTGCCTGTGGGGCACTGGCGGTGGTGCTGAGCGTCCTGCCTGGCACCAGTGGCCTGATGCTTGTCCCGGTGTCGGTGCTGGGCGCGGTGGTGTTCCTGGTGACGGCCCACCTGCTGGGTCTGAGGGAGAGTCGTGAAGTCGTGGGACAGCTGTTGAAGCGGCGCCCCAGGGGTCTTCCGCCCACGGTGGACCCCGAGACGCGAGCCCTCCTCGAGGCCCTGGATGGGGCTCCCCAGGGGCCGGTCGTCCTGGAGGATGGCACCGCCCGGGTACACACGGCGAGCCAGACGGTCACCATTCGGGCCCAGAACGGCGTGTTGTCTGCAACCGCGGTCGAGGCCTCGACGGATTCCGACCTCACCCAGCAGACCGTCCAGGCGGTCATGAGGGTGGGGGGAGGTCCCCCGAAGCTCGCCGGGCTGGTGCTGGGTTCGGTGGCGATTCGTGCAGAGGGGAACCAGGTGGTGGAGGGAATGGCCACAGGCCCGGTCCTTCCCGTGACAGGCTGACCGGGTGTTGCTGCTGACGCTGGTCTTGTCGATTTCTCCCGCGGGGGAGGTCATCCTGGGCCAGGCCTACTTCCTGGGCGATCTTCACAGCCACACGGGGGCCTCGGGGGACGGGGGATCGGCGGACCTGGGTTCCTGTGACACGGATTGCGGGGCTGTGGCGGACCTGGGGACCTATTCCCGGGAGGCGGGACTGGACTTCGTGGCGGTGACCGACCACGTCAATGGTCCCGCGACCGCCTCTGCGGTGGCGTTCGGCCAGGTGATTTCCAGCCTGCTGGCCGAGCACGACCCCGAGGGGGGACTGGTGACCATTCCAGGGGCAGAAGTGTGGTTGCGATGGCCCGATGGCGCCGCTCTGGGCCACAAGGACCTGTTGCTGTTCAGCGAGGATGCCGAGGCGTTGGGTGCCTTTCGGTTGGAGGATGCCCAACCCAATGGCGACACGACCCTGACTGTGGCCTCCTGCGAGGACATCGGGAGCTGGATGAGCCAGGTGGAGGCCGACCATGGGCCGGCGCTCCTGCTGCCCCACCACCCGGCGCTCTCGATCCCCATGGAGACCGACTGGACCTGCCACGAGGATCGTTGGTCGCCGGCGGTGGAGATCTACTCGAAGCATGGAAACAGCCTGGTTCACCCCGCGGAATGGGACCCTCCGTGGAGCCCGACAGTTCCGGCGAGCACGGTTCATGCTGCCCTGGACCTGGGGCTCCCCATGGGTTTTGTCGGGGGGACCGACACCCACGACAGCCGACCCGGATCCGTCTGTCAGCTGGACCCAGAGGCGCCGGACCATCCCTATGGGGGCAGCCTGACCGTCGCGGTGTTGCCGGAAGGAGAGTCCCTGTCGCGCACCAGCCTCTACCAGGCGATCGTGGACCACCGGACCTATGTGACCACCGGAAGGCTGGTCCCGGTGGACATGGCCTGGAGCAGCCAGGACCTTCCCCTGGGGGGACATGGTGCCCGGCCCCAGGTGCCGGAGGGGCAGGACCTGGACCTGGTGGTCAGGCTGACGGAAGAAGGGGATGGCTCGGTGGTCTCGGCTCGCCTGGTGGGGCCGGAGAGCACCTGGGATCTCACAGGAGGGGACGGATCGGGTGAACGCAGGGTCTCGATTCCCTCCGAGGACCTCCCGGCCTGGTTGTACCTGGACCTTACCCTCGATCCGGGCCAGCCCGAGGGCTGCGAGGACGGGGGAGGGGACGCCCTGGAGCATGTGTGGACCTCGCCGGTCTGGCCCGTGGTGGTTCCCCCTGAGGCCGGTCACTCGGGGGACTCCGGTGGTGACAGCGGCACAGGTCAGGGCGTCGAGACCGCTGAGGGGCGCTGTGGGGGATGCAGCAGTCCGCCAGTGACGGGTGGCCCCTGGGTGGTCTTTCTGTTGGCGCTGTGGAGGCGAGGACCCCGCCGTCAGGCGGCCTGACGCTTTCGCAGGGTCTCCAGGACGGTGGCCTGCAGGCGTTCGGCCTGGCGCCCACAGAAGAGGGCCTGGTCTGTCTGGCTCATGGCCAGGAAGGCCTCGGCTGCCAGCATCCAGCCGCCGCACCAGGTTGCGGCCTCGGCGATGACATCCCCTGCGTAGCCAAGGGCATCCTCGGCATTTCCTCGTCCCAGGCAGTAGCGGGACTTCAGGGCGGCAAGGGCCAGCGGTCCACTCTGTCGGGGCCCGGCGCTGCGGGTTCCGAGGGGGAGGCCCCAGTTCTTCACCGCGGCCAGGGCGAGCAGGGCGTCTGGGGCCGGCAGGTCGGGGAGCAGGGACAGGTCTGCCAGGGGAGGTGGCTGCCAGTGGGGGTCCGAGCTGGTGCGCAGGTGAACGGGCCCCTTTGGCTGAACCCAATCGGCAAGGCGCTTGTGGGACTCGTAGTGGCCGGGCCAGTAGAGCATCAGGGATGCCAGGGGATCCCGCGGGACCTCCAGACAGACCCACAGATCCAGGTCGGACGGTTCCCGGTCCAGGAGCAACTCCACAGAGCCGGGATCTCCGTCGTCGATCACCACAAGGGTCCCCGCGAGGTCTTTCGGTGGGGCAGGGAGGCGACACTGGGTTCGAACCCAGGTCTCGTAGGGGGTGTAGGGCCCCGGCCATCGAGCCAGTTCCGTGTGGGCGAGGGGGAGCAGGCCTCGGATCCCCAGGCCGATGGCCCAGGCGTGGGCAAGGGTGCGATCGGCGTTCGCTCCCAGTTCTTTCCAGCGGCGCTGGAAGGTGGGCTTGATGAAAGCCCGTGACCGCTCCTCTTCTGTGGCCTTGTCCTTTTTTTTCCACCGGACATCGGCAGTGCCGCGAAGACCGTCATGGGTTCGGGCCAGAAAGGTGGGAATGGGGATGCCCTCGATGGGCCCGACATGGGCAAGCCGAAGGAACATGTCCATGTCTTCGGCCCGGATCAGGCTGACATCGTACTCACCGGCCTGGCGTTGTGCGCTCATGCGGATCAGCGTGGCGCCTGTGGTGCAGGGGATCTGCTTCAAGGCCACATGGCGCGCCATGTGGCCGGGTGCCCGGGTGCAGGGAAAGACCTTCCGGGCCTTTCCAGTAGTCCCGTCGAAGCAGATGGTGTCCGAGTAGACGGCCGCCAGGTCTGGATTGGAAAAGAGGACCCCTGCCAGCACCCGAAGGGCGCCGGGCAGCAGGAGGTCGTCGTCGTCCAGAACCATGACCGCTTCGCCCCGGGCTTCTGCGAGACCCCGGTTGAGGGCCACGGACTTGCCCTCGTTCTTCTCCTGGCGGAGGTAGCGGATGCCCTCGACCTGGGACAGCAGCTCGTCTGTGCCGTCGGTACTGGCATCATCGATGACCAGGATCTCTCGGGGCCAGGACTGGGCCTGAGCCGACGCAATCGAGTCCATGACCATGCTCTTCCGGTTGTAGGTGCAGATCAGGATCGACACCAGGGGCCCGGAGATCTCTGGCAGGGGAGAGGCCTGGACGGGTCCGGTTCGCTCGAGGGTCAGGTCGGGCAGCAGTCGCCCGTCCGCTTCCCCATCTGCCAGGCCAGGCAGTCCCAGCCGGGTGAGGACGGACTCGATGCGGTGTCGATCTCCTTGACCGGCCCACACAGGGGTTCGTCCGGCCACGCGCAGGCAGGTGCTCGCCCAGCCGTCGTCCTCGTACTCCAGGGCGACCCGAAGGGGTGCATCGAAGAGCAGCCGGGCCATGGCGAGACGTTCGTCCTTGGACCGGGGGCGAAATCCGGTGGAGATGGCCATGTGGGGATATCGGTTGGTTCGGGGTCCATCTTGATGATTCTTGCGCCCTTTCGGGGATGTTCTCGGTAGGCTTCTTGGTGGAAGTCTCATGGCAGGCGAAACCCGCATGCTGGAGTCGGTTGTGTTGCGCCCCTGGAAGGAGGTTGTCGGAGGGGCGCGAGTGGTTGGACGAGGAATCAATGCTGGGCTGCCTCTGCACGCCGGAATAGATGGCATGCAACGTGCTTGGAGCCGAGCCACCTTCTCGTCGAACCGCATGCTTTGGTCGGTGGGTGCGTAGCACCCTACGCACTTGGGTTGTCGTCTGCGCACCTGGAGTCCCTTGATGTCTGAGCCCCTGCTGCTCGTGGTCCTCCCTGCGGAGCGCGCCGGTCTGGCACCCATGGTGTTGGCTGCCGGGGGCACACCGGTGATCGATCTGACGTGCGGTTCGGTGGACGTCATTCCCGAGGGGGCATGGGTCCGTGTTCTGGCTGGACAACAGGTGCCCGGCGCTGGCCCCGTGGTGCTGGCCGACCGGGGAACGCCGGTGCGGGATCGACCCACATGGTTGGAGAGAACCGAGCCCGGACCGGTGCCCGGTGGCTATGCCGGGATCATCCTGCGAGGCCGGGAGGCCGGTGGGACCTGTAGCGGTGAGGATGGCCTGGCCCTTCTCGCGCGGCACGGGCACGGCGCCATTCTCGATGCTGGCCTGGGCCCCGACACTGCGGCAGCGGCCACTGCGCTGGGGGCTGCGGGGGTGGTGTTGCGGGAGCAGCTCTATGGCCTGCCGGAGCTGGAACTGGGACCCGAGCTTTCCCGCCGGGTGGCTGCGGCCCGTGACACGGACACCCGGGTGGTCCGGGGCTTCCGGGTGGCGGCCTCGCCTCTCTCTCCGGTGGTGCGCCGAATAGCGGCCGGGGAAGACCCGTGGAAGGTCTCCAATGGCTGGTTCTCGGCCGATGACCCGGTCGAGCGAGCCTGGCCTGCTGGTCAGGGTATGTCCCTGGCTTCCTCGCTCGCCCAGCGCCATGGCAGCCTGGCAGCGGTGATCGGTGCCTACCAGGCGGCGGTCGCCGGCTGGCAGGAGGCGGTGGGGCGCGCCAGGATCCGGTCGGAACTGGCCGGAACTCCCCGGGTGCGAACCGCGACCTCCCTGCGGGCTGGCAATGGCCATCCGGGCGTGGCTGAAGCCAGTGGTGTGGTCGGTTCAGGGGTCCTCTGGCAGGTTGCAGTCTGGGAACAGACACCCATTGTCGGTGAGCCCATGGCGGCCCTGTTGGCCACCGGGGGCCAGGTCGTCGGGGATGCCCAGGCCCTGGAGGAGGCTCGGAAGGCCCTGATCGGGGACCTTCGAGGCGAGGCGGCGCCGGCAGTGGTGGGGTCTTCGACGGCCGAGTCTCTGGTCGCCATTGTCGGGATGGGGGTTCACGTCCCCAGCGCGCCTGACCTGGAGACCTTCTGGAGCAATGTCACCCGGGGTGTGAACTGCATCACTGAGGTCCCGCCGGACCGGTGGGACGTTCAGAAGTACTACGACCCGGATCGCCAGGCGCCCGACAAGACCTATACCCGCATTGGCGGCTTTGTCCGGGACTTCCAGTTCGAGTCCCGCCGGTACCGGATTCCGCCCAAGGTGGCGAAGCTGGTCGATCCAGTCCAGCAGTTGGGCCTGGATACCGTGGCCGAGGCTCTGGAGGATGCGGGCATCACGCCCGAGAACACCCGGATCGATCGATCTCGGGTCGCCATCATTCTGGGCAACAGCATGGGTGGGGAGATCACCGATGACTACACCCTGCGAATCCGAACGCCGGAGATCCTCGGAGCCCTCGAGCAGGTGCCCAGCTACGCAGCACTCCCGCCGGAGGAGCGCGCGCGAATCGCGGAAGGACTCTCGACAACGCTGAAGGCCGACCTGCCTGCCGTCACCGAAGACAGCATGCCTGGTGAGCTCCCCAACGTGATCGCAGGCAGGATCGCCAATGCCTTTGACCTGGGGGGTCCGAACTTCACTGTCGATGCTGCCTGTGCCAGCTCGATGGCGGCAATCCAGGCCGCGGTAAAGGGCTTGCAGGATGGCGACTACGATGTGGCCGTCACCGGTGGCGTCGATCGCATGATGGGGGTTCCGACCTACATCAAGTTCTGCAAGATCGGAGCGCTGTCACCGGACCACTCCGCGCCTTTCGACGAGAGCGCAAACGGTTTCGTGATGGGGGAGGGTGCGGGAATCCTGGTGCTGAAGCGCCTGGAGGATGCTGTCCAGGAGGGTGACCGGGTCTACGCGGTCATTCGGGGCATCGGGGCCAGTTCCGACGGGCGAGGCAAGGGGATCACGGCCCCCAACATCCAGGGCCAGAAGCGGGCATTGCGTCGGGCCTTTGCGGATGCCAGCATCGATCCGGTCGAACTCGACCTGATCGAGTGCCATGGCACCTCCACTGTGGTGGGCGACAAGGTCGAGATCGACGCCCTGAGCGAGGTCATCGGGTCGGGTCGTCGTGGTGCCAGGGGCGCCATTCGCATCGGCTCGGTGAAGTCCCAGATCGGGCATCTCAAGTCCGCGTCTGGCGCCATCGCGACCATCAAGACTGCGCTGGCCCTTCACCACAAGATCCTGCCTCCGAGCATCAACTTCAAGAAGGGTCGTCCTGACGTGCCCTTCGAGGAAGTCCCCCTCCAGGTCCAGACCCGGGCCCAGGACTGGGAGGTCGAGGGCTGGCGCCGCCTGGCGGGCATCAGTTCCTTCGGTTTTGGTGGAACCAATTTCCACATGGTCCTGGAGGAGCATGTGTCCAATCCTGTACAGCCCTCTTCCCGCAAGCCAATAATCCAGCCCAGTGGCACAGAACGAGATCTGCCAGAGGGGATCTGGGCGGTGTCGGCAGACAGCACCCAGGAGCTTCTGCAGTTGCTGGATGGCATCGAAAATCGGCCGCCGACCCGCTGGAATCCCACGGCCAACGTTCGTCTGGCGGCCTATGGCCCGACCCCGGCCGAGCGCCAGGAACAACTCAAGCGTGTACGCAAGGTCCTCGGGCGCGGGGGAAACCCGGAGTTGTTGCGCGTTCGAGGTATCCACTACGAGGACGTGCCCTTCGATTCCAAGGTCGCCTTTGTCTTTACGGGCCAGGGGAGCCAGTACATCGGCATGGGCCTGGACATGGCCGCCGAGTACGACGTGGTGGCCAGGACCTTTGCCGAGGCCGACGAGGTGATGTCCTCGGAGCTCGGCCGTCCTCTCAGTGACTACATCGCCGGGCGGGTCATCAAGGATCCCAAGGAGGCTTTCGAGGCCTTGCGAAACACGGAGATCGCCCAGCCGGCCACCCTGACCGTCGATGTGGCCCTGCTGCGCTTGCTTGCCTGCTACGGGGTCTACCCGGACGTGGTCGCAGGCCACTCCCTCGGCGAGTACGGTGCGCTGGTCGCCAGCGGAATGATGACCTTCTCCGATGCACTGCAGGCGGTGAGTGCCCGCGGACGGGAAATGGCTGGAATCGTGCTCGAAGACCCGGGCCTGATGGCGGGAATCGCCGCGTCGGCCGAGGTGGTCCAGAGCGTGCTGGCCGAGGTGGCTGGCTACGTGGTGGCCGCGAACAAGAACTGCCCATCCCAGACGGTCATCGCGGGTGCGACTGGTGCGGTGGAGGCTGCCTGTGAGGTTTTCCGTTCGCGGAACATCACGGTCTACCCGCTGCCGGTCTCCCATGCGTTTCACACCGAAATCGTGGCCCCGGCCAGTGTGCCCTTGCGGGCCACGCTACAGCGGTTGGGAGTCCGCAAGCCCCAGCGCCCGATCACGACGAATGTTCACTCGGGCTGGTACCCGGAAGAGATGGAGGACATCCTGGACGTTCTCTCCCAACAGGTGGCCGCACCTGTGGAGTGGACCTCTCAGATCGAGCGCATGTACGCCGACGGGTCCCGTGTCTTTGTCGAGGTGGGTCCCAAGCGGGCGCTGACCGGCTTCACCAGCTCCATCCTGAAGCGCAGGCCCCACCGGGCGCTGTTCACGAACCATCCCAAGATCGGCGGTGTGAAGGCCTTCAAGGACGCCCTGGCAGCGATGCTCGTGATGGGCTTTCCTGTCCGGGCGCTTCCCTCTGTCGAGCAGCCGGATCTGCTGGGTGAAATGGGGGAACGGCTGGCCAGTTCCGAGCGACTGGCCCAGGCCGGCCAGGTCCAGGGAGCCAGCCCCTATGTGCTCTCGGTCATTCGCCAGGTGATTGGCGATCGCAGTGACATGGCGCCGGAAGAGGTTGACCTGGACTTTGAGCTCGAAGCGGACCTGGGCATCGACACTGTGCGACAGGCAGAGCTGGTGGCCCAGGTACGGGAGCACTTCCAGTTGGAGCGTGAGGCGGGTTTCCTGCTGTCGGACCACAAGTCCGTCCGTCAGCTGGCGGACTACTTTGCCGGACGGCTGGGTGAGTTGACCCATGCGGTGAATCGTTCTCGACCGGCCGTGGCGACACAGCCCCGTTCGGCGTCGTCAATGACCCCGGTGGCTTCTTCGGAGGTCGTCAGTGGGCCGTTGGTCTCCCCTGATGCCCTCAACGACCTGGTTGCTGCGGTGACCCGGTCTGCTGAAGGAGGTCTGGATGCGAACGCCTTTGCCCAGGCGCTTGCCCCGGCCCTTCAGGGCTTCCTCCAGGCCAGCTGGCAGGCCTTCCAGGATGCCTCTCCCCGGGCTCCTTCCCCCGTGACGGCACCGGCGCAGGCCGAGACTTCGTCGCCAGCGATCCCTGAACCCTCCACTCCGACACCTCGGAGGACCCAGATGATCTCCCAAGAAGCGGTGGTCTGCACAGGAGTAGCCGTGGGGCTGCCCGGTGGTGACCAGTTGTTCGACGACGACAACATTCCCAGCATCCTGCGGGGAGACAACCGAATCACAGCCGTGCCTGAGGACATCCGTCAGGCCATGGTCAGTAAGTCGGTGGTGCGCCTTCAGAAGGACGAGCATGGACAGGGCACCTTTGTCCCGGTGGAGAGCACGGAAGGGGTGGTTCGCCTGGCCGGTCGTGCCGGGGCCTTTGATCTTGCCAGTGAGTACGGGGTGGACCCGGGCTTCGTAAAGGCCCTGAATCGCACCACTCAGTTGGCCATTGCGGCCGGGTTGGAGGCTCTTCGGGATGCTGGCATTCCGTTGGTCCGCACCTATCGAACCACCACCAAGGGCTCCAAGGTCGGCACCGGGTGGGCCTTGCCCGAGTCCATTCGCGACGAGACGGGCATCATCTTCGCCTCGGTCTGGCCGGGGCTGGATGAGGTGGTGAAGAAGGTCCAGAGCAATGGACGGGATGAAACAGGCCACTTCGACCGCCGGTTCCTGTTGCAGATCCTGGCCATGGGCCACAGTCAATTTGCCCAACACATCAAGGCTCGCGGTCCGAACACCCAGGTCAATGCGGCCTGCTCCAGCACGACCCTGGCCATTGGCGTGGCCAGCGACTGGCTTCGCCTGGGCCGGTGTGAGCGGGTGATCGTGGTGGGTGCGGACGACGTCACTGACGACACCTTGCTGGAGTGGCTCGGCGCGGGATTCCTGGCGGCGGGCGCAGCGACTTCCACAGAACGTGTCGAAGATGCGGCCCTGCCTTTTGACCGGCGACGGCACGGAATGATCATGGGTATGGGGGCGGTGGGCCTGGTCATGGAGCGAGCAGACGTTGCTGCGGCAAGGGGCGTGGTCCCACTGGCCGAGCTGCTCTCATCGGAGCTTGCCAACTCGGCCTACCATGGCACCCAGCTGGATGTGGACCACATCCAGGGGGTCTTCAAGCGCCTGGTCCAGAAGGCCTGTGAACACGAAGGCATCACGCCCGAGGCCATGGCTGATCGGGCCATGTTCATGTCCCATGAGACCTACACCCCGGCCAGAGGGGGTTCTGCAGACGCCGAGATCAGGGCCCTGCGGGCAGGATTCGGGGAGGCGGCGAAGAAGATTGTGGTGGCCAACACCAAGGGTTTCACTGGCCACCCCATGGGGGCTGGTATCGAGGATGTCGTCGCCCTGAAGGCCCTTCAGTACGGCATCGTGCCACCGATCCCGAACCTCAAGGAGCCCGATCCCAAGCTGGGCGACCTGACCCTCAGCAAGGGTGGGCACTATGACATCGACTACGCCGTCCGGTTCTCGGCGGGCTTTGGCAGCCAACTGGCTCTCCTGGTGTGGCGTGGCATTGCCAAGGGGGATGACCGGATCGCCGATGCGGGAGTCCGGGAAGCCTGGCTGCGCGAAGTGACCGGCCTGGCGTCGGTAGAGCTCCTGGTGGAGCAGGGGACCTTGCGGGCCGTTGAGGGGGAAGTTCCTGTGTCGGTCGAGGCTCCCGTGCCCGAACCTGCTCCGGCCCCCGTGCCCGAACCTGCTCCGGCCCCCGTGCCCGTGCCCGAACCCGAACCTGCCCCTGAGGTCGAAGCCCAGCAGGCGCCAGAGCCCGTGGCCGGCCCCGCACCCGAGGCCGGTGATCTCCTGGCGAAGCTGCTCTCCGTGATTGCGGAGAAGACCGGCTACGGCATCGAAGAACTGGATCCGGACTACGAACTCGAGGCCGACCTGGGCATCGACACGGTCAAGCAGGCGGAGATCTTCTCCGAGGTCCGGGATCTATACGGGGTCGATCGCGACGATAATTTCGTGCTGGCGGACTACCCGACAATCCAGTCCCTGGCGAACTGGCTGCAGGGGCAGGTGGGCGGGTCTGCACCCGCTGCACCCGCTGCATCGCCACCAGCCGCCGAGCCCCCTTCGGCCTCCGACGCCGCCAGTGCGAAGGTGGCCTCCATGACAGACGAGCAGAAGCGTCAGGCCATCCGCGACCAGCTCGCGGCTATTCTCGGCTGAGGAGGACGCCATGGCTTTCACCGTTCAGGATTTCATCGCGGTTCTCCGCGACAACGGCGCAGACGAGCTCTCGGAACTCATCACGGAGTTTCCTGAGGAAGTCGAGCCGTTTCTCGACCGGATCCAGGTGCGGCTGGTCGACAAGGGCATGATGGCGCCCCCGCCGCCGCCGGTCGAGCCTGTGGCCGTCGCGCCTGTGGCCGTCGCGCCTGTGGCCGTCGAGCCTGTGGCCGTCGAGCCTGTGGCACCCCCCGCATCGCAGCCCGAGACCTCCCCGGTCAGTCGGGACGTCATCCTGGACGACCTCTTGGGGGTGATCAGCGAGAAGACCGGGTACGAACGGGACGAACTGGACCTGGACTACGAGCTCGAGGCCGACCTGGGCATCGACACCGTCAAGCAGGCGGAGATCTTCTCCGAGGTGAGAGAACGCTACGGGGTGGAGCGCGACGACGACTTCGCCCTGGCCGACTACCCGACCATCGTGTCCCTGGTGGATTGGTTGGCGGGACAGGCCAGTGCTTCAGCAGCCTCTCCGGCTGTGGAGGAGGCGCCGGTCGCCTTCGAACCCGAACCCGCTCCTGAGCCCGAACCCGCTCCTGAGCCCGAACCCGCTCCTGAGCCCGAACCCGCTCCTGAGCCCGAACCCGCTCAGGGTGGCTACCAGGAGGTCCTGGACACGGTGATTCGCCTGGTGGGGGAGAAGACGGGGTATGAACGCGAAGATCTCGACCCCGACTACGAACTTGAAGCCGACCTGGGGATCGACACGGTCAAGCAGGCGGAGATCTTCTCCGAGGTGCGGGACCTGTATGGCGTCGAGCGTGACGATGGTTTCGTCCTTGCCGACTACCCCACTCTGAGCGCCCTGGCGGGTTGGCTCAGCCAGCGGGTCTCTCCCTCGGAGCCAGCGGTGCCGGTGGACGTCACCGACGTGCCCGACCCCGCCATGGCAGACATGCCGATGGGCGAGTTCGAACAGGCCATGCCCAGGGTCGTCCCGGTGCAGGCACCCCGGGATCGGCCTCCCATCCAGTCAGCGGAGTCGCTCTCCCTGCCGCCAGGCCTTCCCGAGGGATTCGCCCTGCGCAAGGTGGCCTGGGTGGACCAGCCGCTCCAGGACGCGGGTGGACTCGCGCACCACTCCTACCGGGTGTTGGGCACTGGCGATCGGGCCGATGCTCTTCGCCTGGCCCTCCAGGAACGGGGCGGTCTGTTGTCCGGGGAACCGGAAGTGGTCGTGGACACAGGCGGTTCCGTTTTTGGCTCCTTTGATCATGCCCGTCGTCTGCTGGCGAACCCACCCCAGGCGTGGGTCACCCTCACCGGGATCAGCAAGCTGGATCCGGTTTCAGGCGCTGCAGATGGAGCCCGTGCCGGCCTGGCCAAGGGACTGGGTCGGGAGTGGGAGGGCTGCACAGCCCGCACCCTGCAGATGGACCCATCCCTTCCTCCCACTCGGGTGGCTGAACTGGTTGCTGCCGAGCTTGCAGCCCCCCAGGGGAACCTGGCGCCCGAGGTTCGGGTGGACGCCAATGGTCAACGCCAGGCGCTGGTGCTGGAGGTGGTGGAGACGCCTCCCAACGGCGCCCTTCCTGCGGGCCAGGTCATCGTGGTGACCGGTGGCGGCCGGGGAATCTGTGCACGCATCGCTTTGGAATTCGCTCGGCGCAGCCCGTGCCGGCTCATTCTTGTGGGGAGGACCGCGGCTGCGGAGGCTCCGCTGGACGAGGTCGCGGAAAAGGACAGGATCAAGCAGTCGCTGATCGAGGCGGGGGAGAGGGCGACACCTCGCCAGGTTCGCGATGCGCTTGCTCCGCTGGTCAAGGCCGATGAAATTCGCCAGACCCTGGTGTCCATCCAGGCCACTGGCTCAGACGTCGAGTACCGGACCTGTGACATGGCGGATCCGGATGCTGTGCGCGGTCTGATCTCCGAGGTTCAACGGACCTATGGACAGATTCACGTCTGCGTCCATGGTGCAGGGGTCGAGATCTCCAGGCCCCTGGGGGAGAAGACCGAGGCGGATTTCCGCCGGGTGTTTGCCGGCAAGGCCCTGGGTGGTCTTGCCCTGGCCCAGGCTGTTCCTCGGAGTTGCTTCCTCCTGTCGATGGGATCCGTGGCCGGGCGCTTCGGAAACGTCGGCCAGGCGGACTACAGTGCTGCCAACGAGGCCATGGCCCAGGTCTGCCAGGTTCGAGGTCGGGCGGTGCACCTGGACTGGACGGCCTGGGATGATGTGGGCATGGCGGTGCGCGGAGGGATGAAGACCCTGCTCACCGGCCGAGGCGTTCAGTTGCTGCCCGCCGACGCGGGTGCAGCGCTCACTGTGGACCTCGTTGCCTCAGGCCAGGAGGGCGAGTTGGTCGTCTCCGGGGCCCTGGGTGGTCTCCTGCCAGCCAGTGAACACCCCATGGTGGACTCGGTGGACTTCGACGGTGTGGACTGGGTCCTGCGTCACACGCTCAGCCTGGACAAGGACGCCTGGATCAGTGACCACAGCATCGACGGGACGCCGGTTCTTCCCGGCGTGATCGGGGTGGAGTTGATGGCCACGCTCGCAGCAGTCGCCCAGCCGGGTTCGACCTATCGCGGGATCGAGAACGTCATCTTCGACGCACCGGTCAAGCTGCATCGTGGCCAACCCCTGGACATCGAGGTCCGGGGCAGGGGACTGACCTCGGGTGGCTTCCAGTGCACACTGAGTTCCCGGCGCACCCTGAAGACCGGTCGCGTACAGCGCACGGATCACTTCACCGGCACCGTTCGACTGGGCACGGGGCCTGGCTTTGAGGCCATGCCTCCGGCCTTCTTCCGCAGTCAGCCCCTGGGTGCGGAGGAGGTCTACCAGCGGTTCTTCCACGGTCCGGTCTTCCAGGTCCTGCAGGGGGCGGATGACGTCACTCGAGACGGCCTGGTGGCACGGGGCGTGGTCGATCATGGACCCATGGGGGCAGTCTTCAGCCATCCTCTGGTCCTGGAGGCCGCCTTCCAGGCTGCCGGGCTTCATGCCATGGTGGCCGATGGTCTGCTTGCGCTGCCGCGATCCATCCAGAGCCTGAGTTTGCCCACGCTGCCCATCGAGGGTGAGCCGCTGCTGCTGGTCGTGCGTCGCCAGGGAGATGCCTATGACGTGGACGTGGAACAGTCCGGCCGTGTGGTCATGGCCCTCCGGGGATTTCGGATGATCGAGAAGGGCCCGCTTCCCGAGCCGGACCGTTTCCCTGTGCCGGAGGGTGGCTACGCGGATCGTGCCTTTGGTTCCGCAGTGATCCTCAAGGCACCGAGTGGGGTGCTCAACCAGTCAGAGCTGGACGCCCTGGGTCGGCGCGGGACCGCCAAGCGCCAGGCCGACCGGATTGCCGGACGGGTGGCGGCCAAGCGAGCCATCCAGGCCCTCACTGGTTCCGACTTTGCCGACATCACCATCACGAACCTGGAGAGCGGGCAGCCGGTGGCCGAGGTGGCCGGGATGCCTGGGCCGGCGATTTCGATCACCCACGGCGGGGGGCTGGCGGTTGCCGTGGCCCGAACGGTGGGTCGGGTCGGGGTCGATCTCGAGCGCATCGTTCCGCGGCATCCTGCCTTTGCCCAGGACTGGTTTGGCGCCAACGAGCGGGCCCTGTTGGGCGATGCGCCGGAGGCCTTGACTGCTGGCTGGACGGTCAAGGAGGCAGTGCTCAAGGCCCTGGGGACGGGAATGGCGCTGTCTCCCCTGGATGTGGAGGTCACCCTGCTTACCGCGGACCGGGCCGAGGTCAGCCTGCACGGGGGCGCGGGTCGAAGGCTTGCGGAGTTGGGCGGGGGAATCCTGGAGATTCGCTTGCAGCGACGCCGGGATGTCGTGCTCGCCGAGGCCACCCTGGCGGCGTAGTTTCCAGGGTCTGTCCGGCCGGGTCAGGGGTTCAGAGAACCAGGGACAGAAAGAGCCGGCGGTCGGTCCTTACCTGGCCGTTGGTCCGCCGAGAAGGCACCTCCATATAGACGCCGATGTCCTCGAAGCCCAGGCGGGTGTAGAGCGCGTAGGAGCCGTCGCGGGAGACCGAGGTTCGCAACACCACGTGGGTGTATTTCTGGCGATCGATCGCGGAGAGGCGGTGCTCGATCAGGCTGGCGCCCAGGCCCTGGTTTCTGTATTCCCGCAACACCCCGAGCTCGGCCAGGTAGAAGGTGTGCTCGATCGGGAGCAGGCCCTGCATCTGGCTGGCGACAAAGGGTCGGCTTGCCAGGGGGAGGGCAAAGCCGAATCCGGCCACGCCGGTGGCCCCCCGGGTGGCCATCAGGGCGATGTGTTCCGGGGTCTGCAGGACCCGAGAGAGCACACTCTCTGCCTCGGAAGGGTAGAAGCGCTCGGAGTAGGGGAACTCGGCGAAGATGGTCTGGTAGGCACCGACAAAACTGGGCCGAAACGGGATGACCTCTTCCGGTCGGCTGACCCGAATGATCCGCACGCCGTCCCGCTGTTCCAGGAGCATGCTGAGATCCTACTGCACCCGTCGCAACAACTCCTCTACAGCGGTGCGAAAGCCCTCCGTCGAAAAGGGCTTTTGAAGCAGGTGGGTCAGGTGCCTGGCAAACTCGGGAGAGCGTGGACAGGGGACACCAGCGGTCATGATCAGGACCCGGCAGGCGAGGTCCGGTCGATTCATGCAGATCTGTCGGTAGAACTGCTCCCCATCCATCTCTGGCATCATCAGGTCGCAGACGATGGCGTCGAATTCCGGGACCTCATCCAGGAGTGCCAGCGCCTGGTCAGCGCGGGCACAGACCACCATCTCGAAGTGTGGGTGCATCACGAGTCGACAGGCCTGAAGCAGGTGTTTCTCGTCGTCGATCAAGAAGACCCGTGGGCGCCTCGCCGGACGGCGCACAGAGGGTGCAGGGGATGGCGCGGCTTTCGGCCGGATCCGCTGTTGAATCGGTTGATGCTCGTGCATCACGGCCTCCTGAGTACATAGGACGCACGTTCGTCACCAGGTGTGACCGTTCACCGGGCACAAATGTCGGGCTGGCTCTGTGAACCACGCTCGGTGGCCCCGGAAGCGGACGCCCACAGGGTCCGGGTGTCAGTCCTTGCAGACGCCCAGAACCACGCAGGTGTTGATTCCGCCAAAGGCAAAATTCGAGGTCAGGACTCGACTGATCCGTTGCTCTCGTGGCGTGGTGGGAAGGTCCAGCAGGGCGAGATCCGACTGGGAGAGGTTGCGGGTGTGGGGGACCACGCCGCGCTTCATGGCCTCGATGCAGACCGCGACTTCGACCGCTCCGCAGGCGCCCTGCATGTGCCCCAGGTGTCCCTTGATCGAACTCACTGGCACCCTGTTGCCAAACAGCCTGTGGAGGGCCTCGGCCTCGGAGGCGTCTCCGACCCGGGTGCCTGTGGCGTGGGCGTTGACATAGTCCATGTCGTCGGGTTCCAGGTTCGCATCAGCCAGTCCCTGTCGCATGCAGGAGGCCATGCCTTCGGGGGATGGAGAAGCCATGTGGCGGGCATCACAGGTGGTCGCGCCCCCCAGGATCTCCGCCAGCACGGTGGCGCCACGGGCCCGGGCATGGGCCAGGCTCTCCAGGACGACGATGCCTGACCCCTCGCCCACCACGACACCGTCCCGGTCGTTGTCGAAAGGCCTGGGGGTCTGGGATGGTGTCTCGTTGAAGGCGGTCGAAGCGCCTCCGACCCCATCAAATGTCAGGGTCGCTGCCGGGTGAAGTTCGTCAGCGCCCCCTGCGAGCATCACGTCGGACTGGCCTCCGCGGATGCGCTCGGTTGCCATGACCAGGGCCTGGGTGGCGGAGGCGCAAGCCGCGTTGAACGCCAGGGTTGCGCCGGTCACCCCCAGCAAGAGCGCCACATTCGAGGCGGCTGAGTGGGACATGACCTGGAAGAAGAGGCCTCCCTTGAGACTCCGGGTGTGGCCCTGGAGAAGATAGGCACGCCAGAACTCCTCCAGCGCAGCGGAGGAGCCCAGCGTACTGCCTACGGCCACGCCGACCCGGCCGTTTCCCAGGGTGGCCTCGTCCAGTTCCGCCTGGGCGACGGCATCTGTCGCTGCAGCGGCGGCAAACTGCGCCAGCCGCCCCATCGTGCGGCGCATCTTTCGGGGAATCTCCCGACCGTTGAAGTCGGAGATGGGTGCCCCGACATAGCTGGACATCTCGGCCACGTCCCGCCATTCGGGAAAAGCCTGGACGGCGGATCTTGACTCCAGCAGCGCGTCAAAGAGGTCGTCGATCTGGTGTCCCAACGGGGTGCGCAGCCCCAGGCCGGTGACCACCACCCGCTGCTCCGGAGAACGCCTGCTTTTCGTCGGATTCATGAGGCCTTGAGCTCCTCGAGTAGGCGGTCCAGTCCCAAGAGGTATCCGCACGCGTAGTAGGCCGACAAGCAGGTGCCGAGCACGCCGGGCATGAACACTCCCTGGCCGACCAACAGGAGGTTTTTCACCTTGGTGGCCTGGGCGGGACGATAGCGGCCCATCTGGTCCACGGAGTGGTAGTGACCGTACATGGCACCTTTTGGCGAGCGGGTGTAGTGCTGGGTGGTCAGGGGCGTGCTCGCCTCTGCCCGGATGATGTGGGGTTTCAGGGAGGGATGGTCCTCGGTGAGCGCCCGGACTGCGCTGTCCCGGACCTGCTCCTTGAAGGCCAGGTAGTCAGGGTGGCGTTCTCCGTCCTGGAGCCTGGCCCACTGAGCGACCTGTTCCCATTGATGGGACAGGATCATGAGCACGATGTTCTTGCCGCCGGGATGGCGGTTGCCTGGCGCGGTGGCGAAGTAGAACTCTGGGTTCTCCGGGCTGACGGGCTCGTAGGCGTTGTTCACATCCCAGCTCTGGTGCCGGTAGATGTTCGTGTTTCCGATTTCGTGGACGGGTCGGTCCAGTTGAAGGTAGACCCCCAGGTGGGCATGGCCCACCTTGTAGCCCTCAATTCGGCGTCGGGCGGCACGACGGAAGACCTCTGGTGGCAAGAGCTTCAGGGTGAGTTGCGGGTGGACATTCGACACCACGAGATCAGCTGGAAGGAACTCTCCCTCCTCGGTGTGGACGCCGCGAACCTGCCGGTCCTCCACCTCGATGGCCTTTGCCGCGGTCTTCAGCAGGACCTTGCCCCCCAGGCCCCGGATACGCCGGACCAGCGCCATCGCCAGCCTGTCGCCGCCGCCGTCGATGCTGTAGGCCCCCTGTAGGAAGTGATCGAGCACCAGGGCGTGTAGCCCCAAGGGGGCATCGGCAGGGGGAACCCCGTAGAGCAGGCTCTGGCCTGCGATCACCGCCCGACACTGGGGATTCCGGATGTGGCGGTCCAGAAAGGCATCCAGGGTCATGCTTTCGTAGTGGAGGACTTTTTCCACGTGGGGGGTCGTCGTGAAGCTGTAGAGCCCGTAGTGGGCACAGGCGTCGGCGACTGCGTCGACGAAGGCATCGATGCCCTTGCTGTCCTCGGGGAAATGCTCCTTGAGCCGTTCTCGGTAGCGTTCTCGTCCCACGGGAACCCGGAACTCGAGCTCGGGAAGGATGATCCGATCGAAGCCATCGGGATCCAGTGGCCGGAAGGTCAGCTCGTCCCAGACCCCGAGATGTTTCAGACAGGCGTTCATGATCTGCCCGTCCTGGACGCTTCCGCAGTAGTGAAAGCCTGTGTCGTAGGGAACGCCCTCCCGGAAGAAGCGATGCAGGAGCCCGCCGGGCCGGTAGTGCTGTTCCAGCACGGTGACCTGGCAGCCGTTGGAGGCGAGCAGCACGGCGGATGTCAGGCCCCCCATTCCGGACCCGATGACGACCGCTCTCTGACCGGTCAACATGGTCAGTCCCTGTGCGGGATCACCGCCCCGTTGAGGCGGGCATTGCAGACCCTTCGACCGTCCACCTGGACCTCGCCACTGGCAAAGGTCAGGCCCATGCGGCGTTCCGTGACGCGCACCTTGTAGGTCACCTGGGTCGGCGGAATCACGGGCGCACGAAAACGGATCTTCTCTGCCCCGGTCAGAAAGGGCGTGCCATCGGGCTCGGGTTCATGGAGGGCAGCAAGGCAGGCCAGGGTCTGGGCCAGGCCCTCGACCAGCAGGACGCCCGGGACCACCGGCTGTTCAGGAAAGTGTCCCTCGACATCCTCCGGGGAAAAGGTCCCCACCGCCTCGGCCCGCTCGCCGTCGGCGTGGATGAGCTTGTCGATCAGGAGGAAGCGTCCCCGGTGAGGGATGAGTTCCCTGGGGTCGGGCAACTCAGCCACGGAAGTCCGCGTCCAATACCAGGCAGGCATTTGTGCCGCCGAAGCCAAAAGAGTTGCTCAGCAGGCGACGAACGGGGAGCTCCCGTGCCTGTCGGATGACGTCGAGCTTTTCGGCGCCATCGTCAGGTGCGGTGAAGTTTCGGTTCGGAGCCACAAATCCGCCCTCGGCCATCAACAGACTGTAGGCGACCTCGGAGGCGCCGGCCATCCAACATTCGTGGCCGGTCATGGACTTGGTCGACGAGACCGGGGGGCCGTGCTCACCAAAGACATCGAGCAACGCCCGGGCCTCGGTGGCATCTCCCACGGCGGTGCCGGCCGCGTGGGCGTTGATGTACTCGACCTCCTCGGGCAGGGTCCGCGCCATCTCCAGCGCCTTGCGGATGCACCGGACGGCCCCTTCGCCGGAGGGTGCGGTGACGTGATGGCCATCCGAGGTGAAGGCATAGGAGAGGATCTCGGCCCGGATGCGTGCACCGCGGGACTGGGCGTGAGAGAGGCTCTCCAGGATCAGGATCGCGGAACCTCCGCTGGGGACAAGCCCGTCTCGGTCCCTGGAGAAGGGACGGACCGCATCGCCGGGTTCGCCCTCTCGGATACTGAAGGCACCCAGTGCATCAAAAGCGGCCATGGTGGGCCAGTTGATCTCCTGGGTTCCGCCCACCACCATCACGTCTTGCTGGCCGGTGGCAATGAGGCCATGACCCTGGCCGATGCTGTGTGCGCCGGAGGAGCAGGCTGCCCCGATGGTCCAGTTGGCCCCGCGGGTCCCCAACAGCACCGACAGGTTCATGGTGGCCGTGGAGTTCATCACCTCGACGATGGCGCTGCTCCCCAGGTTGCGGGTGCTGCCGTCCTCGAGGGTTCTCTCGAACATCCGGGCGGTGGACCCGGCCGTGCTGTCGTTGCCCAGGATGACCCCGGCATCTGGTCGCCGAAGGGCCTCCCGGTCCAGGGCGGCGTCGTCGATCGCCCGGAGTGCGGCCACGGCGGCGTACAGAGCGGGTTCTCCCATCGAGCGCCGTTCCTTGCGCGACAGGACGCCCTTGGGATCGAAGCCGTTCAGTGCGCCCGTCAGGGGCGAGCGAAAGCCGATCTCGACTCTCTTGGGATCCCGCACGATCCCGCTCCGTCCCTGGCGAAGGGAGGACGTGACTTCTGCAGGCGTGTGCCCCAGGCAGGACACCAACCCCAATCCTGTGATGACGACTCGCTCCAACGCGGACTCCTCACGCCGCAACGGACCGCCGATCTATCCAGCCAACGCGGATCAGCAATAAGTGGGCGGCCACTTCAGGACCCTGGACGGCCAGTCCAGCCTTCCACGGCCATCAGCACAGCCCTCGCCGTGGACGGTTGTTCGGGTCCCGGCGCATCGCAACTGACGGCGACGACCACGTCGGATCGGCCCCAGCGGATGAGGCGTTCGGCCTCGGCCTCGGCCTGCTCTGGTGGGCCCACAAGGGTCAGGTTCGGTCCCTGGAGCCCAAAAACGATGCTCGCTTCGGCCAGGGGCGAACCGGGAATGGTGTAGACGAATTCCATTCGAGAGACCCGGCCTGCCCCTTCCTGCACCAGCCGCTCGTGGTAGCGGAGGTCCGTCAGGCGACAGCCCTGGCGGGTGGACAGCACCACGCCGGCGTCGGGTGGAAGGTCCCGATTCTTGACCACTTCACGCAGGATCAGTACACCGGCTCTCACGTAGGGATTGGTTCGGGACAGCCGCTGGGGAGCGTCGGGCCAGGCCTCTCGCAGATCGATGCGGCCCGGGGCCCAGGTGCGTTCCGCCCGGGCCAGGATCGTCACCTCCCGTGGGGGTCGAGAAGGGGCGGGAATGGCCCGGGGCAAGGTCAGGATGGTCGCGGCATTGGCCCCACCAAAGGCGGAGTTCGTGGACAAGGCCACCGAAGGGGGGGCGGGGGTCGCGGTTTGCGGCAGGATGGGGCAGTCCTCGGCAGGCGTCTCAGGCGGTGGGGGATGGATGCCGCGCTGGAGCGCGTGCACGACCAGGACGGCCTCGACCGCTCCGGCGGCCCCCAGGGTGTGGCCCACCGCGCCCTTGATTCCGTGCAGTGGCAGCGGTCGTTCACCGAAAACCGTGCGGATGGCCCGGGCCTCCATGGCGTCGTTGAAGACCGTCGCCGTGCCGTGCAGGGAAACCATGTCCACCTGGTCCGGACTCATCTCCGCGTCGGTGAGCGCGGCTCGCATGGCTTGAGCAGCACCGCGTCCTTCACGGTGGGGTGCAGTGATGTGAAAGGCATCGCCGGACATGCCGGTGCCCATCACCTCTGCCAGGGGTTGGGCCCCCCGGGCCTCGGCATGGCCAGCCCGTTCGACCACCAGGACCGCGCCACCTTCGCCGAGAAACAGCCCATCTCGGCCTTCTAAAAAGGGCCTGGGTTGCTCGGAGGCCAGTGCGCCGAGACCGTTGAATCCGGCGTGGATGTAGAGACTCAGGGCATCCACGCCCCCCACGAGGACCACGTCGCAGAGGTCATCATCGATCCAGCCCTGGGCCAGGGCAAAGGCGGCCGTGCCGCTGGCACAGGCCACGGAGATCGTGCTCACGGGCCCTTTCAGGTCCAGGGACTCCCCGAGCCTGTTCGTGGGGGCGTCCCGGCCAGTTCCCTGTTCCTCCGCATGGGCCTGTCCTTCCAGGTGGGCGCGGTGCCAGCGCTCCCAGGGTCCGGAGATATTGCCGCTGGTGGTGCCGATCGCCAGGCCGGTCCTCAAGGGGTCCGGGTCGAGCCCGGCCATCTTCAAGGCATCGCTGGCCACCGCCCCCAGGAGGTCTTCAGCTGGTGCCTCCCGATCCAGCTCCGGGATGATCCCGCAGCGTGGCTGCTTCAGTCCGTCGGTGGGGTAGGGCGCGGGGACTTCAAACGCTGACCGTTGGGCCAGGAGCGCTTCGAGCAGTGCTTCTGGGCCGCGTCCGGCCGAGGTCCAGACGCCGATTCCTGTGATGACCTTCCGCCTCATGCCGCGGGCCTATCACGGCCGGGTCTATACGTGGATCAGGTCACTGACGGTCACAGACTTCAGGCCCCGGAGGCGGAGGTCTCGCAGGACGGCAGGCAGGGCCACGGAGGCTGGCCGGTTGGCGCCCTCGTGCAGCAGGACGATGTCGCCGGGACCCGCAGTCATGCAACGAGTCCGCAGGCTGTTCGGTGTACCCAGGACACCGTCCAGGGTGCGCAGGGAGCACCAGGCGGTCTTCAGGCCCACCTGTTCCACTGCCTGGGCCAACCGGGGGCTCGTCACGCCAAAGGGCGGGCGATACCAGGTGGGGGACTTGCCTGTCAGGGCACCCAGCCGTTCGCGGGCCTCTTTGAGTTCGGCCGCGCCCCGCTTGGGGGACCAGATCGAGAGCCAGGGATGATGCCCGAGACCGTGCAGTCCCACTTCGTGGTCGGCGGCGATGTCCCGGGTCAGTTGTGGGTGCTTTTCCGCCTGGTCCACCAACAGGAAAAAGGTGGCCTTGGCGCCGGCCCTGGCCAGTGCATCGAGCAAGGGGGGGGTGGACAGAGGGTTCGGCCCGTCGTCAAAGGTCAGGGCGACCCACGGTTGTTCCCCACTGCCTCGGGTGATGGCTGGACCGAAGAACTCCAGCCCGGGCTGGGTGGAGCCCAGCATCACGCCGCTGCAAATGCTCGCAAGTGCACCCCAGCCGACGGCATTGGCCAAGGGCAAGGGCATCAGACCTGTCATGGAGGCTCCCGCGGCGGCCACGGCGGCGAGGCCACTGCCCACGGCGATGCCGACCATCGGTTTGCTGCTCAGGGCAAGATCCTCCAAGTTTCAGGTGGGTCATACCATATATGCCACCAATCGCCCTCTTCTCGCATCCCCGAGGTTGTCCGTGCGACATGAAAGACTCCGGCGCCTCTGGGACCACCTGCGCACCGAGCACAACGCCCCGGGCCAGGTGGGGGGAGCGGTGGGGGTTGGGCTCTTTCTGGGCACGCTGCCGTTCTACGGCATCCACTTTCCCCTGTGCCTGGCAGCGGCCTGGGCCCTCAGGCTCAACAAGATCACCGTGTACCTGGCGGCCAATATTTCCAACCCGTTCGTGGCGCCTTTCCTGGTTGCTGCGGGCATCGGAATTGGGGAGTTCGTGCGGTTTGGGCAGATCCGACCGCTGGACCTGGACCAGGCCAAGGGTTTTCTGGACGGCCTGGCCCTGCTCGGAGGTGAACTGCCCGGCCTGTTCTTGAGTTGCGTGATCGGAGACACCATCCTGGGGGCGGCTCTGGGGATTGTCGGAGGACTGGTGAGCTGGGGAGTGGCCCGACGCCTGGGAACCGGGAGCATCCCTGCTGGTCCCGAGGGGGACTGAACCCCACAGGCGATCTTTGAGGGAGGCGTCACAGACCAATCCGGGGAATCCGCCAGGAGAGCGCGCCGTGCGACCCCTGTGGTGGATGGTCGTCATTTCCTTGGGCAGGAATTCCTCCACGATGAGGACCCCCGGGTTCCCGGCCTCGGTTGTCGAGATGTCGGGTCGATTCACCGACCGCACGCGCGCCGCTTTGTGTCTCCCGAGGAAGGAGGTTTCGCGGCGCTATCGTCTGTAGACGCCTGCTGCAAGTCGATCCAGAACCTTGCAATTCGGGGGCTGACGCGTCGATGCGAGGGTGCTATGAGAAGAGTGGCACTCGCCCCTCGGCACGCCGGCGGGTCACCCCAGTGGGGGGTCTTCGGACCTTGCCTCTGGGTCGGTGCACACCCGAATGGGTCCTTGGGCTTGGTCGGACAATTCCTGGTTGCAGTTTGTGAAAGACTGAGTGGGGGCGCCTGAAAATGCGGTCCTGCAGAGAGATGGAAAGAGGACTGGATGAAGGGCAACAGCACCTGGCGCAACCGAGACACTTGGCAATGCAACAACCACCTTCCTGTGGTGAGGTACCCGGCGGGTGTCCAGACCTGCTGGTACTGGGGTTGCAAATCCAGCCGTCCCCCTGAGGCGATGAGGCCGGGACCGGTCGAACGGGTCGTCGAGGTCAAGCCTGCTCCGGTCTCTGCCCGGACTGCTCGGCCCCAGGCGGCCGCTTCACCGGTGTTTGTGGAGTGTGCCTGGGATGAGTGCAACGGGCCGCGCCGCAAGAACTCGAAGTACTGCTCTCGTGAGTGCAGCAACAAGAATGCCCGGGCGCGCTACCGCACCAAGGCCAAGAAGCCCGGTAGCAAGAAGGACGATCTGGCCGCAGGCTAGACTCGCCCTGGAAGCGGTCTTCCGTCTCCGCTAGAAGTCAGCCCGAACGCCCACGAAGGGCCGGATGGGCAGATGGGAGAGCATGGTCTCCTCCAGTTCTCCGTCGGCGCCCACCGTGGCGATGGGCAGGAAATCGCTCTGGGTGTTGAACACGTTGAGGACCTCGGCGTAGATGCTCAGACGGGTGCGGCGGTAGGCCTTTCGCCATTCAGCACGCAGGTCCAGGGAGTGGAAGTTTCCCATTCGCCGATCGTTCAGGCCCACGAGGGTGACCGTGTCCTCGGAGGCCGCAGCCATGGTGGAGACCGGGCGACCGGTGTGGAAGCTGTAGCGGGTGGTGAATTTCCAGCGGGTCGTGGCCTGGTACTCCAGGGCCAGGCCCACCGTGTGTCTCTGGTCCTGGGTCGGGGTGACCGTCGGGGAGAAGACCTCGTTGAGGGGGTTGGTGCGTTCCGCATGGAGCAGGCCATAGGTGGCCATCCCGCCCCATCGGCCGGACCGTGCGGCCACCATCATGTCGATGCCTCGGTTGAACCCGGAGCCGTCGTTGGTGTAGGTCGTGCCTCGCTCCACGGCGGCCCAGGTGTCGGGGTTGACGACCAGGTTGTCCAGCCAGATCTGGTAGGCCTCGATCCGGACGAGTCCCCCGGCCTTTTCTCCGGGCAATGGAATGCCCTGGTCCACACCGGCCACCAGGTGAAAGGCCCGTTCTGAAGTGATGTTCGGGTTTCCCAGGTCCGGGTCGTAGATCAGGGGATCCCGGGGGGTTCGGTAGTAGACGCCGCCGGAGATCTTGGGCACCGTCCCGGTCTTCAGGGGCAGGGAGACACCAGCGCTGGGGGAGACCAGGACCTCGCTGGTGAACCCGGTCCAGGTCACCCGAGAGCCCAGCCGGACTCTCACGGTTCCCTCCCAGGTGTCCTGCAGGTACAGCGAGGCCTCGGGTGTTGGCGCCATGTCCTTCAGGTCGACCAGGTCCAGGCCCTGGTCTGCCAGGGGGGCCTGGGTCCAGGTGGGCACGGCTCGGGTGTCCTCGACCTGGCCGTCCGCCTCCAGCCCCAGGACCTTCATGTCCACGCCGGCCTGGAAGGTGTGTTGACCGTGGGTCAGGGTCGCATCGGTGCGGCCGTACCACTGGCGGGAAGTGATGTTGCGTTCGACGATTCCGCCCAGGTCGCGGTAGGTCCGGCCCTTGTCGGTCGAGACGCCGGTGGTCGTCTGGATTTGAAGGTCCTCTCGTGGCGTCCAGAGGTGGTCCAGGGCACCGAGGTAGAGGACGTTGTCCAGTTCAAAGGCCCCGTCGATGCTGACCAGGCTGTCGTCCCCGGAGTTCACCAGGGCCAGGGAGTCATCGGTCCGGAGGGCTGTCACCATCAGCCGGTGGTTTTCATTGGGTCGCCAGGCGAAGCGGGCCGAGAGTTCGGAGTATTCCGGGGCGGCAAAGGCACTGTCGATGACATTGAGCCACTTCATCGCCTGGAAGTACCCCTCGATGTAGGACCGGCGTGCTGCCACAGCGATGGTGGCGTCATCCCCTGGCCCGACCGGCCCCATGACCAGCAACCGGGCCGTGGACATGGACACGTCCAGGGCCCCATCCAGGTCGTGGGCGTCCTGGCGGGGGGTGCCGTCCCAGCTCTCCACGTCCATGACCGCAGAGGTGCCCGAGGGGACGTCTGCAGGGGCCGCACCGGCGAAGAACCGGACCTCCTTGACCATGTCCGGGTTGTAGATGCTGTTGAAGCCCGCCAGGTGGAAGGGGTTGGACAGGGGAATCCGATCCAGCAGGAAGACGACGTCGGTGTTCTCCCCCCCTCTCACGTGAAAGACGGCCAGCATATCGCCGTCGCTCACCACGCCAGGCAGGGCGTGTACGGCACGGGTGACGTCTTCGAGGGCACCGGGGGTGGACTCCATGTCTCGGCGGGTCAGCGTGTACTGGCCGGTGACGGTGCCCTGGGAGGCTTCAATGGACCCTCGCTCCACCTCGCGCCAGGTCTGCCGGTCGTAGAAGATGACGATTTCCTCGTAGCCCTCACTGGGGATCAGGGTCACGGCGACCTGGAGGGTCTCGCCGGCCTTGAGGCTCACTGCGGTCCGCGCAGTGGCAAAACCAGGATGGGAGGCCTCCACGTCATAGGTGTCCGAGGCCAGAAATGGCGCGTGAAAGGTGCCTGCATCGTCGGCGGTCACCACCATGGTCTTGCCCCCACCCCGGGGTTTCAGGGCCACGGTGGCATTCGGAACCGAGAGGCCGCCCGGG
>CAZMNK010000022.1:51550-51823 GCA_964567625.1 uncultured Enterobacterales bacterium | reverse complement strand
TCTTCGTCGATGTCGCCGTCGCAGTTGTTGTCCACCTCGTCGCAGATCTCGTTGGCGTCGGGGTTGATCGTGTTGTCGCCGTCGTCGCAGTCCAGGCCGGTGGCGACGTGGTTCACCGGGGTATCGCAGGCCTCTGTGGTGGTGTACGGGCTGCCGTGGCCGTCGCCATCGCCATCGGCGTACCAGGTGGGGGCGTCCGTGGCGTCGTCGTCGACGGCCCCGTTGCAGTCGTTGTCGAGCTCGTCGCAGACCTCGATGCCGCCTGGGTAGACC
>CAZMNK010000022.1:37580-51540 GCA_964567625.1 uncultured Enterobacterales bacterium | reverse complement strand
TCGATGCCACCGGGAAAAGACGTGCTTGAGTTGTCGTCGCAGTCGTCCGAATTGTCCGCGTAGCCCTCGGGCAGGTCACAGGCCGCCGTGGTGACGGCCAGGTCCCCGTAGCCATCGCCGTCGCTGTCGGCCCACCAGGTGCTGGCATCCACGACATCGTCGTCGACCTCGTCGTTGCAGTCGTTGTCCACCTCGTCGCAGACCTCCTCGGCATCGGGGTTCACCTCCGAGTCGCTGTCATTGCACTCCTCGCAGGCCGCAAAGCCGTCGTCGTCCAGGTCTTCGAAGCCGGTCGAACCGTCGCAGTTGTAGTCGTTGGGGTCCGCGCAGTCGGTCTCGGGGGCGCCAGGGTAGAAGTCGCTGTCGCCATCGTTGCAGTCGCCACCGTCGGCGGTGTAGCCGGGGGGTTCGTCGCAGGCGGTCGTGGTGTAGTCATCCTGGCCGTAGCCGTCCTTGTCCCCGTCGGCGTACCAGGTCGGGGGGTCGACTAGAGAGGTGTCCTCGTCATCGACCAGGCCGTCACAGTCGTTGTCCAGGTCGTCACAGATCTCCTCGGCCTGGGGGTGGACAGCGGTACTGGTGTCATCGCAGTCCCGGCCCACCTCGGTCCAGCCCTCACTGGCCTCACAGGTCAGGTCAGTGATGTCCTCATTTCCCCATCCATCCCCGTCGTCGTCGGCGTAGACCAGTATCTCAGCATCTTCATCGATCAGCCCATCGCAGTCGTTGTCCTGCCCATCGCAGATCTCCGGGGCTTCCGGGTAGACAGTGGCATCGAAGTCGTCACAGTCGTCGGCCTCGACGAATCCATCTCCGTCATCGTCGATTTCGAAGTTTCCGGTTTCGCTGTCATAGGAGCGGCATCCTGGCAGGACCAGGACCAGGAGGACCAGGATCGATACGGGGGAACGCATGGAGAACTCTCCAGGGTGGGAAAGACAGGCTCTCAGGCTCCACTCCAGCGGTGACAAGCTGGACGAGGAGCCCAGCCTACCCCATTTGGATCGGGATGCTGGGCGATGTCCCCGGCCACACCGCCCATTCTCGGCGCCTTGGGGTGCCCTGGCCTGGACTTTCCCCTGGGAACTACAGCACGAGAAAGACGCCGATGCCCACCAGCAGGGTGCCCAACAGGCGGTCTACCAGCAGTCCCTGTTTCGCCAACCAGTCAGCCGCTCCAGTCGTGACCAGCAGGAGCGCGGCAAACACGTACCAGCCGGCGTCGATGAACATCGCCAGACCCGCCACCCCGGCACGCTCGAGGGTGCTCGCATCCGGCGGCAGGAATGACCCCAACAGCGCCAGGAAGAACACCGCGATCTTGGGGTTCAGGAATGCGATGGTGAACCCTTCGGAGAACCCGCTCCGATTGGAGGAAGGAGGAGCATCGAGGCCTTCTGCCCCGGCGTGTCGCAGCACGGAGATGCCCATCCAGGCCAGGTAAAGACCGCCCAGGATCTCGATCCCCCGGCTGACTCCGGGCATGGTCTCCACCATGGCCGCCACACCCACCACCGCGGCAAAGGCGTAGATCCCGACGCCCAAGCCGTGGCCGATACCTGTCAGGACGCCCTGGGTTCGACCCCCGGCCACGGTGTTCTTGACCACCACCGCCAGGCTGGGTCCGGGCGAGGCCGCACCGGTCAGGCAGACCGCGGCGATGGTGAACCAGCTGGTGGCATCCATGGGGGGGAGGACTAACCGTCGAGGCCTTGCAGGCAGACGAGATGCGGCGTGTGGCCGTCGCCTGGTTCGGGGCTGGTGTGGCTCGTCGACATCCTGCAACCTGGACCGGTGGAGCCTTCCGAAGAAGGTAGGCTTCCCGGGTGACGGCCCTCCTCCATGCCCTGGTTCTCGACCCGGCCTGGCTTGCAAAGGCCATCTTTGAAGCCAACCTGTTGGCACTTTTTGCCATCTGCCTGGCGCACTCGCTGTCGGCCCATGGCTGGCAGCGCACCTTTCGGGAGTTCAGTGCCGGCTTTGCATTGACCGCCCTCGCCGAGTCGACCGGGGTGCTGTCTGGCGCCTATGTCTACCCTGGTTTTCAGTTCTACATCTGGGCCACGCCGGTGGCGAATCCGGCCTCCTGGGTTGCCCTGGTCTACGTCATCATGACGGTCTCCGACCGCCTCCTTTTTGGTCGAAGAGCCCTCACCGCGGCTGCGCCTCTCCAGCTCCGGGGAGGCCTGGTCCGCACGCTGCTGGTCCTGGCCTGTCTGGATGCCTGGCTGGCGTTGTCTCTGGACCTCGTCCTGGATCCGCTCGCCACCGTCTACAACTGGTGGCTCTGGGTTCCGGTGGAGCCGGGGATTCACACCATTGGGCCGGGCGTGGTCGATCCCTACAACTTCGATCACCAGGTCTGGATGGAGACGCCCAGCAATCCCATCGCGGGATTCTTTCAGCCCTTTTTTGAAGGACCGCGAGGCCGCTACCCCACCCGGGTGCTGGGCATCCCGCTGATCAACTTCATTGCGTGGTTTGTGTTCGTGTTCACCTACACCCTCCAGAATCGTTGGATCGAGCACCAGCGACAGTGGAGTGAGCGTCGGCGCACCCTGACCCTCTGGGGCCTGGTCCTCCTGGACTGGCCCGTCCTGGCCCTGCTGCTCATTGCCCCGAACCTGTGAGACCTGGATGACCCGGAAGTCAGACCGCCTCGACTGGGCCAGGACCCATCTTCCGGTGCTCTTGTATGCCTGGTTCTGGGTGGGGCTGGCCCTCAGTGGCTGGCTGGCCCCGGACGATCGGATCGCGCTGTTGGAGAGCGGGCTGGTGACCGAGGGTTGGCACCTGACTGTCCTGGCGATCCTGTTGGGAACGCCTGCCCTGGGGCTCTACGTGCTGCGGATGTCTGGGGGACGGTCCGAAGACTGAGTGGCGACTAGTAGGCCGTGGTTCGAATCACCGGCTGGAAGAGCGCCTTCTCTCGGGCGCAGGCCGCCTGGAGAACACAGGTCTCGCAGCGAGCCTCTTCGGTCTCCAGGCAGGTGCGTCGCCCGTTGACGAAGAAGAAACCATCGATCTCCCCCACGGTTCGGCCGGACTGTCGGACAAGCTCGGCGATCGCCAGGTTGGAGGCGGCACGGATCGCCTCTTCCTCGGGGCCATCGACCCACTGGCGCCGGGCGAGGCGCAGGGCAAGGTCCTCGTCCAGCACGGACACGCAGCCGGTTCGCAGGCACCCCCGCATCAGGTGGTAGTCGACGATGGGCTGGACACAGTCCGGGTCTCGAAGCGCCAGGAATCCTTCGGGGCGGTTGGCCAGAATCACCACCAGGAGGTTTGCCTTCTTGGCGAGGGGGTCCTCTGCAAAACCTGGGAGTCTTGCCAGTTGTTCCAGCAGGGTGGCGCCCGGGTTGGGGGCCTGGTTGACCTGGGCCAGGAGGTTTGAGAAACGGCCGTCCCACTGCTCCAGGAGGGCATTTCCGTAGGCCATCTGGAGGGCTACATGGCTCTCGAGTTGAGGCACGGGACAGGAGCCTGCATCGCTCTGGCAGATGCGAGGGAACAGTTCCGGGTCTGTGGCGAGTCGCCGAGCGTCCAGCTGTTCGGGGTCTCGGGCGGCCCGGGTAAAGGCTTGCCAGATGAAGTCGGAGCCCTTGAAACGTTTGCCGTCGGCCATGGCAAACATGGGCTCGGTCCAGCCCTGGTCATCGGCGAACCAGAAGCCGTACTGGTGAAGGGTGGCCAGGGCCAGGGTCTCCACGGCGAGGGGGTCGTCTCGCTCGGGCAGGGGGAAACCGCAGAAATCCAGAGAGGAGCCGCTTGCCACCCGGGAGAGTTCCGCAGCCACCGCGGCGATGCGAGCCGGACTTGGTTCGGCACGGACTCCTACCCGTTGGACCACCGCTTTCATCAGGGCCTCTGCCCCGGGTGCCGCCAGTGCTCTGGCCGCCTGTTCGAAACCCACCTCGGGGGGGGAACGCCCGTCGATCAGACCGGCCAGGAAACCGCCACAAAAGGCGTCACCGGCGCCGGTTGCTTCATAGGCAGACACCTCTGGCGGCACATAGGTCCCCTGGTGAGGTCCGCCGGTCACCTCCACGGGCCTTGCGCCATCGGTGATCACAAAGGTCGTCTCCAGGGTTCGTGGGACGCCCTGGGGAAAGAGGATTCCAGCTTCCTCGCGATTCAGGAAGAAGAGATCGCAGGTGGCGGCCAGGTTCCTGCAGCCCTCGGGTTCCCTCCGGGCCAGGAGCAGTCCCGTTCCGGCACTGATGAGGCCCGTGTAGCCGGCCTCGCGGAGACCCTGGATCACCCCGTGCTGGCGTGCTGCGGTCTCGCCCAGTGCCGCCACGTGGACCAGGGCGGCCTGGTCGAGCCAGTTCGTTGGCACGTCGGCAGCGCAGATCCCGCGCTCGACCCCTGGTTCGAACGACCCGTACTCCGCTCGTTGCTCCTGGTCGTAGCCGATCACAAAGCGTGGCAGGTCCCCGCGGGGGCGGGGAAGGTTGGGGCGTTTCAGGCCCCCCGGTCCGAACACGGCCGCGATTTCGTCTGGAATCTCCCGGGGCAGGCGGGCCACCAGGCCGACCTCCAGGCCTGCGGTTCGGGCTGACAAAGCGGTGATGAAGGCCGCGCCTCCGACTCCTCTTCGGTGATGTGTACCCACATGGACGTCGTCGATGGAGGGGCAACCCACCACCACCAACTGGCACCCGGGATCGTTGTGGGGGGGCACGGAGTCTCCAAGAAGGAAGGAACGGCGGCGAGAGGCATCGTAGCGTTCTCGACCCTGCGGGATTGTCCGATGCCACAGGATTGAGGGCGTCTGGGCATGCGGCCTCCCGGGTGGTGCCTCGGCGTTTCCGCGTCAATAGCCGACCAGGTTCCCGCGCATCCAGGGGGCTAAGCCCTCGTCGGAGTCGTGGGTGGGGAGTGCGGCTCAGTAGGTGCTGACGGCGTTGTCCATCCAGGCCAGCCTTTCCCGGATCCAGTTGCGTACCCTTGCATCCTCCTCGGCGTAGGAGGACACCGGGTAGAGGTACCCCCAGAAGTCGATCTCCTCGATGGGCCAGGTCTCGAAATTGCGGTCGATCGCATCGCCGAGGGTCGCCTGGTGTGAATCCAGGGTGGCGAGAACAGCTTCGGTGGCCAGTGGGCCGCTGCGAAGCTCGGCCCAGCGCTCGACCATTCGAGTCGAGAACTCCGGGGCAAGGGCCATTCGGGCGATGATGTCCGGGCGGTACAGGACCCACGACTCCGGATTCTCATTGTCGTTGTAGCTGGGCTGACCCAGGCTCAGGTCCAGGTCCCAGGGCACCCAGTGAATTCGGCCGTCGATGTCCTGCCACAGGTGGAGGCTCAGGAAATACGCGTCGTTGTTCTTCATGAACTCTTCGAGCAGAACGATGTCCACCGCGCTCTCCAGGTCCACAAAGGCAAAGATGCCGGTGACCGGGTCATAGGGGTCATCGCTGTAGAGCGCGTTCTCCCAGCCTCTCAGTCTGTCGGTCACCCGGGCCACCGCTTCAGCCGAGGCGGTCTCCTGGTTCGGGTACACCAGCTTGAAACCATCATTGGTCATCTGCAGATTGAAGAGGGTGTCCGAGTCATGGTGTTTGATCACGAATGCGTCTCCGGACCCGGAGTCCACGAGTTGGATGCGTTCGTCGAGCTGGATGCGGTCGTCGTCGCGTTTGATGCGCTCCACCAGGGTGTAGACCCCCTGGTAGACCCCGTTCAGGGACAGTTCGCACCAGGCGGATTCTGGGGCGTAGCGCTCCGGCCCCCCAAAGGACTGGAACAGATCGTAGGCGAGCATGTTCCGCATCAGGAGTCGGTCGAAGTAGTTGCCGTGAAGCACCCAGTCGCTCTCACCACCCATCCCGAGCAGGTCCCTGCTCTGCTCCTGTCCGGCTTCATCGCGGAGCTCTACGGCGTATTGGGGTTTTGGGGCCGTGCCCGAGGAACGCCCTCGGCGTTCGACGCCAGCAGGACCCTCGTACCAGGTGTGGCCGTCTTCGCCGGTCACACCGAGCAGGCAATCGATCTTCGGTTCGTCCGGGATCACGCCGGGACACTCCAGGACCAGCTGGCAGACCCCGGTCGGGTCCGGGACTGTCTCCGGGACACTGGGCAGGACCTCGGTCTGTACCCCTGAATCCTCCTGTCGGGAGTCGCTCTGGGCGGTGTCGAGGATCAGGGAGACGCCCGACGAGGAACAGCCTGTCAGCCAGGGGAGCAGAATCCAGTGCGCGGTGCTCCTCACCCGGTGACCTGTACCCCGGCGACGGCCCTTCAGTCTTCCGCCTCGACTGCCTCGTCCCTCAACAGGGCTTCCCATGTCTGGGGACCCGCGATCCCGTCGACCTCGAGCCCCTCGGTTTCCTGGAGATCCTTGACGGCTCGCTTGGTGCGAGAGCCGAAGTCGCCGTCTGCGCTGCCCGACAGGTACCCCTGGTCGATGAGAAGTTGTTGGAGGGCTTCCACCCCATTCGTCTGATCCCCTTTCTGGAGGATGGGGGTGGCCTCCGAGATTGGATCGCCAGTCTCGCCCAGTACCGCCATGTCCGACAGGTACTGCAAGAGGGTCATCACCCCGACCTGTTCATCCTGGACATTTCGCTTGTAGCGGCCATCGCTGACGAATTTACCGGTGGTGTACCGGTCGGTTCCGGAAAACACGTAGGGGCTGGTCAGGCCGCTGTTGTGGTACCCGAGTCCATTGTAGATTTCGGCAAAGCTTGCCAGGGCCACCGGGTCGGCTGTCGTCGAGTCGATGTTCAGGTCTTCCAGCCAGTGTTGCTGCAAGCCCAGGGCATGGACAGCGGCCTCTTCCCAGAGCGAGAACACTGGAATGTCCGTGGGGTGGTTCACCGCGGGCTGGCCCAGGGGGTCGCCCTGGTGAAGATAGGTGTCGAAGTCCCCGTGGCTTTCCCGCCAGTGGAGAGCTGCCACCAATTCGGGGGGTACCTGGGCTGCCTTGCCCACTTCCTCGTAGCGGGCCTGGTTCTCCAGCCAGTTCTGGTAGAAGCTGTAGAGGCTCCAGTACTGGACATCGGTCACCTTGTACTGGGCTTCCTGTACACGCTCCAGGTTGGCGTCGTAGACCTTCTGCCCTGTCCTGGATGCCGGGAGGAGTTCCTCTTCTTCGGCTTCCCCGGCTTCTGCTGTCGAAGGTGTCGACGCCAGGACGAGGTTCAGGTCCTCGACGACCGGGCAGAGTCCTTCTCCGCATTCGTCGGACACGGCCTGGGCCGGCGTGACAAGGAGGATGAGGAGCGTGACCATTCAGGTCCCCCGGGGGCAGGCTGAGAATAGGACATCCTCACCCTATGGGGCGAGCACAACCTGTGTCCGTGAAGACACAGACAGGGCTTCTGCGGGCGTGAAAGGGGCGGGGATCCCCCCAGTCAGACTGTCAGCGCATCAGATCGAGCAGGTCATGTCCTGGCCGCAGCACAATGGCGACTTGATCTTTCCGTGGCCTTCGGGGCACTTCGAGACCTGGACCTTGCTGCCATCGGGCCGGGACAACTCGTCGTTCAAGAGAGGCTTGTCGCAGTGGGCGCAGGTCGCGTTTACGGCCATGCCGCACTTGTCGCATTTGTAGGTGGCCATCGAAACTCTCCTGGATTCAGGGCCCGGTAGGACCCTTTTTCGGTTCGGGGAAGGGGAACGGATGGGGACCCTATCCTTCACCCGGCCAGACGTCCCGGCTCATTGGTGGGCCCGCCGGGCGGAAGCTGGCCTACAGACCAGGATCTTCCCCTTGCGACGCTCCTTTAGGACAAGCCCAACACCACCTGCTTGGCTGAAGGCTCCCAGCGGCCCTCCTGGTACCGGCCAGGGACCAGGGTGACCTCCTGTTTCTTCGTGGCAGTCCGTCCCTCGAATCCAGTCGGGCCGTAGACCTCACCCTTCCAGTCACCGTCCAGGGACAGTCGAAGACCCGATGTGATGCCAACCTTCAGGCTGTCGGGTGTGGTGATCCCTGGGGAATGGTTGAGAGCAGTTCCGTTGCAGGCGAGGACCCACCAGAGAGCGGTCAATGCCGCCAGGTGGCCCTCAGGTCGACTGTAGCCAGGGAGCGCTCCCGACCCGCCACCGGGACCGTGGCACCGACCTCAAGGCCGTAAGCACTGCGAAGTACGAATCGGGCGGCTGCGCTCAGAGCGATCTGGTCCACCGGCGCATCGTAGCCGAATCCGCTGGTGACATCGGCAACCAGCGCCACAGGGGGCGCCAGGCGGATCTGGGCGCCCAGGCCGATCTGTGCACCAGCCTGGGGATTTCCAGGCCCCTCGGAAAGTGCGACCGTGCCCAGCAGGCTTGCGTAGCCGTGTACCCGTACACGCTCATGGGGTGTCCAGGCCCCGGCCACTCCCAGGTCCATGCTGTAGGGCCAGGCGTTGACGTAAAGGGCGGTCGCGGTGGGCAGGACGATCTTCCCGGAAGCCGCAAGGACAAGGGTCTCGGCAGTCAGGACCCGCTGGCTGACACCCATCACCGTGTGGCCAAGACCGGAGGCGGTGGTGGGAATGGCGCCGATGACCTGGTCGTAGCGGAACAGCTCCAGAGTCCCGAAGACCTCGGTGCTCTCGGTGACCCGGATCGAGGCGTCTATGGCGAAGTTGGCCTGGAGGTGTCCGTAGAAATTGCCCAGGTCCACCACGGCCTGGCCACCGCCTCCGAGAGCTGCCTCGTTGCGGGGGCAGGCGCGGTGCCCGCGGCCCAGATCGCCGTCGTAGGGGCTGGCGGTGATCGGACCCACCGCCATGCCGTCGTCGATGTCGCAGGGGGACGCGTGGGTCAGACCGGTCAGCAAGGCGAGTGCGGTGAACATCACTGCACCCCTTCAAAACCGCCGCCGTCCCGGTCGAGAACGAAGGCGTTGGTAAACGCGTTGGGTGCTGCCCCGGGGACCACCGCACCGAAGAGATGCCCCGGATCCTCGCGATCCGCGGGCACCTCGGGTTCTCCCAGTGGCCCGACATTCCCCAGGCACGTGGTGTCCTCGGGTTCCTCATCCAGGTCGGCCACGTCTCGCCAGTCGATGGTGCCGTCCCCGTTGTTGTCTCCGGTGTCCGGCATGCCGTCGCAGTCCAGGTCGGCGTTGTCCACCAGCGGGGTGCCGGCCTCGACCGAGAGCCAGGCGTCGCCCTGGCCGCTGACCAGGTCGCTGAGGGCAAAACTGGTCTCCAGCCTTTCCAGGCCTTCCACGCCAAAGGGGTCGGCAGGCTGAGGCAAGTCGCTGAGGGCTTCCACAACCTCTCCGTTGACGACCAGTCGCACCTCCTCGACCGGTACCCAGGGCGCGGCGCGAACAGTCACATGGAGTATGGCGGAGTCCGAGAGTTCCACGGGGGTCACGTTGGGCCAGTAGGTGGCGTCACCGTCCTGGATCCAGGCCTCCAGAACCGGCCCGTTGGTGCCCACAAGAGCCCCGGATCGAACCGCGGCATTGAAGGCGTCCTCGTCGAAGTCGGCCACGGTGGTCTCCGTGTAGACCAACGTCCGAGGAAACCCCATCACTTCACCGCCGATGGTGTGCGAGTCGGAGTTGGCCGTCCCGGCTCGCGGAAAACCCTGGTTCAGCAGGTAGTGCCACAGGGTTCGATTCTGCAGGAAGACCCGGTTCCCTGTGCCGTTCATGACCTCCGTGGCGTGAAAGTCGATGTTGGCAAGGTCCGAGCCCGGTGGTGTTCGACGGATGATCGACTGTCCCGTTCCATCGTGGTTTGCCGGCAGGTCTCGGGTGAAGTCGACACCCATGGCACTGAACCAGCCCAGGTCCCGTCCGGTCTGGGCGGCGGCCCAGGGGTGGTTCATCTGGGCCACGCCGGTCTCCGGGTTCCAGCCCTGTTCGGCGTGGCGCTGCATGAGTGTGCCCGGCTCTGCGAGTTCGTCCCAGGCGACCCCGCGGTAGGGCGCGTCCCCGTCAAAGGGAATCGGCCAGAAATTCCAGTGCCCGATGACCTGGGGGAAGTCGTAGTCCTCTCGGATCTTCCAGAGGATGTGGCCGGTGGACTCTGTGCCGGGCATGGCCACCAGCCGGTCATAGGCCTCCAGGTCGCTCAGGGCCTGGGCGTAATCCCAGTTGGTGTCGTGCTCGGTGATGGCAATGACGTCGACTCGAGCGGCCAGCCAGGCCCGGACCCGGTCGTGATCATCCAGGCTGCTGTCAAAGCTGGCGGAGCCATGGACGTGGAAGTCTGCATTCAGGGTGTTGGCCGGCTGCAGGTCCAGCAATGCCAGATCCAACTGCAGTCCCTGGACCGAGCCAGGAAGAACCTGGACGTCCTGGATGCGGGCCACGGTGGAGAAGGGGCCGGCGTTGGCGTAGAGGTCATAGGTCCCCGGTGGCACCAGAACCTCTGTGGGGCCGGACACCAGGACGCGGTTGCAGGCCGGGGAACCGTCGTTCGGGTTGCCGAGCAGCGGGGCACAGGACCAGAAATTGCCGTGGTACTGGCGGGGTTCTGCCTCGAGGGTGCTGGTGTCTGAAGGAACCATCAGCACCAGGACATGGTCTTCTTCGCCGTTCACGGTGGCGTTCAGGGTCAGGCGGCCCACCGGGTCGATGTGGATGATCCCGGCGTCGACTGGCGCGAGTTCCACGGCCTGTTCGACCTCGGCCACGATCTCGCCAAAGGCCTCGACACCCAGAACGTAGCTTCGGTCGCTGGGTACCCGGACCTCGAAGGTCCCGTCTTCCGCAAGATGGGCTTCGGTCCAGGGCACCCGATCGTCCAGGGGTGTCGCCAGGGTTCCCTCGGAGACCAGGATGGACGCCCGGACAGGATCCTCGAAGCTCCCCACGGCGTCATTGGCCTGGATCTGCCCACTCAGGGTGGTCCATTGGGTGCCATCCAGTTGCTCCAAGATCTCCAGTGCCAGGTCCGAAGCGGCAGACACCGCTGCGCCCTCGCCGGCGGCGATAAAGCGCTCGAAGACCAGGTAGTCCCGCGGCATCACGATGCGCCGCTCCGGACCCATGCCCGAGACCTCATCCGAATGGAACCCGGTCAGGGTCTCGTCGTTGCACGACAGCACCGCGTAGCTCGCGGCCGGGTCGGCATGGCCGGCAATGGCCACGTAGGGCACGCTGAGAATGGCATCGGGCACAGTGGTCAGGCCCCAGCTTGGCTGGTCGAAGCCGGTGCCCGGTGCGGGGGTAAAGGGCAGGGTCTCCCGACCGCCGTAGTACCAGGCGTCGGCCAGGAACCAGGTCTGGGGGTCCGGCTCGCCGTTGTAGACCTCGGTGCGCACCCGGATGCCGGGCTCGCAGGGCCGGATCTCGTAGCGGGTGGCGATGGTCGTGTCCGGCCGGCCATCCAGGGTGCCGACGAACTGAACCCCCTGGACTTTTCCGTCGCGGATCAACTCGGCACGGGTGTAGTTCGCGGCCTCGTCGGGAAGCAGGCCGACCACCTGGAACATGCTTCGCAGGCTGTCGTTGTCGGCACCCACCGTCGTCAGATCGAGAAGGCTGCCGCCCGTGGGTGAGAGGTAGTGGGGGTGATCCAGGGCATCGATGACGGCGGTGACCCGGTCATTGGACAGGACGAAGTCCCCGACGGATGCCAGGGTGTCCATGCCTCCGGGAAAAGTGTCCCCCTCCTCCAGGATCGAGACCTCGCTGGTGCCCTCCTGGCAGGAGTAGACGATGGCTTCGCCGCAGGGAGAGGGCACGACACAGCCCTCCTCGCCGCCCAGGCAGCCTGTCCTGTCACAGCCACTGAGCAGAGCCAGCACGGCCAGCACGGCCAGTTTCAGACCGCTATGCATCGGTTCGGACCAGGCCGAAGTAGTTCGGGGTCTCTTTGCCCTTTTTGTAGGCCCTGCCGATGTACACGTGGTCGCTGACCTTTCGCACGATGTCGATCATGTGCCCATAGACCAGGGTGGAGATTCCCGAGGTGTTGGCCCGGGGTGGCGGAAAGAGGTTGGGGGTACTGGAGGGTTCCCAGATGTAGTCAAACCAGACCTCGCCAGGAACCTCCTCACTGGGTCGGATCTGGAAGTGTCCCGGGCCGGTCAACCAACTCAAGGCCTGGTGGTTGTACCCCTGGACCTGGTCCTCGTGGACGATCACGCGCTTTTGAAAAGTGCGAAAGGCTGGCAGGGAATTCCAGCCCTCGAGGATGACCATGTCCGAACCCCGATGCAGCTCTTCCACGGTGAGGGTGGTTCCCTCGCACAGGGCATAGAGGGTCGCCTCCTCCTTCCCGGAAAGGCTGCGCAGCCAGGCCACGCGGGCATTGTGGTCCGTCGAGTTCAGGGACTCGTACAGGGCTTCTTGGTTGGTCTCGGCGGGACGCGGGATCATGAGCTCCTCCCAGGCACCCCCCGCTAACTCGGCCCGCCGAGGCTCCGTTGGGGATAGCTGCCGGCGATGGACGTCCATGACCTGATTTCAGCCTTTCGCGCCCGCGGCAGTGATGCCGCGTGGAGTGCCGGGTCCCGCCTGGCCCGGGCGGGCGTGGTCCGAGGGGTGTCCCAGGATGACGAGGAGATCACCCTGTCGGTCAAGGTCCCTGGGCGAGAGACCGCCCTCCAGGTCTACCTGTGGCCGGAAGACGACGACTGGGGCTGCGACTGTGGCAAGGATGCCTGTGCCCATGCCGCTGCGGCGCTTATCGCGACCCTGCACGCCCAGAAGACTGGCGAGGCGCTACCGGACACCACCGCTCGGGGTGTGCGCCTGCGCTACGACCTGGCCCGCCAGGGCCGGGAACTCATCGTGGTGCGGACGATCCTGAAGCCGGATGGAGAAAGTCCGCTCAAGGGCAACGTTCGGCAAGTCGTGGGCCTTCACACGACCGAGGCGGACCTGGTGGTCGACGAGGTGCTCCGGCTCGGAGACCGGAACCTGCCCGCGGTCGGGTGGCAGCGGATGCTCGTGGCCTGGTCCGAGGCTGGCTCGGTGGTGACCCTGGATGGCGCAGAGGTGACCACCTCGGCCCATCCGGTGCTGCCGGTGGCGGTGCTCCAGGACCACGATGAGGGATACCGTTTGAGTCTCCACCGGGCATCCGAGGTCAGCGAGACCTTTCGGGGTGGCGTGGTGAGGGTGGGGAATGCTCTGCACCCTTCCAGCGACGGTGGCCTGGAAAGTCACCAGCGCACCACCCTGGTTCGTGGCGTGCTTTTCGAGCCGGGCGACGAGGGGCGCATCGTGGCCGAGGTCCTGCCCCGGCTGCGCAGGACCCTGACGGTCAAGGTGCGGACCCAACGCCTTCCCTCCCAGGTCCTGGACGTGGTCCCCCGTGGGCGTGTTCGACTCTGGGACCGGGGGGAAGAAGGGCTGGGAATCCTGTGTGAGGTGGTCTACGGAGACCCTGTCGTGGCCCGTGTCGAGGGTGGACGCCTGGTCCAGGAGGGCAAGGAGGTCTGCGTTCGGGATGCGGCGGCGGAGGCCACCCTCCGGCACAGGCTGGACGGGGCCCTGGGGATTCCCATCGGACGCCCCTGGCACCTGGAAGGGGAGGACGCGGTGCACTGGGTCCGGGATCGTCTTCCCCGGTGGAAAGGCGCCGTGGAGGGCTCCGTGGGGCGCTGGCAGGTACGAAAGGAACCGGCCTCCCTGGCCCTGGCATCGAGCGAAACGGGTGTCGGTCTGCGGATTCAGAGCGATGCCGACCCCGGGGAGTTGATCGCGGCCTGGCGGGAAGGCCGCAGCCTGGTGCCGCTGTTGGAGGGAGGCTGGGCCCCGCTGCCCCGAGGCCTCCTGGAGAAACACCACGACTTGCTCGAGGACCTGGTGGCAGCCCAGGGCACCGATGGCAGCCTGCCAGAGCACGCGATCGGTCCGGCCGCCGAACTCGCCCGGGCCCTGGATCACCCGCCGCCACCGGCCCTGGACCGACTGAGGGCCCTGCTGGCGGAGGGCTTTGAAGGATTGCCAGAACCGGAACTTCCCGCGGACCTGGCGGCAGAACTGCGGCCGTATCAGCGGACGGGAGTGGCGTGGCTCCAGTTTCTCTGCCGGGCCTCTCTGGGGGGAATCCTG
>CAZMNK010000022.1:21040-37570 GCA_964567625.1 uncultured Enterobacterales bacterium | reverse complement strand
GACGACATGGGGCTTGGAAAGACGCTCCAGGCGTTGGTGGCTGTCGATGGGATGGACGGCCAGGTCCTGGTGGTCGCGCCGACCTCGGTCCTCCGCAACTGGGCCGCCGAGATCAGCCGCTTCCTCCCGGGGCGGCGGGTCTGTGTCTTCCATGGCCCGAAGCGTCGGCTGGACCCGGAGGCGGACTATGTGATCGCGTCCTACGCACTTCTTCGGCTGGACTCGAGGCTACGGGAGACCTCCTGGAACACCGTGGTCCTCGACGAGGCCCAGGCGATCAAGAATCCGGAGTCCCAGACCGCTCAAGTGGCCTTTGAGCTCCAGGCAGAGCATCGTTTTTGCCTGACCGGTACGCCGGTAGAGAACCGGCTCGAGGAACTCTGGAGCCAGTTGCACTTCGTGATGCCCGGCTTCCTGGGGGGGCGTCGGGACTTCCGGGTGCGCTTCGCGGGGCCGGTGGAGCGGGGAGAGTCCCGGGCCATCGCGGCACTGCGGCGCCGGATCGGCCCCTTCGTCCTCCGTCGACTGAAGCAGGACGTGGCCCAGGACCTGCCGTCGCGGACGGACATCACTCTCCGCGTGGCGTTGTCTTCCGAACAGCGGGACATCTACGACGCTGTGCGTGAGGCGGGTCGGGAGGAGGTTGCACGAGCCCTGGGTGCGAAGCGATCCCTGGATGTCCTCGAACAGCTTCTCCGGCTTCGCCAGGCCGCCTGCCACACCGGGCTGCTCCCCGGCGATCGGCCGGCGCTCTCTTCAAAGCTCGATCACCTGCTGCTGGCCCTGGACGAGGTCGTGGGAGGTGGCCACAAGGCCCTGATCTTTTCCCAGTGGACGGGGTTTCTGGATCGGATCCAGGCGGCCCTGGACTCCGCGGGATTGGGTTGGACCCGGCTGGATGGCAGTACCCGGGACCGACAAGCGGTCATCGATGATTTTCAGTCCGCAGGAGGTCCGCCGGTCTTCCTGCTGTCGCTCAAGGCGGGCGGGACGGGTCTGAATCTCACCCAGGCGGACTACGTCTTTCACACGGATCCCTGGTGGAACCCGGCTGTCGAGGACCAGGCGACAGACCGGGCTCACCGCATCGGCCAGACCCGACCCGTGGTGTCCGTGAAGCTCATCGCCGAGGACACGGTCGAGGAGCGAATTGCCGACCTCCAGGCTGTCAAGCGGTCCCTGGCCGAGGCCGCGGTGGGAGAGGCGGCCCTGCTGGGTCGCATGTCCGTGTCAGAACTGGCCGCCTTGTTGCAATAGCGGACGCAGGGTCCGGGCTACTCTTCGGGGACGGCTTCCTCTGTCGGCTTTGCTGCATCCACCCTCAATTGCAGGATCTCGCCGTTGAGGGCCGCGATCCGGGACTCGAGGGCGATCACCCGTGTCTGAACCATCTCGGAAAGGGCAGCCTGGTCCAGACGGGCCTGGTCCAGGTTGGTCATCACGTCTGAACGCATCTGCCCGGTCAGGACCATGTTTCCGACAAGCATCAGGAAGACGGTGCCCAGCAGGATCGCCCGCGCACGGTTGGTCTGTCGTGCGTGCATCTCCTGGAAGTAGGCCAGGCTTTTCAGGTCATCGGAGGCCTCACTGATGGCTTCTGCGCTGGCCGGGTCCAGTTCGGATGAAGCGTCATAGGGCGGGGCGTAGACAAGCCCAGCGTCGGTGTTCGGGTCGGACATTTCGGGTTCCTGGAGGGAGGTGCCAGGGACCACTTTAGGGGTTCTCTACTCTGGAATTCAAGGAGGTACCCTGGATTCGAGGGCTGCCCGGGTGGCCACCAATGAGCAGGCTCGTCCGAGTGTACGGCCGTCCTCGGTCTCCTGGATTCCGTTGTGGACCCCCACCACGCGGCCGAGCACATCGACCACCGGTCCCCCGGTGCTTGCGACCAGTGAAACCGGCTGCAGCAGCACGTAGTGCAGGACGCCCTCATCGACCCGGTCAACGGTGGCGGGATGGACGAGAGTGCCGTCCTTGCTTCTGGACACCAGCCACACGTGTTCCAGGGGCTGGGGTTCAGCAGGTGCGAGTTCCAGGGCGGACTTCGACAGGCGCTGAGGAACGGAACGTGACCCCAGCTCAGTCCCTCCGGGTGCACACCCTGGGGCGGAGGACTCGGGCGTTCCTGCCCTGAGCTTGAAGGCACTCGCCTCGGTGAGGGCCCAGGTCAGCCGCTGGGTCTTCTGGGTGGTCAGTTGATCCGCAGGGGCCAGGATCCTCGGCAGGGCATCCTCGGAAACCAACACCAGGAAAGCGCTCCGGTCCGGTGAGTTGGGCAAGCCCAACAGGACCAGGTCGGGCAGGGTGGGATCGGCCACCGCAGGATGCAGGAGGAACCACAGCAAGGCGTTCATGGGAGGCCAGGACACCGCAACGGGTGGATTCATTCAAGTGCCAGTCGTCCGGCAGGAACCCGATGGCGTGGTCTCCGGGTGTCAGCCCCTCTTTGTTTCCGATGAGCAGGTGGCGCGCCAGGAGGGCGCCAAGGGGGTCCGATTGGCCGGTGGGAGGCCGGGACAACGCCTGCAGGGTGTCACGTGTGGAGATCAAGGACCGTATGGCGGGGCAGAGGATTTCATGGACCGCTCTTGCAACTGGACTGACCTCGGCCTCAAGGCCGTCAACCTGGGCCCTTCCTTTTCACATGGCGAACTTCCGCCCATGCCATCGCTCTCGGAGGAGGTGGAGCAGGAGACACCCGTTTCTCGTCGGACCTTGCGGGAGATCGTTTCCTCATTCTGGGTGCGGCTTTTCCACTGACGCCACCTACCAGACCTTCTCTCCTCCGACCCAGACGCCGTCGACACTGATCTTGGTGAGGTCGGCTGTCTCCACGGTCAGGGGGTCGGCATCGAAGATCACGACATCCGCCCAGGCACCCACGGCAAGGGTCCCGATCTTGTCCTCCAGACCCAGCGCCCGGGCCGATCCTGAGGCATAGGCATCCAGGGCCTCGGGAAGGGTCAGGGCGTGGTCTCCCAGGTTCAGGGCGGACCAACTGTTGAGCAGGGGGCCCGGCGACAGCCAGACTGGCCAGTCGGTTCCCAGGGCCAGGGGTACACCACTGTCCACCAGGGAGCGGTAGTCATAGGCCCGATCGAAGCGCTCCTCACCCCACAGGTCGGCTGTCTCCCCGATGCTCGAGGGGATCACGTGACCGGGCTGCACACTGCCGACCAGCCCCAGAGCGGCCATACGGGCGCGATCAGCATCGGCCATCAGCACCACGTGGTCGAGGGTGTGCTGCAGCTTCAGCCCCCCCAGGTCTGAAGAGACGGTCTCAAAAGCGTCCAGGGCGGCAGCCACTGCTGCATCCCCGTTGGCGTGGAGCTTCAGGGGGACCTGGAGAGACTCGGCATCCTGCACCACCTGGACCAGGTCCTCGGTGTCGAAAAAGTGCAGGCCGAAGTCGTCAGGATCGGTCTCCAGCGGTTCGGAGATCCATGCCTGGGCGGTGCCCATGGAGCCATCGACCCACAATTTGGCCCCGGCAAAACGGAGCCTTTCGCTGTCCCAGTCCGCAGCGCCGGCCACGGCGTCCGCCAGGCCATCCGGCGTGAAGACGGGCACATAAAAGTGCACTCGCAGAGGCAACTCTCCCCGATCGGCAAGCTCGGCGTAGACCTGGGGGCGACTGATGTCGACGCCTGGGATGGCCATGATCTCGCCGACGGAGGTGACGCCGGTGCGTACGAAGTCGGTCAGGTCCGGGCCCAGGGATTCCATGAAGTCGTCGTCGTCGTAGTCGACAAGGGCGACCTCGCTCATCAGGGAGAGGGCACTCTCGACCAGGTACCCGTTGGGCTCGCCGTCCTCGGTGCGACCGATGATGCCCCCCGCAGGATCGGGCGTGTCAGCGGTAATTCCGGCCCGCTCCAGGGCGACGGAATTCACCAGGGCAGAGTGGCCGGAGTTGTTGACCAGGATCGCGGGCCGATCGGGCAGGACTGCGTCCAGGGACAGGCCTTCAGGTGTCTCGATTCCCTCTTCCAGCCATCCATAGCCGAAGACCCAGGGCTCATCGGGGTTCTCGGGTGCGTACTCGGCGACCCGTTCCACGATGTCCTCGATGGAATTCACCCCCATCAACAGCAGGCGATCCAGGGCAAAGCTGCCGGGGAGCAGGTGGGTGTGTGCGTCTCCCAACCCAGGCCAGCCTCGCTGATTTCCGGTGAGCTCCACGAGTTCAGCCGCCCCGGCGGCCAGGTCTTCGGCTTCGGAACCGATGGCCACGACGACCCCCTCTCGAATGGCCACAGCGGTGGTCGTCTCGGCGGAGGACAGGTGAAGGGTCCCGGTGAAGACCAGGTCGGCCGGCGTACCGCCATTGCATGCGAGAAGAGCGAGAATCAGCATGGCGGCCAGCTAACCGGCAGGCGGCTCGGGGAGGAACAACGCGATCTCACCTGCCACACCCATGCGCGGAGGTAGACCGATCAGCCAGTTTCCCCGGTGGACATGGTGCCGCGTTCGGCCGGTGGTGAACCAGCCCTGGTCTCGGACGCCGAACAACCGCAGGACCGACACCGGGAGGCCGAACATGTTGCAGGCCACCTGGCCTCCGTGGGTGTGGCCGGACAGGACCAGTTGGAAGCGATCCTCCGGGACCCATCGACCCAGGCGAGGATCGTGGGCAAGGAGCAAGGGGAAGGCACCCCGGGTCGGTGGCGCCAGTTGCTGCACGAACTGGTTGAATTGGCCCCGGGCGTCGTGCCAGTGGAAGTTCACCCCGGTGACCTCGAACAGGCCGTTCTCGACTGGCTGGAGGGTCTGCTCGTCGACAAGCAGTGCCACTTCGACGGCCTCAAGGGCTTCCTTGAGCGGGTTCAGAACTGGCAGGTCATGGTTGCCGGGGCAGCACAGCACCGGTGCCTCCAGCCGGGCCAGTGCCTCGACCAGGTAGCTGTAGTCTCGCTCTGAGAAGGGCATGACCAGGTCCCCTGTGACGACCACCAGGGCGGGATGCAGGGCATTGACCTGGTCGACCAGGAGGTCCAGTTGCGCCCGGTGCATGAAGGCGCTGGCATGGAGGTCCGAGAGTTGAACCAGCCGACCAGGCAGTCCACGGACCGGGTGTTCACGCACGACCATCCCCCGGGTCGCCGCCTGGAGGGTTCCCCACGTTGACAGCAGGAGCGCGAGGAGGAGCCACTGCCCGGGCCACCAGGGGTCGTCACTGTGGAGCAGGGACCATGGTGCGTGGATGCACCAGACAAGGCCGCCCCAGAGGGCAAAGGAATAGGCCAGTTGAGACGCCCAACCCAGCACCGGGGAGAGCAGGAAGGGCCGATTGGCGTCCAGGCCCAGGAACAGCGCCCAGATGCCCACGGGACCCAACAGGAACCCGGCAAACCCGGAAACCTGGTGCATCAGGGCATAGAAACCCATGCAGCCCATCACCACGGCGGCGACCAGGTGGTCATTGAGGGTTCGTCCGACCCCGTAGACACGCCTGAGGGTGTCCAGCCCCAGCCCCAGGACCACAAGCCAACCGACCCAGTCAGGCACGGGTGGCCACCAGGAACTTCAACACCCCCCGGTGGTCCGTGGCGGGTCGCCAGGACCATTCCCCAGGCAGGCTCTCCGGAACGAAGGACACCGGGAGCTTGAGGCGGGTGTCGGCAGGGGCGTGTTCGAGGAGTGCCGCCAGGTCATACCCGAGCTGATCCGCCGTCATGCGCTCCCGGTCGTGGTCTCTCCCCCCCCAGGGCGGATCGGCCACGAGCACGTCACAGTCGGTCTGACCGAGCTCCTCGATGGCATCGCCCTGCCGGAATTCGATGCGGTCCGCCACACCGTAAAGCTGGGCGTTGTGACGGGCATGGGCCAGGCGGATGGGATCGGCCTCGACGGCGATCACCCGGGAAACGGCGGCCTGTCGTGCCAGGGCGAGGGACAGGCTTCCCAGGCCGCATCCGGCGTCGAAGGCCACGCCACTCGCCCCCTCGACCAGGTCCTGGGCCAGGGCCTCCGGTGTGGCGCTGAACAACCCCTCGTCGTCCCATCGAACCCCCTGGTCCCACCGGGAGAAGAGCCGGCGCCGCCGGACGGCCTGGGATTCTCGGGGTGGGCGCCGGCTTCCAATGCGAAGAGGAGGGTCACAGATGACCTGGACCTGGTGCCCTGCCACGAACCGACCGTGTAGCAGGTGGTGTACCCGGCGGGCCTGGGCGGGCGGGACCCGTCCGTCCAGTGGAAGCCAGGGCTCGGGCCCGAGCCAGGCGGGGCCCGTCAGGGAGACCTGGACGGTCTCCGGATCGGCGAGCAGCGCCAGCGCCAGCGCCCGGGTGGCAGGACCCTGGTCCGCGGGTCCCCCGCTGGACTGGACCGCCAGGAGGGCACCGAGCACGGCCACCCGCTGTCGATCGGCCTCGCCTTCGATAGGGGTCACCAGGAGGCGATCGGCCTGCCGCCGCTTCAGTCCGGCTCGGACCAGGGCTCGCCCAGGATTCACCGGGCAGCCCTGGTCCCGGAGCAGATCCGCCACGGTGGTTGTGGAGGGTGGGCTCACTGCTCCAGAGCCAGGACCTGGGCCGCGATCACCGTCGCGTCATCGTCGTGTCCGCGCTGCACAAGCTGGCGGTCCAACTCGTTCACCAGTCCACGGGCACCGGGTGCCACGAAGAAGGCATTCCGTATCGCCTTTTCTTCCAGGGCATCCAGGACCCCGTCGCTGCACACCAGGTAGAGGTCGCCGACCCGAACCTCGAGGACGTGGATCTGCAATGCAGTGCGCACTCGCTGGCCCATGCCCACATAGGTCGCCAACCCACCTGCCCGGGTGTCGGGGAAATTCAGGCGCTCCAGGCGAGCATCTCGGAGCCGGAAGATGGCTGAATCCCCGACGGAAAAGGCCAGGACCTGTTCCTGGGCGATCCAGACGCCCGCGAGGGTTGTGGCGCTTTGGGTCTTTTCCCGCACTGCCCGGTCGGCGAGTTCGACCAGGTCCAGGAGGCTCTTCTGCGAGGCCCTGCGTGGGCTGGTGAAGAACTTTCGCAGGGTGTCGCAGGTGATGCGAGCGGCGAGTGCTCCATCCTTCATGGAGCCCACGCCATCCGCGACCAGGTACATGATTCCCCGTCGCGCGTCGCGTACCTCTTCGACTGACGCGTCGAACAGCGCGTAGCAGTCATCGTTCGTGCCGTGCCTGGAACCACGGCGTGACGTGACTGCCGCCAGGGTTTGCGGCAGGGTGCCGGCCATGGCCAGAGCATATCGCTGTGTGCTTTCTCGGTGTGTGTCAGTCGGGTTGGTGGACACGGTCCTTTCCCTGGTGTAGCTGCACCGGGTGGTGACCTTTCTGTTGATGTCAGGACTGGGCTGCAATGCGTTGAAGTCCCCGCCCGAGCTGCCTCCGGCGGAGCAGTTGAGAATCCTGGTGGGTCCGGTGGCCCATGCCTGGCGGGACCTTGCCCGGTCTGAGTCGGACCCCGGCGCTGCCGCCGTACAGTATCGGGCGTTGGCGACAGGCCTGTCGGAACTCTCCCTGGACCGACAGGAGGACCAGGCCTGGCGCGACCTCCTGGTGGTCGCGGCTCAAAGGGATGCGGCCTGGGGGGAGGCCCTGTCCCAGGGACTGGCGGTGCCGGCATCGACTTTTGGCCCTGTTTCAGCCATTCGGTCAGTCCACCTGGGGCCGAAGCAGAAGGGGGAGGTCACGACCCGGGCCCACGTGTTGCTCGGGGATCCGCCGTGGAAGAACTGGAACGCCGAGTTGACCCCCTGGCTCGAGACAGCGGGCATGGTGCTCGATGCCACCCCGCCGTTCGATGTGGACCCACACTGGGGCCCCTGGTTGCCCCGGGAGGCGAACAGACAGGTGGCGGGAATGGCCTATGCGGACCAGGGCAAGGGGCCACCCAGGAGCTTTGTGGCGCGGATGCAGCGAATCTCCGGACCCTCGGAACTTCGAGGTGTCGCCGGTTGCGACCTGTACCAGGACATTGCGGGCGAGGGGGGGCCACCGGGAGAGGTCGGGCATGGAGAGACCCAGGCCCAGCGGGCAGAGGACCTGCTCGGTGCCCTGCGGGAACAGGACCGGACCCGAGCCCTGGAGGCTGTTCCGGCCCTGGTGGCGAGCCGGGATCCCCGTTGCCCGGGTGCGGCCTTTTTCGAAGCAGGTCTGACCGGGAGGGTCCTCCTCGCAGAGGGGGATCCGGCGGCTCGGGCCCGGCTGGCGCAGGCGGTGGAAGAGGGCAAGTCCCTCCTGTCGACCTTGAGTCGCTGACGCCTGGGCGGGGGCAGTGGCCGGGATGGGGTCAGAACAGGTGCTTCTTGGCCCCACCTAGTCCTTGAAGAGCAGCACGCCTCCCAGCAGCAGCAGAGGTAGAGGCAGCCAGTAGAGTTGCAGGGCGGGATGGCTGTAGGGCCACCAGCGCACGTAGTGGGAACGCATGGAGAGGTGTGACGGGTGGTTGGGGCCGTCGATCACCGAGATTCCCCGCACGATCTGGTCGAAAGTGCCCAGCCGGCCTTCTTCACCGGCCTCGGCTATCGCCAGGCAGGTCAGGCCCACGTCGTCCCAGTTCGTGTAGAAGAACGAGGCCTCTGCCGGTTTTTCGAACAGGGTTCCTTTGACCCGCCAGAGATACGCCTCCCGGTTCTGCAGGTTGATGAACTCGAGAGCGCCCTCGTCCTTGGGGTGCAGGGGGAGGTCGGACAGGGCGTCGACGAAGATCTCATCGATACCCGTGGCAATGCGCACCCGGCCGCCCCGAAGCATGACCCGGGCATAGGTGAGGAAGTTCTCGGCCGCGCTGGGGGACTTGGCCGGGGCCAGGATCTCCAGGGTGGCATCGGCCATGGCCTCACAGTGGAAGATCAGGCCTTCCAGCGAGGCCGTGTCCACCACGAACAGGTTGGCGAACTGGCCGCTGAAGGGCCCCTCGCCCGCGATGCGGGTCGTGGCGAGGACCCGGGCTTCGGTGGGGGTCAGCGCTCGCCAGCCCGTGGGGAGCTCGATGCGATAGCCGGCGGGGGCATCCAACTGACCCGTGGGAAGCTCCTCGAGAGGGACCGGCGGCTTGGTCACGTGGAGCATGTCGAGGACGGCGTGGAGTTGCTCGGTTGCCATCTCGGCACTCATGGACGAGGTGGCTGTGGCCATCACCCCGTGGCCTTCAACGGCAAAGACGGCCAACTCGGACCACAGGTCCTGCTCCATGAAATCGTCGTGGACGACCATGGGAAGGAGCAGCACAGTGCCCAGCATGGGGTGCTCCTCGTTCAGGATCTCGCCGGCTTCGAACTTCAGGTCTTCGTCGATGACCTTCCGGAGGTACGGCAACAGGTTGGGGCTCACAGCCTCCAAGTCCGGCTGAAACGGGGTCGCCGAAAAGGCCACGTCCGTGAAGGCCTCGGTGTTGCGCATCGACAGGCGAATGTCCGAGGTCGCGTCGCCCTTGGAGTGCTTCCAGGAGGGGGGGACGCTTGGGTCCTCGGGCTCCGGCATCTCGACCTTGAGACCCAGGCCTGGGACCTGGACCTTCTTGGCGTGGACAGGCGAGGCGGTCAGTAGCGCGACGACGAGGGGGATCATCCTTCCACCAGAAACGAGACGTGGACCCTAACGCAGCAGGGTGTCGGCCTGCCGGGCCAGCACCATCCTAGTCCTTGATGTCCTCTCCTACAGCGTAGCTTTCGGAAGCCGACGTGGATGCCTCCATGTCGACCTGTGAGAGCAGTCCGATCCAGGCCAGCAGCAACTCGCGCTCCTGGGCGTCTCCCCGATTGTCGGCGTGCTGGGCCAGGCCCCTGTCAATGGTCTTGAGCTGAGCCAGGGCGGCGTTGATGGAGTCCTGGGGGCTCGGGCCATCCATTTCCATCGGCGCATTCATGGCTTCCATGAAGAGGGCATCCAGACGGGTCATGACCGCTGCTGCAGCATCTTCCATCGCCATGTCTTCACCGGTCTTCGCGGCCTCGACCATGTTCATCACGGCGGTGTTGGCCAGGATGCTGCACACCTCGTCGATGATCGGGTCGAGTTCAGCCTGCATGACCTGGCGATAAGTCGGGATCATCTCCACCACGGACTGGGACATGGACTGGGCCAGGGTCGGGGCCCCGCCGACCACCAGGGTTCGCAGGCTCTGGGAGGCCTCAGGGACGGCCTCCACCGCCACCCCAGTGGCCGCCAGGGCCAGGCCCTCTGGGTCGAAGATCTTGTTTACCTGGGACGCCCCCCAGGCCAGGTAGAGCCCGACCAGCAATGCCAGGGCGACTCCTACCAGGAGTGTGCGCATGTTCTGTTCGCGAACGTTCTGAAGCTCTGTCTCGAGCAGGCCTTCGATCTCCTGGATGGCTTCGTCAGACATGATCACTCCTCCTCGTTGAGCTTGGAGTTCACGATCTCCATGAACAGCAACAGGACGTCATCGACCTCGGGAGAACCAATCTCGGCCGCGTTGGTGTCGGCCTGGTCCTGAAGTGTCTTGAACGATTCGTTGATGGACTGAAGCACATTGACGTGGTCGACAAAGGTGGTGTCCAGGTGTCCCTGGGCCCAGCCGCGAGCGTGGGCGTGGAGCTTGGCCATGAGGTCGTCGTAGGCTTCACTGTCGGCGCTGAACTGGGGCAGTTGCTCCTTGAGCACGTCCTTGTGGGCATTGGCTGCGGAGAGGAACTGGGAATCCAGGGACTCGGTGAGCTTCTTGTTGACGTGGTTCTGAAAAACCGTGCTTTCGGTCACGATTTTCTCGTTCAAGGCAGGCAGCAGGTTCTCGGCTTCTCGGGTGAAGGCTTTCTGGATGGCGGGCACGGCATCCGCAGCGACGTTGTCCAACTCCCGGGAGACCAGGGGCCACACGGTGGTGGTGGCGTTTTTCTGGATGTGTGTCATCAGCGCAGTGGCATCGAAGTGGCGGACGCTGCTGACGATGTTGAAGGCAAACAACAGGAGGAAGGCCAGGACGACCATCCCTACGATGCGCCGGATGCGGGCTCCCCGGTTGCGCTCCTCGGCGATCTCGTCCAGGAGTTGACGAGCACGTGCACTGTCAGACATGGGTAAGAACTCCGGTGGGAAAAGGACGCTCTCAAGCCTTGGAGGCCGAGTGGACGGTGACGACGCCCATGGCCGTGCCCGTTGTACACCGTTTCTCCGGCCAAGGGAAGAAACCCAGGAGGGAGCACACTATCGACGAGGCAGGGGGTGTACCGGAGGCATCTCCGGGCAAGAATCTCCAGCGTCAAGGACTCCAGGGGGCGGCTATCGCTCCCCTGCAATCACCGATGCGCTGGCGATTCTGTCCGGTACGCGATTCACCGCTTCCAGGGCGGGTTCGATGCGAGTGCGGTCACCCGTCAGGACCCAGACCCGCCCCGCGGGTTGAAGCCAGCGGGAGGCCGCCTCTGCTAGTTCTTCAGCAGTCGCGTTCTCGATGCGGGTTTCCTCGGAGCGAAGGTCCTCCAGCTTGCGGTCCATGATGGCCAGTTCCCCCAGGGTCTCCGTGGCGGATTGCACGGTCTCCATCCGCCGGTTGGAACGCACCAACAGGGTGTTGCGTGCTGCTCGGAGCTCCTGGGGAGTGAACCCTGCGGCACCCTCGTCCAGGACGCGGTCCAGGTGCGCCTCCAGGGCCACGAGGGCTTCAGCAGCCCTGTTCACGTCCACCTCGGTGTCCACGCGCAGTCGACCATCTCCTCGCCAGCTACGTGCATGACCGCTCACGCCGTAGGCCAGCCCCCGGGTCTCTCGAAGGTCCATCGGGATGCGAGACGTGAACTCACTTGCAAGCAAGGCCATGAGCAGGTCGGCCAGGGGAGCATCCGGATCGGTCATGGCCGGCCCTGGCAGGACCATGGTGAGCTGTGCGACCTCGAAGCCGGGACGGTCGACCAGCCAGCCAGTGGCTCGGGGAGGAAGGGGCGCCATGGTGTCGGGGGCTGCGCTGCCATCGAGGTGTCCGAAGGCGGCTTCCAACAGAGGCAGGACCTTTTCGGGGGAGATGTCTCCCACCACGGTGATTCTAGGCTGCGCCTGGCCCACCATTCGTCGGTGAAGGGCGGCGATCTGTCTGGGCTTCAGGCGCTTGATGTCTCGAGAAGTGGCCCGGTGCCGGTTGGGGTGACCGAGGGGGAACCAGGCGTGGTTGACCGCCCGGTTGTGGGCACGCCCGATGTCCAGGTCCAGTCCATCCCGCCAGACGACCCAGCGATCCTGGATCCGTCGGGCCTCCGTGCGCGCCAGGGCTGGCTCAAGCATGGCTTCGGCGAGGAGCGAGAGCGCTTCCGACTCATTGCCCCGTACCACCTCTACTTCCCCCCACAGCCGGGACGAGGTCACCCCGAGCCCCCAGCGAGCGCCGAGGCGATCCAGGCTGGCGTCCAGCTCGGCACCGCTGCGGTGCTGGGTACCCGCCTTCAACAACTGGCCCATCATCGCTGCCGCCAGCTGGTCTGGCAGTGGGGCGGAGAGCCCGGCCCAGGGCAGGGAGATCTCGAATCGCACCAGGGGAACCTGGGGTCGCTCCAACAACTGCACCTGGGCCCCGGAGGTCAGGGCCAGTTCAACGGGCTCGGGCCAGGTCCGCGGGTGGGGATTCGCCACCTCGGGGATCGGGCGGATCGGTGCAGGTACAGGGGTTGGCGCTGCGGCCAGCAAACCCAGGGCAGCCAGGGCACTCAGCCTGTTTCGGATCGCCCTCATGGGGGCTCCAGCGGAACGCTCGAGGGGACGGCCAGGTCCTCTTCGCCGAGGCTCACCACCGAGAGCACCACCCGGTCCGGGCCCAGCCATGTCCGGGCGACCCTCTGGACATCCTCGGGGGTCACGGCCATGTAGCGCTCCAGCTCTGCTGCCCGACATGAGGCGTCTCCCCAGGTGACCACGCAGTCCCCCAGGTGGTTGGCCAGAGAGGGTCGGTCCTCGATCTCCCGGACAAAGGCGGTGCGCAAGCGGGCCACGACCCGGGCCACTGTCGCCTCGTCGATGCCGTCGGTGCGGATCCCGCTGAGAGTCTGGTCCATCACCTCGAGCAGGTCGGGGAGGGGATGGTTGTCGCCGGCTGCGTAGAGTACGAATTCGCCGCCGCGCTGGCCGTTGTGTGTCCAACTCCCCACGCTCGTGGCGAGGTTGGTTTCATAGAAGAGCGCATCGTCCAGGACCGTTCCTCGACCCCCGGAGATCAACTCGGAGAGCACGTCGAGCGCGGGTTCGTCCGGGTGACCCCGAGGCACGGTTCGCCAGGCCACATAGAGTCGTTCCCGACTCATGTCCTCCTGGAGCAGCCGACGCTGTTCACCGGCGAGAGGCGGAACTTCAACAGCGGGTCTTGCGGGGGGGCGCGACCTGCCGGGTACCTCGGCAAAGGCCTTTTCGGTGGCCTTCAGTGTGGCTTCGATGTCCAGGTCGCCTACAAGGACCAGCACGGCGTTGTCGGGTGTGTACCAGGACCGGTGCCAGTCCAACAGGACCTCTGCACTGGCCCCGGCCAGGTCTTCCGGGGTGCCCAACACGGGGCGATGGTAGGGGTGACCGGGAGGCCAAAGTGCTGCGGACAGCGCATAGGCGGACCAGGCGTGGTCATCGGCCTGGTCCCCGAGACGTTCGTTACGCACCACGTCCTTCTGGTTCGTGAGGTCCTCCGGGTCGAGGCCCTGTCCGAGCCAGGCCATGCGGTCTGATTCCAGGAAGAGCAGCAACTCCAGGGCCTGGGGAGGGACCTGGGCGGTGTAGACCGTCAGGTCGTGGTCGGTCCAGGCATTGTTCGTGCCGCCGACCGCCGCAAGCAGGGTGTCGTAGCCGCCATCCGGGGCGTTGGCGCTGCCCTCGAACATCAGGTGTTCGAGCAGGTGCGCCGTGCCGCTGGCCCCGGGAGGGTCCTCTGCTGCGCCCACCCTGTAGAACAGGGCGCTTGCGATGACGGGGGACCACGGGTCTGGCGAGACCACGAGGGTCAGGCCATTGTCGAGCACGGTGGTGTGTGGGGGCACCTTCAGGGCGTCCAGCACAGGGTCGGCGAGGGCGGCCGAGACCAGGAGCCCGATCACGCGTTCAAGGCCCCGGGTCCGGGAGCAGTCACCCAGCTCTGGGCCCCGATCCCCTGGTCATCGAGCCAGTCAACGACGGCGTCGCACACCTGGCGGGCCCGCTCTTTGTCCACGCAGGGGGCGAAGACCGCAGGGCCACTTCCACTGATCGACAGGGCCGGGGCTCCGGCAGCGATGGCTGCCTGGCGGGCACCGTCCAGCCAGGGGACGAGGGGAGCCCGGTAAGGCTGGGCGAGTTGGTCGCCCAGGTGTCGGGCAAAGGCTTCCAGGTCCCCTCGGGCCGCCGCGTCGAGAAGCCCCGCCAGGTCTCGCAGGTTCTGAACCGCGTCCTGCATCGGGACCCTTCGAGGGAGGACCTTGCGGGCATCGGCCGTGCGGACCTCCAGGTGGGGAAGGATGACGGCCAGGGACCAGTCGCCTTTCAGGGTCAGGGAACGGATCTCTGGCGGTTTGGTTCGCAACACGGCGACAAATCCTCCCAGGAGAGCTGGGGCCACGTTGTCCAGGTGGGCGGAACCCGCAGCCAGGGCCTCAGCATCCCGGCCGATGGACAGCAACACCGTGGGATGAACCTGTTCTTCGAGCGCCCGCGCTGCGGCGACGGCTCCCGCCACAGCGCTCGCCGCACTGCTTCCCAGCCCGGAACCGGGTGGGATGTGTTTGTGGACCACCAGGTCCAGGCCGCCATCTGCGCCTGTGGTGGCCATGACCTGGGCTGCCGCCCATGCCGCCACATTGCGGTCTGGGTCCGTGGGGACGCGTTCTCCGAAGGGGCCAGCAACGGTGACACCTACCCCTGGATTCGGGCGGCGGGTGGCATCGACCCGGTCCAGGGGTTCTCGCAGGGCAAGGCCCAGCACATCGAAGCCGGGACCGAGATTGGAGAGGCTTCCTGGAGCGACTGCGGTGGCCATGTTCCAGGACTACCGTCTGCGGGGGCGGTATCGTGCTGACAACCGGGCTCTGTGACCCTGAGGTGCCTTTGGTCCTGTCCTTGCTGCTCGCGCCTGCCCTGGCTGCGGCTGATGTGACCCGGTGCACGGTGAAGGTGGGAACACCGGGGGGCGAACGCCTTTCCCTGACCGCCTGGGGGAGCAACGAGGACCAGGCCCGACTCCAGGCCCTCCGAATCGCCCGGCTGGCGGCAGGCCTGCACTGGGAAGAGGTGCTCCTCGCTGCCGTGACGGGCCTTACTCCCGAGGAGCGCTCTCCCCTGGTGAAGGCCCTGGAAGTCATGGGCCCGAGCGAACCCCTGGGGATCCCTGGCTATGTCCTGGTGGGAGGGACCTGCACCCTGGACGACTTGCCTGGAGAGAGCACTGGCTGGCGGGCCACCTGGTTGGGAGGAACGGGGGAGAGCCAGGTCCGTCGGAGCCCTGCCGCGGCGCTGGAGGCTGCTCGGAGGCGAAGCTGCATGGCCCCGTACCAGTCCGCCGTGGGGGCGACCCTGGACGAGTTCGCGGAGAACCCGCCCGAGGACCGGGCCCTGGTGCGAGGCATGGGGTTGGAACTGGCGAGGCAGAATGCCCTGGAGTGCCTGTCCAGGACGGATCCCCGACTCATTCCGGCGCCAGAGGAAGGAACGGAAGGCGCTCGGGACTCCCGGTGGCTGGAGTGCACCGCACGTTCATGGAAGGCTGCCTCCCTGCCTCCTGGAGTGGCCTGGGGACGGGACCTTGCCGAGGTGGCTGAGGCCGCGCTGACCGAACACGTGCTGCTGGCACGCAGATCCGCCACCGCCCAGGCTGCCCGAGCCTGGTCCCGCGCCTGGTCTGAGATGCGGGAAACCGAGGTCCGCGTCGCCCTGGACACGGTGGTGGACCTTGTCGCGCCCACCTCGGAGGTCGCCTACAGCACCGTGTCTTGTCGGGCCTTGAAGGGGGCGCGGTCACTGGACTGGCGGCCCGGGTCCGTTCCCCTGGTTCATGGGGACGCCTGTGCTCCCATGGAGTTGGCCTCCAACAGTGCGATTCCTGTCCGCAGTCCCGCCGTTGCGGTGGCCAGGCGGCCCGGGTTCTGCCAGGAGCGGACCTGGCATTCCCTTTCGGTCTTTCGGGAGGTGCGGGGCGATCTCTCCGAGCACATGTTGCCCGTCATGGTCCTCGGCACCTGGGGCGACCTGGCCGGATGTGATGCCTTGTGTGAGGGCACGGCCTTTCTTCATTCCGAGCGCCAGGAGGCCATCGAGCCGTGGCCGAGGGGGCCGGATCGATCCACGCCGGAAGCGGCGCAAGTGACCCTGGATTCCGCCATTGCTGACCTGGACCTGGGGGTCCTCCTCCAGTGCGTGTCGCCGGAATTGCGGGACGGTTTGATGGTGACCTGGCGCCGTGAAGGCAGGCTGTTCTGGCGGCTGGTCTCCGAGTTGCTGCGGACGAATGGCCCGGATCCCGCGGTGGCCTGGCAGGAAGTCGAAGAGGGACTCTGGATGCTTGCGCCCCGCTGAGGGGCCTTGCACTACTCCGTCTTGCCGCTTCCTCGAATGGACTCGGGGTCGAAGAGTTCCTGGATGCGGACTCGGGCCCCGGGGCCCACGAT
>CAZMNK010000022.1:0-21030 GCA_964567625.1 uncultured Enterobacterales bacterium | reverse complement strand
GGTGTGGCAGCCCAGCCGGGTCAGTTCGTTGGGAGGCGGGGCAGGTTCACGATCTCGCCCTTCATGGGGCTTGCCTGCGGTGTGGTCGTCGATCACCTGCTGCTCAAAAGTCGACATCGGCTTCACACCGTCGGGGCCCAGGACCTCGACGCGACACAGTCCGCACATGCCATCGGGACAGGTTCCTCCTGCCCTTCGGCCGGTACTGATGGTGAGCCCCTGGGCATCGGCAGCCATCAGGATGGAGTAGTGCTCTTCGGTCTGGATCCGCCGCTCAGAACCGTCCGGCAGTTCGAAGCGCACCTCGTAGCGGATGATCTCCGGAGGATCCCCTCCTTTGACCATCGCCTTGATCTTGTTGCGGATGCCGAAGCGGGACATGGGCGCCTCCAGGGGCTGCCGCTGGAGCATAGCAGTCCGCCGCCTACCCCGTGCAGGGAGCGCTATTCCCCCGTGTCCACCGGCTCGACGACGAAGTCCACTGTCGAGTCCAGGGCATTGATCGGATCCATGATTGTCATCGCCACTGGGCCTGGTTCGATGAAGTAGATCGAGAAGGGGCTGGATGCCGACCAGACGGACTGCTCGTACACGCCGTAGACGTTTTCTCCGGGTACGACAGCCCAGGAGGGGTCCGCGGACCAGGTGGTATCGATGTCTCCAGCCAGGCGATCGCCGGCGGCGTCCATCGGGATCAACACAAAGGTCGCCTGGGCGCCTTCTTCGACCGAGGTGCCTACACCATTGGCCGTGTGGAATTCTTCGGCTCCGGGTGCACGGACCCAGGTCAGGATTTCCAGGGAGGAGGGGTCGTCGAAGCGCAGGGTGATGCGGTCGAAGAGTTCCCCGTCCAGGGTCGACTCAAAGGTGTACTCGCCGGGTGTCGTGGCAGTGACCAGGAAGTCGGCCAGATTCCCTTCGGAGTCCACCAGTTCCAGAGAGCATCCTTCTGTGGGGCTCACCGAGTGCTCCAGGGTGCCCGGGTCCTCCACCTCTTCTTCGCCTGCGCTGGTCAGGCTGGTGCTCAGCAGCTGTTGGTGGCCTGTGATGATCCCCACCTCGGTGAGATCGTCCTCCAGGGAGTCGTAGTCGGTGTGCAATGCGTAGCCGATATTGCCCTCTTCCCCTGTCGTGCTGGTGACGTCACCACAGCCCAGGGTGAACAGCAAAAGGGTGCAGGCAAAGGGCGCCAGGGCGCGTGACTGGCGAATCATCGTTTCCTCCAGGAGGTTTCCGGGCGGGAACATAGCCGGGATCTCCGGCACTTCGACACTGGAACGGCTCATCGGTTTTTCAACGGGTGGGCACGGAGTTCCTTGACAGCCCTTGGAAGGTGCGTAAATAGGGCCGGCCTCTCGCGTGGTATCACGTGCTTCTACGGCGGCTCTGGCACGGAGCCCCGACGGCTGAGGAACTCCCGGTGTGTGGAGTTTTTTGGTCGACGCGTCCGGAGAATGCGTCGCGGCCCGCACCTTATTTATAGGTGAAGGAATGCGTTCAATCCACCAGGCGGTTCGTACCGTCGTTCTTTTTGTTGTTCTCTCCATCGCTCCTGCCATGGCCCAAGGTCCTGCAGAACCGGCTCCGTGGGGCTGGTTGGAACTCGATGTCGAGCTGGCCGAGGAGATCCTGTCCGAGGGCAACCTCTCGGCGGCGGGCCAGCTCGCCCTGAGTACCCACCGGGCCTTGACTGCGGCCTTTGACTCGGTGGTCAGCACCCGAGGACAGGCCTATGTCGACCAGTTGCACGATGAATTGTGCCGAGTGCTTCTGGCCTCTGGCTTTCATGTTCCCGTCGCCCCGGGTGATGGTGGAGATGGAGTTGCCCACCTGGTCTCGGAAGTGGCAACACCCTGATCCCGTAGAATCCCGGGCATGACCCGGCGTTCATGGGTAGCTGCGTGGATACTGGGCCTGGCCTGGACCCTCTGGGTCGGTTGGGCCGCAGTGCACCGTTTCCTGCGCTTCGAGACCACGTGGGCCGTGGACCTTGCGGCCTTTGCCCAGCTGGCCTGTAGCGGGGTGACGCTCCAGACGGTGAACACCGTGGATCCGATGGTGCCGGGTCAGGGAATGCACTTCAGCCCGATCCTGTACGGGCTGTCGCCCTGGGTGCGTTGGGTGGGTTCGCCGGTTCCCCTGCTGTGGGCCCAGGCCATGGGTGTGGGGCTCGGCCTGGTGGCCGGCTGGCGACTGGCCGGTCGAGCCATGGGGGCATGGGTCTTTGCCGTCTTGCCTGCTGTGGTCCTGATGACTTGCCAGCAGGATTTTCGGCCGGTCATTCTGGGCATGGGGTCCCTGGCGATGGCCGCCGCGGCCTATCGGGAGCGATCGTGGGATCTCCCGATCTGGGGCGTGCTCTGCCTTCTCTGCCGAGAGGAGTACGCTCTCGTTTTGATCGGGCTTGTCGTCCTTGAACTGGGTCTGCCTACTGGACCCCGCCGTCGTGAGATCGCCACGGTGGTGGGGCTGGGACTGGCGGGGCTTGTTGCGCGGGCTGTCCTGGTCCCGGTGCAGCTGAGGCGACCCTGGACCGAGGGCACGGTCGAGCACCTTGATCCCCAGGTGATGCCGTTTCTGGGGGACCTGCTTCCTGTCTGGGCCTGGCCCTTTGCCCTTTTCGGTCCGGAGTTGGTGGGGCTGGCGCTTCCGTTTCTGGTCGTGGCCGCCCTGTTCAGCCCGGAGACCCCCTGGCAGTGGCAGGTGGTCGGGGCCCACCACCACGCCATTGCCGCAACGCTTCTGGGTGCCGGTGTGGCGCTTGGAGTGGGCCGTCTGTTCCGGTGGCTGGGCCCCAGACAGCCTCGGTTGGTGATGGGCGTGGTGGTCCTGACGGTGCTGGTTTCCAGCGCGCGTCTCAGGCACCGGAGCGAAGGGGTGGGGGTGGTGGGCGATTACCTGCGACTTCGCGCTGCTGCGCCATTGCCCCATGGGCTGCAGGGGGCTGTGGACGCACTGCCTGCGGAGGTCTCGGTGGTGGCTGCAGACCGGGTGTTGGCTGCGGTGTCCTGTCGTGACCAGCTGGAAGTGCTGGAGAGCGAGGTGCCGGTCGGCTCCTGGTTCGTGGGCCCTCGTGCCCGAGCACCTCTGGGACCGACGGTCTGGGAGGGAGAGGGTTTTGTGGTGGTGGGGCCGGTCCAGGCGTCCGCGGGAGACGGTTCGATCTGATCGGGTCAGGCCCGTCTGTGGCCGGTCACGAGCCAGGGGTGGGGACGACGATCTCTTCGAGTGCTCGCAGACAGGCTGCGGTGGTCAGCACCCGTGAACCCTGTTTGGGTGCAGTGGGGTGAAGCACGAGGGAGCGCAGTACACCGGTGGGCCATCCGCCATCCGCCTGCTGGCTGTCTACCAGCGCCCTGACGGTGACGTCCGGCCACTCCAACGCGTCTGCTCTTGCCAGAACCACTGCGCTCATCGCGGTCTCCAGGGAGCTTCCGAACCGCCCGGACTGTTGCTGGCGCCCCCGCAGACGGTCGATCAGGACGGCCTCTGCCTCGCGCCAACGCCCGGGCTCGACCCCGCGCAGGGCTTGAAGGACACGGACGGCGCAGAGGGTCTCGGTGGCAAAGGGAGACGAAAGGGTGGGGTGGGCCAGGACCCAGGCGGCCAGGGAGCCCAGCCCATGGCGCACGCGGTTCGCATGGGCTGCGGCATCGATATGCCAGAGCCCCAACAGGACCATTGCAGCGGCAATCGGGCACCGGGCTCTTGGCCAGTCGTGGGTCTCTGTGGCGGTTTCGCCGGGAGTTCCTGTGCCCAGCCAGGTTCCTGGCAGTCCATCGGCGTCCAGGTGTGCAACCAGGTCCTGCTCGGTCTGTCGGACGAGAGGGTGGGCGGTCCATCCTGCGCTGCGTGCGACCTGGAGGATCAGTCCACCGAGTTCGGCGTCTCGAGGGACCTGCCGGAGGGTCGGAAAGTGACGCCATCCGTCGGAGTCGGCCTGGTCCAGGATGGGGCCAAGGGCCTCTTCCAGGGGCAGTCGCCAGCCCTGAAGCCACGCACAGGCCACCAGTCGGTTGTACACGCCGCCCCGGACTTCGTTGCGTCCGAACAGCCCCCAGCGATGAATCTCGACGGTCTCGCTCAGGGTTGGATCGTCGACCAGGAAGCGCCGCCCCATGTCCAGGGCGCGGTCACGCTCCTCTGTCAGTGATGTGAGCCTGGGAGGCGGTGCGCCGCGAGCCCGTCCCAGGCGAGAGAGCATCTCGGACACCCGGAGTTGGAGGCGAGGACCCATGCCCTCCTCCAGGTGAGGCCATGTCTTTCGGGCCAGTTCTCGCAGGGCCTGGGGAAGATCCGCGTGCAGGACTCGCCAACGAGCAGCATCAAGGCGGTCGGGTCGAGCCGGGTCCCCGGCCAGGAAGCGTCGGACCCAGGGACCATGCTCCGAGTGTTCCAGGGCGATGCGAATCGGAAAGGAGAATTCGCTTCCCCCATCGGGGCGCAGATCACCCTCCAGGAGGCGTTCGCACGCGTCCAGCGCCGCTTCGAGTTCTGTGTGCGCCTCCTCACCCCGTGCCTGAGGGGTGGGATGAAGCGGAAGCTCCGCCATTTCGAATGGATACCAGAGACGGCAGGCTTCGATCCAGCGATCCGAGCCGGGCAGCGTCTCCCGGTGGCCTCTGGGCAGGATCCTTCCACTCCTCCGACCCACGAGTCAGGGGCTCCTGGCTCCCGGGATCCGGTCTCGGCGAACGCCCCAGGCCAGGTAGCAGAGCAAGACGGCAGTGCCCCCAGGAAGGGCTGGTCCTGGGAGGCCGCTGCAGCCGCATCCCCCCGCCGCGCCCACCTGGCTGTTGTCGTTGCTTTCGCCGCTGTCGATAGGCCCGTCCCAGCAGGAGATCTCGGAGGCCACGCTTCTCTCTCCCCGTGCGTTTTCCTGGATGGCGACGAAGCAATCGGTCCATGGATCGGTGACATCCCTGGCCACGGAGGCAGTGACCAGCCCGCCTGCGGTGGGAACGCCACGAGTGGCCACATGCAGGGTCGCGTTGTCCTCGTCGACGCTGTAGACGTGCAGCAGGCTGAGGCCATGAAGGTCCCCGCTGGCCGCGGTGAGGGTGAGGTCCCAGACACGGGCGCCTTCCCAGCCGCAGTCCGTGGTCTCGTCACGAGCCTGGGTGACATCCAACCTGGGCTGACCCTCCACGGAAACGGCGCTTCCGGTCCCGGTGGTGAAGAAGAAGGCCTCTCGATCATCGCCGGTGCCCTGCCAGCTCTCCGTGGCGTCCAGGAGCACGTTGAAGTCCGTTTCTGGAGAGAGGGGTTGTTCGGCAGTGAAGGCCACGAAACATCGCACCTCGTCGGGTCCTTCTTCGGGATGACACCAGGACTCGGTCGAGCCGGTCACCGTGCCATCGGGGCTGTCCAGGGTCAGGGCCCACTCGTCGGCGGTGCCATGACCCTCGCCGAGGATCGCGATGATCCGGGCGTCCAGTGGCATGCCTGTGGCGTGATCCGAGGGCATGCCGCCCACGACCTGGAGCGGTACATCGGGGCAATCCGCGGCCCCCACGGTCCCGGTAGACAGGAGGAGCAGAAACACGGTCAGATCTTGGGCAATTCGGTCACCACAGCCAGGTCGGACTTCTCAGGACGGCGGGCTGCCATGCCCTGTCCCGTGGCCGTGTCGTCCAGACGGGTCGGCTTGATGCGGACCATGTCGTCCCAGATCTCCGCCACATTGCCGTACCCGATGATGCGGCGGTTGTTCGTTCCCGCCACGGGGGAGCCCAGGATGGTGACCGCGGAGTCCTTGACGAGCCCAGAGGACCGACCGGCTTTTACAAACAGGGCGCCCTGGTCCTGAAAGACGGTCCAGAGTGCACCCTGGCTGGCCTCTGCTTCGGTGCCATTTCCACCCTCGGTGGCGTTTTCCTGGTCACCACAGGCGACCATCAACGAGGCGATAAGACCGTAGGCCAGCAAACGCAGCACTGTGACTCCAGATCAGGCCTGTTGGGGCTATCGCGCAAGGACAGCCGTCGCATGGCTTGGTGTCTGGTGGTCGCGAAGAGATTAGAAAAAGAGGTTTGTTGAGGTGGGCCTTGTCGCAGTCTGAACGCCACGTTGGAGAAACCCCGCTCGTCGTCCAGCAGGAGCAGGAGCTCCTGGCGGAGGTGCGCACGCGCTTGTTGGAACGTCCGGTCGTGGTCGGGGCTTCCGACCGCGAGATCGTCCTGGAGATGGATCGTCTGCGTGTGGACCTGGCCACGGCCAAGAACGAAGACCTGGGAGCCATGCTGCAGCAATACGACACGATGTACGCGGTTCTGCGCCAGCTCAGGGCCGGGCGCCCCAAGGACGAGGTGGACCCGGACAGCCCCTATTTTGCCCACCTGCGCCTGGCCGAAAAGAAGGGCAAGCGGGATCTCTTCCTGGGCAAGGCCACCCGTGTGGAGAAGGGCCTGCGCATCGTGGACTGGCGAAATGCCCCGATCTCGCGGGTGTTCTACCAGTACCAGGAAGGTGAGGAATACGAGGAGGAGATCGGGGACGTGCTGCTTGAAGGCCGTGTCGAGGCTCGGCGAACCCTCACCATCGAACATGGGGAGCTTCGCCGGGTTGTCGCGGCGGATGGCACCTACGTCAGCCAGGAGGGGAGATGGCGGACCTTCGAGGGGACGGGTCCCAAGCTCGCCGGCGGGGAAGGCACGACGCTCCTGGCTCACTCAAGGACCGAGGGGGGAGACCGGCGGTTGGGTGCTGCCAAGTACGGGCGACAGGTTCGTCGGGACAAGCACCTGCCCGACATTGCGGCCCTCATCGATCCGGAGCAGTTTTCCCTGATCACCCAGCCGGACAGCGGGCTGGTGGTCATTCGTGGCTCTGCGGGGTCGGGGAAGACCACCGTGGCGCTGCACCGGGTCGCCTGGCTCACCTACAACGATGGCCGGATCTTCCATCCCCATCGCATGGCGGTGGTGGTCTGGGGCCGGGCACTACGGGACTACATCTCCCAGGTTCTGCCTGCCCTGGGGGTGGAAGGGGTTCACGTCAGTACCTGGAAGTCCTGGGCCAGCAGCCTGGTCAGTCGGCACTACCCCTTCCTGCCCAAGGCCCGTTCCTCCAACACCCCCGAGGTCGTGAGTCGCCTCAAGCTGCACGGGGCCTTGCTGCCGATTCTGCAGGATCACGTGAGCCAGGTCTCTGCCAATCCGAACCCCAGGGCCGCATTCGAGGACTGGGCTCGCATCTTCACGGATATCGGTCGCCTCGCCCAACAGCTGGACCGGCTTGCTCCCGGGGAATTCGACCGGGCTGATCTGCGCAAGGTGCAGGACTGGAGTCGTCGGAGCCAGTCCGTCATCCTGGACAGGATGGACGGCGATCGCTCGGCAGAGCCGGAACTGGACATCGAGGACGAGGCCGTGCTTCTGCGGCTCTACCAGCTCCGGGTCGGGCGCCTGAAGACTCGGAAGAAGCGACCCATCGACTACAGCCACCTGGTGGTGGACGAGGTCCAGGACTTCTCGCCCATGGAGTTGCAGGTGCTGTTGGGTACAGCCAATGAGCGCCAGTGTGTGACCTTGAGCGGTGACACCCAGCAGCAGGTGATGGAGGGGTCGGGTTTCACTTCCTGGGAGGAGGTCTTCGACGGAATGGGCATGCAGGGCACCCAGGTCAGCTCACTGAAGGTGGGCTACCGGTCGACCCGTTCGATCATGTCCTTTGCGATCAAGGTCCTCGCCCACCTGGCCGAGGACGAGGACCTGGTGGTGGCCAATCGCGATGGCGAACCGGTGGAGTTGTTCCCATTTACCGATCACGGTGCCTGTGTGGGGTTCCTGGCCGACACACTCAAGGACCTGGAGCGACACGAGCCGAATGCCTCCGTGGCCTTGATCACCCCCAGTGAGGCCATCTCCAAGCTCTACGAGGATGGGCTCCTGCAGGCCCGGGTGCCGCGACTCGGTCGGGTGGTGGACCAGATCTTCTCCTTTTCCCCCGGGGTCGAGATCACCGAGATCGGCGAGGTCAAGGGGCTGGAGTTCGACTACGTCATCCTGGTCGAGGCCACAGCACGCCACTTCCCGGACACCGATCACCACCGACGCCTGCTGCACGTGGGGGCCACTCGGGCTGCGCACCAGCTCTGGTTGACGGCTGTGGGGACCCCGAGTCCGATCATTCGCGACATCTGATCGAGCCATTTCGAGGGCTTCAGGGGGCTTCTCGTCCGTCCTGGTGGGGGTTGTACCAGACCTCGATGGGGGTGGGTGGCCCCTCGATCAGGCCCCACTGCCCGAGGATCCAGGCCAGGGTCCACAGGAGGGGTCCTCCCAGCAGCACACTCCCGGCGATGGCCCAGAGCAACAGCCGGGGGCGCAGGGGAGGGAGGACTCGGGCTGGCTCGTGATCAAACATTCGAGGGCTGGTTATCGGACCTGCATGCCAAGTGCTGACGCCCTTCTGCAGGTCCTCCGATCCGAGCCTGCCACACTGGAACAGTTGGTGGGCCTGGTCCTGGACGATCTGCTCGCCCGCCCGGTTTCCGAACTGGTCGAACCGGAGTGGCTGGCTGCGAGCCTGGTGCAGGGGCTTCAGGCTTCGGCGGACGATGTGCGCACCGAGCGGTGGGTCCACACCCAACTCGAGGGTGTCCTGGAGAGAGCACAAACCCAAGAGGGCACTCTTCGGACCCGGGTTCCCGAAGACCTGTTGGGGCCGGTCAAGGAGCTGCTTCGACGCCCCTATGTACCGGACTCGGTGCTGATGCGGGCCCTTCTGGACCACCCGGCCATGCGCAACCTGATCCGCGCCGTGCTCTCGGAGACTCTCACGGAGTTCGCTCACACCATCCGGTCGGCGGTGCCCCAGAAGAGCCTGGGGAGTTCTCGGGGTCGACTGGGGAACCTGATCGGGGCCGCACAGGGAGTGGCCGCTGTGGTGGGCGCGGAGCTGGAGCGCCAGCTGGACGGCAAGGTCCAGGCCTTTCTGGATGGGGCCATCGGTCGGACGCTGGACATGAGCGTGAACCGGATGTGCGCCCCGGAATTCTCGGAGGAGTTTGGAACCTGGCGATCCGAGGCCATGGAAGAGTTGTTGGACCTGCCGATGACCCAGTATCGCCGTGAGTTGGAGAAGCTGGACCCGGAGGCGCTGGTCACCGAGGTGGCCTCGATGTTGCGGGCATTGGCTCGCTGGGAGGGGCTGGCGGACGCGCTCCAGGCCGGACTGGAAGCGGCGGTGGCCGAGGCGAACGAGGGAAGTGTTCGGGACTTGCTGGCCGACAGCGGCCTGGAGGAAGGGTGGCGTCCCCAGATCGAGACCCTGATGATCGAGCGTGCCCGGGACCTGGTGCAGACCGAGACCTTTGAGACCTGGCTGGGCGAGGTGATGGTGCGAGCCGAGGGTGGAGGAAGGCCCGGCTAGTCGCCTTCGACGACCCCCTTGAACTTCAAGGTCGCGTCAAAGGACAGGTCCGAACTGTTGACGGCTGCCTGGTGCACCTCGGCTGCCAGCACGTTGGTGCCCTGGGCCAGCGCACTCGGGTCCACGTCAAAGCTGAAGTAGGTGGTCTCGTCGCTGGACCCGGCCGTCTCGGTGGCCAGGGTGTCGTAGGACAGGTCCCCGTCCGGCAGGGCGGTGCGCGCGAGCTCGACACCGTTCAAGTAGACGGCGGCACCATCATCTCGCTGGATGCCGAGAGTCGCCTCTGAAAAGAAAGAGGGGTCTTCATCCGCCTGGAATTCGATTCTGAAATAGGCCGTCGTGAACTTGTTGTTGGCGTCGGAGCCATAGGAAATCTGGGTCATCTGGCTGTCCCCGTACCCAAGGGGAGCAACACCGCGAGCCCAGTCTGCGTCGTCGTACTCCGGCTCACGCCACGAGGTACCCAGGTCGATGCCCTGGTCGTGGTAGGCCCACTCGCTCTCGGCGTTGACCGCGGTGAGGGTGGTGATCTGCAGGTCCTGGTTCTCGGCGCCGGGTGTGCCCACGGCCACCTGGGCCCAGGTCTTCCCGCCGTCCGGCAGGCGGGCATAGGACACGTCGTCATCCAGGGCGGGGAAGGGCACCCAGTCCAGGTCCTGCTCGTCCGGGGTGAACAGGCCCACGGCCTCGCCCTCGGCGCTCAACTCAAAATTCAGGTGGTTCGCCCCCGCCGACGTTTCCCCGTCGGCCCAGAAAATCAGGTAGCCGGCGGCCTCGATGACCACGTCATCGCCCAGAGTGAATCGGGCGGGGGAGCGCCAGTCGTCGGACAGGTGGTGGCCGGCCAGGGAGACCGGCTCATCGCTCTGGTTGTAGAGCTCAATCCAGTCTGCCGGCTCCCCGTCTTCGTCCAGGGCCGTCCCCGTATTTTGCGTCATGATCTCGTTGATGACGACCGGGGCAAGAGGGGGGCTTCCCACATGTTCGGTCACCGAGTCGTCGGTGTCGGTGTCGGTGGTCATGGTGTCCAGGGAGGTGTCCCTGGCGGTGTCGTCGACGGGGGTCGTCTCGACGCAGGCGGGCAACAGGAACACGACGATCATCAGACAGACGCTACCATTACAGAATGGTCCTGTGTCTCCTACAGCTTGCCTGCCAGGGTGTCGGCAGCATTTCCGTGCAGTCTCCGGACACGGACGCGACGGGGGTGGACACGGCGGACAGCGAAGCGGCCACCCAGCACCAGCCTGGTGAATGGCCAGCGATCCTGGTCAATGAATTCCAGGCTTCCAACGAGACAACGGTGGAAGATGGGAGTGGCGGGTATCCGGACTGGATCGAGCTCTTCAATGCCAGCGACTCCCTGGTGAACCTGGCGGGATGGACGCTTTCGGACAACCTGGACAATCCCGAAGACCACCGCCTGGAAGACCTGGCGCTGGAGCCCGGTGAACGGGCCCTGCTCTGGGCGGACAACAACCAGAGCCTGGGGCCGGATCACCTGGACTTCAGCCTTGACCGAGGGGGGGGGGTGATCCTCCTCTCCGCGCCGGATGGCACGATCGTGGAGCAGGTGGACTATCCCCAGCAGGGAACGGACCTGGCGGCTGCTCGGTCACCGGATGGAGGGGAGACCTGGCACCTCACCCTGGACGCGACGCCTGGCGTTGCCAATGTGGATGTCGGACTCAGTCCTCCCGACCCGGATCCGCCCGACGGGACCTGCACCCTGGACGATGACCTGCCCAATCCCTGGTTCCTCGAAGGGGAGACCGTGGCCTTCACCGTGACCTGTGAGGGAGAGCTTGGCCTGGATGACGCGGAGTTGAAGCTGTTGGAGATTCCCGACGAGGGCGAGTTCGATGGGTCTGCCCTGACGTTTTTCTGGGAGACCGGCCCGGCGAGCGGAGGACGGCACGACCTGGTCTTTTCCCTGCGGGCTGCCGGGGCCACCGACAGGGTCCCTGCCGCGGAGTTGATCACCTTCTGGGTTGCGGACAACCCCGGTGCATCGGACAACGTGGTGGTGGATCCGGAGACCTACACCGAGGAATGGGGCCTGCCGGTCTTTCACATCTCCCACCAGGGCTCTCTCACCGAGTCCTATGTCTCGGGCACCACGGTCTACCTGGGCCAGAGCTATCCCCACGAGATCAAGATTCGGGGTGCAGCGAGCGCCGGGTACCCCAAGAACAGCTGGACTGTGAAGTACCCGGACCCCGAGATCGATGTGGCGGGCTGGGATCGTTCGCGGGATCACCTGGTCTTCCTGACCACTTTCGACGACAACAGCTACGTGCGCCAGAAGCTGATCTACGACCTGTGGGAGGCCATGGCCGAGCACGCGGGAGAGGAGCGGTTGACCCCGCGGACCTTCTTTGCAGTTGTCTACCTGCAGGGCTCCTACCACGGGCTCTACGTGGTGATGGACCACGTGGACAACGAGTTCGTGGACCACTTCGGACTGGAGCGGGACGGAAACCTGTACAAGTCGATCAACCACGACGCGAATTTCGAATTCACCGACTACTACGGGAACATCAAGAGCACGCTGCATCTGGGGTATGAAAAGAAGGAAGGGGAGCCAAGCGATGACTTCAGCGACCTGGACAGCCTGGTCGCATGGTCGGCCCCGGCAAGTGCGAACACGATCCTGGCCGAGGCCGAGGAGTGGTTCCCCCTGGGGGAGTTCCAGGACTGGTTTCTCCTGGTCTACTACAGCCTGTCCGAGGACTCCGCGGGCAAGAACGCCTACCTCTACAACGACCCGAGCCAGCCGACCCGCTTCCGCTATGTGCCCTGGGACTTCAACCACGCCTGGGGACAGAACTGGTACACGGCGAGGGTTGGATCCGACGCACTGAATGACTACTTCTCGGTCAATCGGCTCTTCTGGGCGATGCAGACCGATTCCGCGGGCGCCGAGGCTCTCTGGGATCGTTTTCGCGATCTACGGGCGACTGGGCCGCTGTCCAATGACTGGTTGAGGGGCACCCTGGATGACTACTACGCCCTGATCCACCCCTCCGCCAAGCGGGACTGGGAGCGGTGGACCTACGACTACCACCACGAATGGTGGGCGCCCTACCGGCAGAGTGACTGGACCACCTATGCAGAGGAAAAGGACTACCTCTACGACTGGTTGGATGAACGGGCAGATCTGTTCGAGGACCTGGTTCCCTGACTCGGGCGGTCGGTCATGTCGTGGCTCCAGGAGCACACGAATCAGGGGTTGTTCGCGACGGCACCGACCACGATGAACACCAGCCCGACGACGAGGATCAACAAGGCGGCGGTGACTCCCAGGAGCCCGATGACGGCGGTGGACGTGAGGATTCCCACACCGGTCGAGATCCCACCAATCAGGAAGCCGAACAGGCAGATCAGCTGGCCGATGTGTTTGACGACCTCTCCGGCCGCGGCGACTTCTTCCTGGTTTTCAGCGCTGCGTTGGGGGGTTGTGCCCCGTCCGGTGGGGCGCCAGTCCTGAGCCTGGACAGAAGCCCCGGTGCGGGAGAGTCCTGCCCGTCCCGCCAGGCGATCAACGGTGTTCACGCACTGGTCGATCAGCAGGTCTGGTGACTGGTGGGAGAGCCGCCAGGTCACGCGCTGAAGTACCCGTTCCAGCTGGTCCACTCGGCTGTCGCTGGTCCCGCTTGAGGCACCCCGTGCTCGGACCCCCAGTGTCAGAAGTTCTGGCAGGTTTGGCTCGTCGCGCAGGAAGCGACTGCCAGCTTGCTGTTCCTCGGGGGTCAGGGTCTCCAGGTAGGAGGTCATCTCCAGGACAGCCCTGCCCAGGGATTCTCCGTCCTGTCTCAGTTGCGCCTGGATGACCGGGTGTTGCTGGGTCTTCCGGTCCAGATCGCGCCAGGAACTGACCCCGGACAGGGCGGAGAAGGCGTCGCCGAGCAGGGAGGGAGAGAGTCTGCGTCGCGCCAGGTAGCGACTCACTTCTTGAGGCATCTCCTGGTTTCGGATCGCCGTCGATCGGCGCTGCAGGTCTGCCAGCCAGGCCTGGGGATTTGGAGAGGGCCCCCCGGCAAGAGCGGGAGCGGCCAGAGCGCCTCCTCCCATCGTGGTGGCGATGACTCCCCCCATTCGAGAGAGCAGTTCGCGACGATCCATGGAACTCCTTGGGGGCTGCCTCAGCCTATCCAATGAGGCTGCTTTTTGTGGACTAGTCCGACCCGTCCTCGTTCTCTTCGTCTCCGCGCTTCTTCACAAAACGGGTCTGCTCCACGGAGCCCAGCACGGATTCCGCCTGGGACAGCACACGGTTCAGGTCCACGATGGTGACCGACAGTTCGTTCATCACCTGTTGCATGTCCTCCATCGAGGTCTTCATCTCCTTCATCGAGACGCTCATCTCGGGAACAGTCTGGTTGTTCAGGGCTCCGAAGGCGGACTCGGCCTGCTGGGAGGCCCTGTTCAAGGCGTCCATCGAGGTGGCGATCCCCTGGTAGAGGTCGGCTTCGTCGATCATCAGGTGTCCCAGGCTGCTCTTGGGATCCGAGAGCTTGTCCAGCAAGCCGAGCACCTCGTCCAGGGTGTCTCGAAGGGCGCCAGGCTGCGACATGTCGTCGAGCAATTGGCCGACCTTCTGGGCGGCGGCGGGTAGCTCGGCGGTGTCCAGGTTCTCCAGGGCGGAGAGGGTATGGCGAAGGGAACTGTCGGGGTCGTTCAGCGAGGCCAGCAGTTCACTGGCGTGGTGGATGAGCCCTTCGACGTCGGCGGGAAGCGACTCCATCGACGAGCGCCCCAGGAGGGCCTGCCCCTCTTCACTGTCCAGGGACAGAAGGAGCATTCCCGGAGGTGCCTCGGTCGAATTCGGGGAACCCACCGAGACCTCCAGGACCTTGCCGCCCAGGAACTCACCGGCCACGGTTGTGGCGCTTACCGAGGCCACGGAATCACTCTTGATGTACTTCAGAAAGCTGTCGCGGATCTCGAACTCCACGCCGACATAGGGGGTGCCGTCGGGGCCTAGTTGGGGTGCGATGCTGCGGACCCGACCGGCCTGGATGTCGATCATGTAGACCGAGGAGCCCTTGGCCAGGCCATGGCCCCGATGAAAGTGGGTGCTGAAGAGGTGGCGTTCCTCCAGCAACTGCTTTCGGCTGGCGACCGCCACGCCAAGGGCCAGTACGGCCCCGGCTGCCCCCAAGAGGAACAGCCCCACGAGGCGCTCGCCGGGCAGGCGCTTCACGAGAGGATCCCCAGGGCCCTTGCTGAGAGCTCAGGAATGGGCAGTGACGGATCCAATTCCACGAGGTCGAGGTCTACCACGGCCACGATCCGGTCAGCGATCTCGGCAGCCAGGGTCACGTCCTGGGTGGTCAGCACTATCGAGGAGGGCCCCCGTGTCCGGACCCGATCTGAAAAGGCGCGAAAGGAGGCGGTGTCGTCAAATTCACGCCCTCGCAACAGGTCATCGAGCAACAGCAATTCGTGACCGGTAAGCCAGGCCCGTGCCAGGGCTGCACGGCGAAGTTCCCCACCGCTCAACACGGAGGGACGGTTTTCCAGCTCGGAGCTGTCCAGGCCTGCCGCCAGCATGGCCTCCAGCAACGTCTCCTCCAGTTCCTCGGGAATGTCCCGTTCGTGGTAGCTCAGCGGGAGGGCGAGATTTTCCCGGATGGTCATGGTCGCCAGCAGCCCATTGGACTGAAAGAGGACCCCCATGCGTCCCACGGTGGGCTGGATATCCTGGGCCGGGTTCACGCCGAGTGTTCGGACCGAACCGGACCCTGGGCGAAGAGCCCCGCAGGCCAGTCGAACCACCGAACTCTTGCCGACCCCCACAGCCCCGACGATGGCCACCACCTCTCCCTGGTGCACGGTCAGAGAGGCGCCCTCCAAGACGGGCTGGGTACCCAGAACCAGGTCCAGTCGGTCAAGGACCAGGGGCGGCGGGACTTCGCTCACAGGAACCACAGGAAGCTCAACAGTCCATTCAGGAAGATGATGACCACGATGCCTCGCACGACGGTGGCCCCCACCGCCACCGGGACCTCGGTGATGGCTCGAGAGACCTGGAGACCTCGGTGGCAGGCGATGGTGGAGATGCAGACGCCGAAGAGGAGTCCCTTCAACAGGGCCACCATCAGGTCTCGGATCGAAAGGGCTGCTACCAGGCTGTGGACCAGGACATCACCGCGGATCCAGGGCGCAAGGAGGGCTGAAGCAGCCCCGGCAGCGATGGTGAACAGCGCCAGGTACACCGTCAGGGCCATCGTGGCGATGGAGATGCCCAGGATCCTGGGGGTGACGAGCAGGGCGACGGGGTCGATTCCCATGGCATTCAGAGCTTCCACCTCGCCGCCGGCCTTCATGCAGCCGAGATCAGCCGCGACGGCACCCCCGGTTCGGCCGGTGACGATCAAACCGGCCAACAGGGGCCCGATCTCCCGCACGATCACGTGGATCCAGATGGTGCTGAGGAGGGACTCAGCACCGACCTTTGGCACTGTCGGCAGGCTCTCCACAATCAGTGTGGCCCCCAGCACCGCGGAGATGGCCGTGATCATTGGAAGTGCCTGGACACCGGTGAAGAGCACCTGGCGACGGGCTTGTTGAAGCTGGACCCGGCGGGCAAGTCTGCGCCCCCAGAGCACCTGGCCCAGGACTGCGAGGAGAAGGCCCGCAGAAGCGGGAACCCAGGAGAACAGGCCCAGTGCCTTTCTCCCGACCCTGTCCGCAGTGCCGAGAAAGGCGCCACCCATTGGGGTCAGGATAGCCCTGGAGGCGGTTCAGGACCTTGAGTGGGGGGATCGTTCTGGTAGCATGCCCCCTGTTCGGTGACGACGCCGGCCAGGAGAGGGCAGGGAACGTCGGTTGCAATGAATGGTGGTGCAGGCGACCCCCAGAGGCTCATGCGGCGCATCGCCCGCATTCTGCCCTGTCAGGTGAAGGGAGAATCGGGCCTGCGGGCGGGCGAAGTCCGCTGGATCGGAGCCGTCGAGATCACGCTCTGGAGCTCGGAGAAGCTCGAGGTCGGTGAAAGCTACGCGGTTCGCGTGGACCTGGGGGAGATGGGTCGCACCGTGGACGTGGTGCTGAAGGCGGCCGAGATCCACAGCACCCAGAAGCTTCGGTTGCGCCCCGGATTCCTGGTCATCGGGCCTTATACGGTCACTGAACCCTCCCAGCAGCAGTACCTGGACGAGTTGCGGGCCCGCAGTGAGTCGGAGACCCCGATCTCCGCTCCCAGGTCCTCCTCCCGGGCATCAGCGGCCAGGAGGAAGCGGGCCTCTGGCCAGGTCCCATCGCCGACCCACCAGGACAGCCCCACCTTCCTGGATTCCGAGTTCGACGACGAAGATCTGGATTCCGCCTGGGACAGTGTTTCCAGTGAGCCCGAGCCCGAGGCCCACCGGCCAGCCCCCCCGCCGGACACCGCTGGCACCCCGGGTTTCGGCGACTCTCCCCCGCCACCGCGTCCGACGGGTTCGGCCCCCCGGGGAAAGAGGGCCAATGCGCCGCTGGGTCCGCCGCCGACCCGGCCCAAGAGTGCCTACCGGATCAAGTCGGATGGCACCCGCAAGGTGGGCTCAATTCCACTCGGGCCGCCCCCCAAGCGAAAGCAGCCACCAGCGCCCCCCAAGCCTGTCCAGGCCCTCTTCTCGGCGGGGAGTCCGCCCTCACTCTTCGTCCAGTTTGAGGATCTCGAGAAGGTACGGGGAGCCATCCAGGGCGATCCACCGGAGCTGGCCATCTGGCTGGTGCCGTCCGGGGACCTGGTGGTGGGAATGCGGCTGTCAGTGGCCATTCAGCTGCCGGGAGGGCGATTCGTACAGCTCTCGGGTCTCGTGCGTGCCCAGGACGACACCCGTGCGTTGTTGGTCTTCCCTGAAGCGCGTCCCGAGGATCTACACGTTCTGAGCAGTTCCAGGCAGGGATAGCCGACGGTTCAGGCCGAAACGGCGCCCTTCCGTAGAATCTGGGGATGCCGGCCCTCTACTCGCCAATCCGACGCGCTGCTCAGTTGCTGGTCCGGGCATTCTTTCGCCAGGTGGAGGTCACTGGACTGGAGCACGTCCCGCCAGAGGGGGGGGGCATCCTGGTCTCCTGGCACCCCAACGGCATGATCGATCCGGTGCTGATCTTCACCCAGTTCCCGCGGGAGGTTGCGTTTGGGGCCCGGCACGGCCTGTTCAAGGTGCCCCTCATGGGCTGGCTGATGCGCAACATGGGAGTGGTGCCGATCTACCGGGCCGCGGATGTTTCTTCGGCGTCGGTGGAGGAGCGCCGGATGGCCAATCGAGAGAGCCTGGAGGCCCTGGCCAGCGAGGTCGTGTCCGGCCGTTTCAGTTGCCTGTTTCCGGAAGGAGCCAGCCATGACGCCCCGCACTTGTTGGAACTCAAGACCGGCGTGGCTCGCTTCTACTACCAGGCGAGGCAGATGCAGGAAGGGGGGAGCCAACCGCCTGTCATCCTCCCTGTCGGTCTGCACTATGACCACAAGCGCAGCTACCGCTCCAGTGCCCATGTCGCTTTTCACTCGCCTCTGGAACTTCCGCCGGAACTGGACCTGACCCCTCCACCAGACGAGGATGGCGACCTGGTTCGTGAACGTTGCAGAGGGCTGACGAGCGTGATCGAAGAGGCCCTGTGCGACGTGGTTGGCGCCACGGATACCTGGGAGCTTCACAGCCTCATGCACCGGGCTCGGAAGCTGGTGCGGGCGGAAAGGGCTGCCCGGGCGGAGACGAATCCCGGCAAGGTCCGGATCGACGAGCGGACCCTGGGGTTTGCCAGGGTGCGGGCGGGCTACAACGCCCGGGTCGAGACCCACCCGGAAGAGGTGGGCGTACTGCGGGTGCGGGTCACCGAATACGACGCCGACCTGCGTGCTCTGCGACTGGAGGACCATGAGCTGGATCGCGGTCCGAGACTGGCCTCGAAGTCCGTGGCCATGATCCTGGCTCACCAGGTGGTCCTGGTCTTTGTCCTCCTGCCGCCGGTGGTGCTGCTCGGTTGGGCCATCAACCTGCCGGTGCTCCTGGGCCTCTGGATTCTGTCCAAGGTTCTGTCCGCCAAGCGCAAGGACGAGGCGTCGGTCAAGGTGGCTTTTGGGGTGGTGGCCTTTCCGGTGACCTGGTTGGTGGTGGGACTGTTCGCCGCCTGGGGCCACCAGCAGATCGGTGCGGCGGTGCCGGGCATCCCGAACGCTCCGATCCTGGCCGGGGTCTTCACGGTGCTGTTGGGCATTGTCGGGGGAATGGTGGCCCTCCAGTACCTGCGGGTGGCCCGGGACACTGCCCGGGCCGTGCGCGTTCGGTTCACCCGGGCTCGCCGACGGGTGACCCTGGCGCGATTGAAGATCGAGCGGTCGGAGATCTACGACGAGCTCATGGCCATGATGGGGGACCTGGCCCTGCCAGGAGCGGTGGCTTCGGATGGGCGTGTCGTGCAGGATTCGTGACTCAGGCCTGCCATTCCGTTGACCCGAGCGCCGGTTGGATTCCGGGTTAGAGGGCCGGCCCCAGGCCGTTTCTCACCGGATGGAAGGAGTCTACATGTCCGCCAACATTGTCGAGGATGGCCGCGTCGTCCTGGTGCAGTACACGCTCAAGAACCAGAAGGGGATCGTCCTGGATCGTTCCGCGCCGGGACAGCCGCTGCCCTATCTGCATGGAGCCGGCAACATCATTCCGGGCCTGGAGAAGCACCTTGGCGGCCTGGAGGTGGGGGCCAAGGGGACGTTCACCGTGCCGCCCGAAGAGGGCTATGGACTGCGACAGGGGGAGCCACAGCCCGTTCCTCGCTCGGCATTTTCCGAGGACCAGCCGATCGCGCCAGGCATGCAGTTCTCGGCCCAGGACCCCAATGGCCAGATGGTTCCCTTCTGGGTGGTCCAGGTGACCGAGGACGAGGTTCTGATGGACCTCAATCACCCCCTGGCCGGCGAGGTCCTGGTGTTTGAGGTCGAGATCGAAGGCGTTCGTGCCCCGACGGACGAGGAGTTGGTCCACGGTCATCCCCACGGTGTGACGGGGGACGAGGGGCACGGCCACCAACACTGAGGCCGGGGCAGACCGGGTTACGGCAACCTGCGTTTTCCGGCGGAGCAGGATGGAGCCCCAGGTCGTTGCCACAGGCCTGCGGAGGGAGTGGCCCCGCCCTGGCGGCCCGCCGGTGGTGGCGGTGGCCGATGCCAGTTTCACGGTCCAGGCCGGTGAAGTACTGGGCCTGCTGGGCCCCAATGGTGCGGGCAAGACGACAACGCTTCGCATGCTGGCGACGCTCACTCGTCCCTCGGCTGGCAGGGCCTGGGTAGCAGGACACGACGTCCTGGAGGCGCCAGCGCAGGTCCGGGCTTCCATCGGGTACCTCAGCGCTACCTCGGGTCTTCCTCCACGGCTGACCTGTGAGGAAGCGGTGCGTACCTTTGCCGCCCTTCAAGGGGTTGCAGATCCCCGCGGGGCGGCGGAACTCGCCATCCGTCGCCACGGCATCGAGGAGTTCGCCGATCGATTCGTCGAGGGCCTGTCCACGGGCATGCGGCAGCGACTGCGGGTGGCCTGTGCGGCGGTCCACGAGCCACCTGTGCTGATTCTCGACGAACCCACGGCCGGCCTGGATGTGGTGGCCGCCGACGCCTTGTTGCAGGACATCGCCCGGGCACGTGATGGGGGTGCAGCGGTGGTGTTCTCCACCCACGTGTTGCGTGAGGCGGAGCGGATTTGCGATCGCATCGCTGTGATCGAGAGCGGGCTCGTCCGGGCCGTTGGCACGCTTGAGGACCTGCTCCAACAGACGGGCTGCAGGGACCTGGAGGGGGCGTTCCTCGCCCTGGTTCGTTGAACCTGCTGCGACCTCTATGGGTCTTGACTCGGGTGGAACTGCTCCGGCTTCTGCGCACGCGGGAAGTCCACCTCTTCCTCCTGTTTCCGGCGTTGTTGGGGGTGCCCCTGATCGCCGCTGCAGCTCTCCTGGTCTCCAGCCTGTCCACCGGTTCGGTTCAGATCGCCCTGCCCCTGGACCTTCCTTCGGACCTGGCTGTGCAGGAGGCCCTGGTTGAGGAACGGATCGCGGTGGTCGTTGTCGACGACCCGGCCCAGGCCTACCGGGAGGGAAGGGTGGATGCGGCCGTGGTCGGCTGGGTCGAAGGGGACGGTGTGGGGGGGGCCATCGGCACGGCCTATGAGACCCGCCTCTTTGCGGTGGGTCACGAGAGACGGGCACGGGCAGGCCTTCGTGAGGCCATTCGGCGGGCCAACCGGCAACTGGTGGAGCAGAGGGTTCTCGCCTCTGGGGGAGCGGACCAGGTGGACGTGTTCCATCTCTGGTGGCAGACCGTGCCGGTGGAGGCTCCGTCGGCAGGCGGTGGGCGGTACCAGTCGGCGCTTGTGGCCTACCTGGCCTTCCTGCTCAGCCTGGTCAGCTACCAGGTGGTGCCGATCTCTCTCGTCTCCGATCGGCTGGAGGGGATCTTTGAGAGCTTTGGCGCCACTCGGGTCCCCCGGGCATCGCTCTTGGTCTCTCGACTGGTGGCGGTGACGGTCCTGGAGTTGATGGCGCTGGGGCTGCTGCTGCTGTCCGCCTGGGCCCTGCTCGCTGCCCTGGTGGAGGTGCCGACACCGACCTGGGAGCACCTGGCCCGTGCGACCGCAGCGTTGGCACTGATCAACACCCTGTACCTGTTGCCTGGCG
>CAZMNK010000021.1:0-55336 GCA_964567625.1 uncultured Enterobacterales bacterium | reverse complement strand
ACGACGACGACTGCGACGACCTGGAGGCCGATGCCTGGCCCGGAAACACCGAGGTCTGCGACGGGATTGACAACGACTGCGACGACGACGCCGACGAGGACAGCGCCTCAGACGCCCCCACCTGGTACGCCGACAGTGACGGCGACGGCTACGGCGACCCGGACGTGACCGAGGTGCAGTGCGAGGAGCCCAGCGGTCACAGCAGCAACGCCAACGACTGCGACGATGGCGACGCGACAATCAACCCCTCGGCCCTGGAGCAGTGCGACAGTGCGGACAACGACTGCGACGGGGACATCGACGAGGACGGCGACGGCTATGGCGATGCCTCGGTGAGCGAGGAGCACTGCGAGGCCCCCACCGGCTTCGTCGATGACGACAACGACTGTGACGACAGCGAGGCACTGGCCAACCCGGGCGAGGCAGAGATCTGCAACGACGGCATCGACAACAACTGCGACACCACCGCCAGCGGGTGCCGGATCGAGGGCGGCTCGATCGCCGTGACCAAGGCCGACGCCGACTGGTACGGCGAGAGCAGCACCAACTACCTGGGCGCCCGGGTGCGCTTTGCCGGGGATCTGGACGCCGATGGCTTCGGCGACATGTTGATCGGCGCCTCCCACAACTCCGACATCACCACCTATGCGGGCTCCGCCTACGTGATCTACGGGAACACCACCATCGAGGGGTCAGGCGGCATCAGCTCCTACACCCAGCTCTATGGATCCTCCAGCTACGAGTACGCCGCTGAATTCCTGGATGGGGGCTTCGACGTCAACGCCGACGGCTACGACGATGTCATCGTCTCCTCCTGGCAGTATGACAACTGCGGCTACGGCTCCGAAGCCGGCGCGGCCTGGCTGTGGTACGGGCCGATCACGTCGACCACCTACCTCTACAACGGTGACGCCGAGTACTGCGGTGAGAACGGCGGCGACTACTTCGGCAAGTTCACGACCTTCCCCGGCGACGTCAACGGAGACGGCTACGACGACCTGCTCTTCGGGGCCTACAGCAACGACGACTCCTCCGGCAATGCCGGCGCCGTCTACCTCTTCCTGGGACCACCCAGTTCCTACAACAACTACGCCTCCAGCCCCCACATGCAGCTCCAGGGAGAAGCCGCAGACGACGCGGCCGGCTACGGGGTGGGCTACGCCGGGGACGTGAACGAGGACGGCTACGACGACATCCTCGTCGGCTCCCCCTGGGAGGACGAAGGAGGCCAGTCCGCCGGCGCCACCTACCTGTACTACGGCACCTCGAGCTTCCCGAGCACCGAGAACCTGAGTGCAGCCGCCATGAAGTTCGTCGGGGAGTACGACTACGACTACTCGGGCAGGGCCCTGGCCTCGGGCGACCTGAACGCTGACGACCAGAGGGACCTGGTCATCTCGTCCCCTGAGAACGACGACGGGGGCGGAAATTCCGGCATCGTTTACGTCATCTCCGGCGACCAGAGCGGCACCGTGGACCTGGGCAGCGCCGAGGCGACCGTGGTGGGAGAACGCAGCGACACCTACGCTGGCTCGAGCGTCGCGGTCTCCGACATCGACAACGACGGCTTCGACGACCTCGTCATCGGCGCCTGGGGCGTGTCCTCCTACGCCGGGGCGGCCTACATCGTCTACGGGCCCATCACCGGGATCGTCGACCTGGCCTCGGCCGACGCCGAGATCCGCGGCGAGAGCAACTACGACTACCTGGGCGAGTCGGTCGACGCCGGCGGCGACGTGAATGGCGACGGGGTGGGCGACATCCTGTTGGGGGCCAAGTACGCCGACGACAACTCGAGCGAGTCCGGATCGGCCTACCTGTTCTACGGAACCGGCCTCTGAGCCGGGAGGCCGCAAGACCATGGGACTCAAGGACAGGCTCCGTTCCGTCAAGCGCTTCCTGAAGGACCCCCAGGGCTGGACGGAGAGCCACGGGAACCGGATGAACGCCGAGTACGCCCGCCACGGCACCCCCAGGGACATGGCGGAGGTGCTGGAGCGCCCCGGGCCGGAGAAGACCGAGGAGCCCGACAAGAACCCCTGAGGGGTCGCACAGGACTCAGGCGCCTATACCCTCCCAGAGCCTCCGGGCGGCAAAGAGTTCCACCGCATCGGAGTCCAGCAGTCCCTGACCCGCTTCCTCTCGCAGGATGAACAGCGCCCGGTCCGAGCCCATGCCCGATCGATAGGGCCGGTCGCCCGCGGTGAGGGCATCAAAGATGTCCGCGATGGTCATCAGCCTGGCGCCAAAGGGGATCTCCTCTTCCTCCAGGCCCAGCGGGTAGCCAGAGCCGTCGAGCTTCTCGTGGTGCGCAAAGGCGATCTCCGGCACCCGGCGCAGGTTCTCGGTCCACGGGATCACCTTGAGGAAGTGGTAGGTGTGCTCCACGTGCTTCTGGATCTCCAGCCGCTCCCTGGGGTCCAGGGAGCCCCTGGGAATACACAGCCGGTTGACCACCGAGGGAGAGAGGACCGGCTCGAGGTCCCCCTCAAGGAACCAACGCTCGGCGATCTCCTGGAGGGCATCCGCCTCCGACGGGCTGTAGTTGTACCCGGCCTGGTTGAACCGCTGCAAGAGCCCCTGATCGACCTCCATCTGCTGGAGCCTGTCGCGCAAGGGCTCTCCATCGCCCTCGGTCATCTGCGCCTGGAGCCTGGCCTGCATGGCCGCGACCCGAAAACGCCACTCGATTCGCTCCAACTCCTGGGGAAAGAGCTTGTTCGACTTGAGCAGGATCTCCTCTTTGACCCCCACCTTGCCGAAGTCGTGCAACAGGGAGGCATACCGGAGTTCCTCGAGCTCCTCCTGGCTGAACTGGACGCGCCAGAAGGGGCCCTCAGTGCAGTCCTGACAGGCCTGGGCCAGGGCCACCGTGAGTTCGCTGACCCGCTGGCTGTGACCGGCTGTAGAGGGGTCCCGCGCCTCGATCACCGACACCGCGGCGGTGATAAACCCATCGAAGAGCTGACGGATGTCTGCATAGAGGCGGTGGTTTTGCAGGGCCACAGCCGCCTGGGAGGCAATGGAGGCCACCAGGTCGGCCTGGAGCTCACTGAAGGGCAGGACCTCCTCAAAGTCCACCAGGGGCCTTCCAGGCACTGGCTTTCGATTTACCAGCGCCAGGACCCCGATCACCCGACTCTCCCGATCGACCATGGGAGAGACCAGCATGCTCCGCGTGCGATAGTCGCTGGCTTCATCAAAGCTCAGGTTCGCCTGGTACGACACGCCCGGGGGCAGGCTGTAGGCATCCACGATGTTGAGCTGTTCGTGGTTGTTGGCCACAAAACCGGCCAGGGAGCTGTCGTCGATGGGTAGACTACCCCGAGGAGTCGAGGAGAACGCCACCGTGTCGTTCGCCGTCGCACTGAACAGCAGGCGGCCCCGTTCGACCATGTAGACGGTGCCCCCATCGGCACTGAGGACCTCCATCGAGCGATGCAGGATCTCTCGCAGAAGCATGTCCCGATCGGTGATGTGTGACAGGGCAAGCCCGATCTCATTGAGCAGACGAACGGTCTGGGTCTTCTGTCGAACCCTGGTCTCCAGGCTCGCCAACCTCACCAGGTTCGACAGGCTGCGTGCCAGGCGGGACTCAACTTCCTCGGGACGCAGGACGTCAAAGCAATCCAGGGAGGTGTCTTCAGAGATGGCGATCACCCGGGATCCCAGCCCCTCCTGGGCTTTTACGCCCGTGAGATCAACCACGAGCACACGGGCAGTCAGGTCCGCGGGGGCAGAGGTGTCCAGATCGACCACCTCGACCCCACAGGCCTCTGCTGCCCGGCGAACCGATGCAGCGAAGGGACTGTCCGGGGGGTGAAGCGCCACATCGACCCGGGGCAGATCGCGAATCTCCTCGGGACTGGGACCGGACACTTCCGAATCGATGGGCAACTGGGCTCCTGCAAGGGGTGCTGAGGCCCCTACCGAGGCAGGCGAGTCTACCCGACACCCGAAGCGACCGTCCTGTCCCAGACCGTTTTCTCGAGAGCGAAGCCTCAGTAGTCGACGTACTGCTTCTGCTCGACGAGGAAAGACCCCATGCGCGCATTCACTCGGGCCTTGAGGGCTGCCCGTCGATCGTTGAGCAGGTAGACCGCTCGAGCGCGGGCCACGAAACGAGGGCCAAAGTCAGCATCGGCCTCGTGGCGCCGGAGTTGATCCTCCACCTCCCAGAGCTGCCCATTGATCGCCTCAAGCTCCTCAAATTCCGGCACATCCGGGTGACCTGCGGCGGCCCACCGAGACTCGAGCTCCTCCAATTCACGGGCAGCTGCCCCCCGTGCTTCGGGAGCCTCCAGCCGGGCGACCTTGATCCGAAGGATGGTGATCTTGTCGACGACATCCCCCAGTGGAACGGGGATCTCCACGGCGCTAGCGGGGGATCATCGGAACCATCACGAGTTCCGGCACCGCAAAGGCCGCGGAGGTGGCCAGGATCTGGACGACAGACTGGGCCACATCCTCCGCCTTCATGAAGTCCCGCTCGGGATCGATGTGATCCGGGAAGGGGTAGAAGTCCATCTCGCGCCAGAAGGGTGTGTGGATGCCTCCCGGACAGACATTGGTGACCTTTACACCATAGCGCTCGGCCTCCAGGCGAAGAGTCCCGGTAAAGCCGGTCACCGCCCACTTGCTGGCGTTGTAGACCGCCTCGTTCGGCAGGTGCAGTTTCCCGGCAATGGAGCCGATGTTGACGATGTGGCCGCGGTGCTGGTCCTTCATGTGCCGAAAAGCCGCCTGAGACCCGTAGATCACACCCTTGACGTTGGTGTCGATGATCTCGTCGACTTCCCCGGCGCTGAGGCTCTCCACCGGACCGTAGATGGCCAGGCCCGCATTGTTGATCATCACGTCCAGCCCTCCGAATTCGGTGAGGGCCACCTTCACCAGGGCATCGACCTCGCTGGCGATGCGCACATCGGTCTGGAGATGGAGAGCGTCCCGGCAGGCGCCCGTCACCGCCTCGAGGTCCGGCTGGGTCCGGGCTCCGAGGACCAGGCGGGCTCCCTCGGCATCACAGGCCTCCGCCAGGGCCTTGCCCAGTCCCCGGCTGGCCCCAGTGATGCAGATGACCTTGTCCGCGAGACTGTTCATAACGTTCTCCGGGTTCCCTTGGCCTGGGGTATCTTGACCGCGATGCAGAGGCTCGCTCCGGTCCTCCTCGCCAGCCTTGGGGTGGGGTGCACGTATGGTCTGTCCGACCTTTACGGAGGGGTCGGCAACGACACCGGGCGTTCCACCGCCACAAACGACGACACGGGGCCCTGGGTGACCTTTGACACCGAGGACACCGAGGACACCGAGGACACCGAGGACACCGATCCCGGAACCTCTCCCGGCAACCACAAGCCCCAGATCACCGCCTTTACCGCAACGGAGGAGACCGCCAACGTTCGGTTCTCCTTTACGGTCACCGACGACGACGACGACATGGACGACGGCTGGGTGACACTGAGCCTGGGCAGCACCACCCGAAGCTACCGCTGGCCCCAGGACCTGGACGTCGCATCCGACACCCAGGCCAGCACGACCTGGGCCCTGGACGAATTTCAGCCAGAGAAGACCGAGACCGTTCAACTGGTCGCAGAAGACAGCACCGGCCGCACGGACAGCAGTTCCACCAGCTTCACCCGGGCCACCGTGATCAATACCGCCACGGAAGTCGGAGACAACCTGGTGAGCCCGGTATTGCTGGGCGAGATCCCGGTTCCCTCGGAGATCGAGGGCACGATCTGGGGTTGTGGCAATGCCGGAGGGACCTACAGCGCAGACACCGACCTGGTCCGCTTCCAGGTGGCGGCCTCCAAGCGGTACAAGATGCAGTTGACCTGGTCCGATGGCGGGACTTCCGACCTGGATCTGTACCTGCTGGACACCAACAACCAGGAACTCAACCGTTCCACGTCGGTCTGGTACCCGGAGGAGATCGGACATGATCTCGTGGCCGGCACCGCCTACCAGCTCTACGTGGCTTGCTGGAGCGGTGGCCCAGGTGCCTGGAACCTGCGGATCACGGTGATGTGAACAGGGGTTAGAGCCCTGACCATGACCACCACCGCCCTGATCCTGGCTGCTGGCCAGGGCACCCGCATGCGCTCCCGGCTGGCCAAGGTGCTCCATCCTCTCGCCGGCCAGGCGATGCTTCATTGGGTCCTGGACGCCGTGACCGGCGCCGGCTGCACCCCCGTGGTGGTCATCGGCCACCAGCGTGACCAGGTGGCGGCCTCCCTGCCCCCGGGGACCGTCACTGCGGTCCAGGATCCCCAGGAAGGCACCGGCCATGCCGTGGCGATGGCTGCGGAACAGCTGCCCCGAGAGGGCATTTTGCTGGTCGTCTGCGGTGACACACCCCTGCTGCGGGCAGAGACCCTGCAGACCCTGCTCCAGGGTCACGGCAAGGGACTGTGCACGGTACTGACCGCGTCGATCCCTGCCGCCGAAGCAGCGCAGAGCAGCTACGGACGCCTGGTGCGGAACGCAGACGGCGTCCCCCAGCGGGTGGTCGAGGCAGCCGATGCCTCTGCCGAAGAGCGGGAGATCACCGAGTTCAACACCGGCGTCTACGCCTTTGACGCCCGCTGGCTGCTGGACGAGGTCGTCCCACAGCTGGTGCCCCACCCACCCAGCGGCGAGCGCTACCTCACCGATGCGGTGGAGGCGGCAGCCCGTGCCGGGGGCCTTCAAGCGGTCCACCACAACGACCGGACAGAGACCATGGGCGTGAACGACCGGGCGGCCCTGGCCCGGGCCGAGGCTGCCCTGCGGGCGCGGCTGAATCACGCCTGGATGTTGGCGGGCGTGTCGATGGAAGACCCGACGAACACCATCGTAGAGGCCGGCGTGATCCTGGCCGAAGACGTCTGGTTGGGCTCCGGCGTGGTGCTCCGTGGGACCACTTCAGTGGCCAGCAGTGCCCGCATCGAGCCTCGCTGCGTGCTGATCGATACCCGGGTGGAAGAAGGGGGCCAGGTCCTGGCCGGGTCCCACTGTGACGGCGCAGTGATCGGTCCAGGGGCCCGGATCGGCCCCATGGCACGACTTCGACCAGGCACCCGGCTGGGCCCCGGGGTGCGCGTCGGCAATTTCGTGGAGACCAAGAACGCCGTCCTGGAGGAGGGCGCCACAGCGGGACACCTGAGCTACCTGGGGGACTGCCAGGTCGGGCGGGATGTCAACGTCGGCGCTGGCACCATCACCTGCAACTACAACGGGTTCGAAAAACAACGGACGGAGATCGGGGACCGGGCTTTTGTGGGCTCAAACACCGCCCTGGTGGCACCGGTCCGGATCGGAGCCGACAGCATTGTCGGCGCCGGCAGCACGATCACCCAGAACGTTCCCGATGAGGCCCTGACCGTGGGCCGCAGCCGACAGAAGAACCTCGATGGCCGTGCACCGGAGATCCGGGCAAGACTCCAGGCCGAGGCCGACCGGAAGAAGCGGGACTGACACCCCACTGTCTCCCGGGGGATCGTGCTCCTGATCGCGGCATCCCTGTCAGGGTCCTGGGACATTTCGAACCGACTTCCCAGTGAATTCAAGGGGTTGATGTTCGGCACAGACATTGCATTTCTGGGTCCCAATTCCCCCACAAGGACCCGACAATGCACAACTGGAACCTCCCCTTTCTTCTCTCCATCGCCGTCCTTACCGCTTGCGGTCACGGCGAATACAGCCCCAGCGACTACGACTCCACCACCCTGCCGTCAGACCCATTGACCGAGGAGACCGAGGAAGAGGATTGGGAGATCTGCGACCGGGCCATCGACGAGGAACGAACCGTCTACATGAGTGCAGACGACTCCAACTCCCAGGCCCAGCCGGCCCTGGTAAGGGAGTCCCTCCAGAACGAGATCTCCATCTGGGGCAGCCCCCGCTACTACGAGTTCCTCAACTACTACAGCTTTGACTTCGAGCCCGCCTCCGCCGGGACCGTGCGGGTCGTGCCCCAGCTGCGCCTGGTCGAGGGAACCGAGGACACCTACACCTTGCTGGTCGGCGTGGTCAGCGAGACGCTCAACGCGGAAGACAGGCGCCCGGCGAACCTGGTCTTCTCCGTGGACACCAGCGGATCGATGAGCGGTGTGCCGATCGAGCGTGCCCAGGCTGTTCTGCACGCCCTGTCCAGCCAGCTCCACGCCGGCGACACCATCAGCATGATCAGCTGGTCAGACACCCAGGATGTCTTCCTCCGCAGCCACGTCGTGGACGGGCCGGACGATCGGGATCTGAAGCGGGCCATCAACCGGCTGGACTCTGGAGGGTCGACCGACCTCGCAGCAGGGCTGGCGCTCGCCTATGAACTGGCTGGGGAAGGTTCGACCGCCGAGACCCTCAGCCGCGTGGTGCTGATCAGCGACGGGGGGGCCAACACCGGGATCACCGAAGAGGAGATCATCGGAAACGGCGCTGCCGACGAGACCGCAGAAGGCATCTACCTGACCGCCGTGGGGACTGCTGATCCCGGCGCCTACAGCGGCGCCTTCATGGACCACATCAGTGACCTGGGCAAGGGCGCCCACATCTACGTGGACTCCGATGCCGAGGCCCAGGCCATGTTTGGCACCGACCGCTTCCTCTCCAACCTGGAGATCGCCATCCGGGACGTCCGACTGGGAATCACCCTGCCCTCGGGCTTCGTGATCGAGGAGTTCCATGGCGAGGAGATGAGCCTGGACCCCGAAGAGGTCAAGCCCCAGCACCTGGCCCCCAATGACGCCATGCTCTACCACCAGCAGATCATTGGCTGCCTGGACGGGGAAGAGGACCCGCTGTTCACCTTTGAGGTCACCTTCCAGGATCCCAACACCCGGGAGGACCAGGTGGTCACAGTGCACGCCACGCTCTCGGAGATGCTTGGAGCCGAGGCGAATGAGCTGGCCAAGGCCGACGCGCTGGTCGCCTTTGCCAAGGCCATCTACGGCGATGGAAGCGTCGCGGAAGCCAGCGATGCCATTGCAGCGGCCCAGGTCCAGAACGCCGGAGACAGCGACCTGGCCGAGGTCCAGAGCCTCCTGGGTGAAGTCAGCAGTCGCTGAAGGGGCCCGGCCCTCTCGCGGGATAGCAGGCGGGGCATGGCTGCTCCTTTTGAAGCCTTGCTATCCCGCATGACTGACACCCTCGGCGACCGCCTGGTAGCGGTCTACGCCTTCGGATCAAAGTTCGCCCGGGGCCCCCAGGCCCCCGAATCCCGGCTCCTGGTCCTGGTGGATGCTCTCGACGCGAGTCTGCTCGACGACATGCTGCCCATCAGTCACGACGCGCAACAGGCCCGTGTCCTCCTGCGCCTCGACACCGCTCGCGACGTGCTGCGCTGTGCTGACGTCATGCCGGTCTTTGCCCTGGAACTCCTGGAGACCCGACACCGCCTCCACGGCGAGGACGTCCTGGCTGACCTGGAGGTCCACCCGGAACACCTGGTCCTTCACCTGGAGCAGAGCCTGCGGGCGGCTCACAGGGAACTCTTGCGCGGGTACCTGGCCTCCACCGACGATCGGGCCATTGCCCGAAGCCTGCGGGAACAGATCCGTCGTGCAGTGACCCTGCTCGGGGGCCTGGCCCTGGTGCGAGGCCTGGAACTGTCCGACCCCACGAGTCCGGAATCGACAGCCACCCAGGTGATCGCGGACCTCTGCCCCGAGGACGTGGATCTCTGGAGACGGCTGGTGCGCTTCGGCGGATTCCAGGTGAGCCTGGAGCACGACGGCCTGCTGGCCCTCTACAGCGAGGCCCTGGTCGGCTTTTCCGGGCTGGTGGACGTCGTGGATCGGCTGAACTGACCCTCATTCCACAGATCGGTCCAGCCTCAGTCCCCCGCGAAGGTCCGATCGAGACGGGACCGGAGATCCGACCAGGCCGCGACCGCCGACCCATCCAACTCCAGGCCCGATCCGGGCATGTCCGCAGCCATCAGGCGGGCCTCCCGCGAGAACAGGGACAGGTGCGAACGCTGCTCCACAGAGAGGCCTTCTCCCTCAGTGCTCCACTCCCCCAGGCTCAAGCCCACCCGCTCCACTGCCTTGGAGGCCGAGATGGCCTTGCGGCGTCGGACCTCCAGATCGGCATCCTCGAGCAACTCGGTGAGCCCCTCGGACGGCACCAGGTTCGGTTCAGGCTCATGAAGCAGGATCGCGGCCAACGTCAGGAAAAAGACCCCTGAGCCAACCACGGCCTTTCGCTGCCGAGGGTTCATGGCCAGGAGTCTACGCCAGGCGCATCTTGAACAGCATGGGCTTGTCGGGATGCCTGGGGTCCCGGGCGAGCTTAGGTCTCCCCCCTGTCCTGGAGTCACCACGTGACCGCTGCCCCCGATCACCTCAAGGGCCTCAACGAGCCTCAGCGCCTGGCGGTGGAGACCCTGGAGGGCCCGCTCTTGATCCTGGCCGGGGCCGGGAGCGGCAAGACCCGGGTTCTCACCCGGCGTATCGCTCACCTGCTCCACTCCGGGGTGCCCCCCTGGCGCATCCTGTCCGTCACGTTCACCAACAAGGCCTCCAATGAGATGAAGGAGCGCGTGAGGCAACTGGTCGGGGAAGAGGCCGCCCGGGATCTCTGGGTCTCCACCTTTCACTCCAGTTGTGCCCGCATCCTTCGCCAGGAAGCCGAGAACATCGGACTCGCCCGGAACTACGTCGTCTGGAACGACGACGACCAGTTGCGGGTGCTCAAGCAGATCGGTCGAGATCTGAACCTGGACCCCAAGCAGCATCCTCCACGAGGCTTCCGGTCGAAGATCGACCAGGCCAAGAACAAGCTGTGGGGGCCCGACGAATGGCTCGAACACGGGGCGGAGCCTCCTGGGAGCACCACCATCCGGGTCTTCCGAGCCTACGAGGAACGGCTGAAGGCCTCCAGCGCTGTGGATTTCAATGACCTGATCAACCACGTGGTGAAGCTGTTCCGCACCCGGCCTGATCGCCTGGAGCGCTGGCAGGATCGCTTCCACTACCTGTTGGTGGACGAATACCAGGACACCAACCGGGCCCAGTACGAGCTGGTTCGCGCCCTGGCCGCCAAGCGTCAGAACCTGGCGGTCGTCGGCGATGACGACCAGTCGATCTACAGCTTTCGGGGTGCGGATATCCGCAACATCCTGGACTTCGAACAGGACTTTCCCGACGCCACCGTCGTGCGGCTGGAGCAGAACTACCGCTCGAGCCAGAAAATCCTGGCTGCGGCCATGTCCGTGGTGAAGAACAACCGGGCGCGGACGGACAAGACCCTCTGGTCGTCAGGCGCCGAAGGAGAGCCCATCCGGCTGGTGATTGCCGGTGACGAGATGGAAGAGGCGACCCTGGTGGCCAGCGACATGGCCTCCCAGCTTCGCAACGGCCGGACCTACGGCGACATGGCGGTGATCTACCGCACCAACGCCGCCTCCAGGCCCCTGGAACAGGTCTTCGAACGACGACGGTGGCCCTACGTGGTGGTCGGCGCCAGGCGCTTCTACGAACGGCGCGAGGTGCGAGACATCCTGGCGTACGTGAGACTGGTGCTGAACCCTGCGGATGATGTTGCCCTGGTTCGAGTCTTGAACGTGCCCAGACGAGGTCTGGGGCTCAAGGCCCTGGAGGCCATCCGGGCCGAAGCTGCCAGCCAGGGGACGCCACTCCTGGCCGCGGTGGAGAACCTGGGGGGGGGCAGTTCCCGCCGAGCCAGGTCCCTGAGCCAGTTCACCTCCCTCATCCAACAGTGGCAACAGAGGGCCCTTCACCAATCGCCCGGCGAGCTCGTGAGCACCATCGCTGCAGAGTCCGGCTACGTGGAATTGCTGCAGAACGAGGACACCGACGAGGCCCGGGACCGCCTCTCGAACATCGACGCCCTGGCCCAGGACGCCGAAGAAGAGGTCACTCTTGACCAGGACAACCCCCTTGGCCGCCTTCAGTCCTGGCTCGATCGCGCCTCCCTGGCCGGCCAGGCCGATGAACTGCCCGACGATAACGGCCGATTGACCCTGCTCACCGCGCACCTGGCCAAGGGCCTGGAGTACCCCGTGGTCTACGTGGTGGGGATGACCGAGGGTTCCTTTCCCCACGTGCGAAGCGCCCAACGCGTCCAGGACATCGAGGAGGAACGACGGCTGGCCTACGTCGCCTTTACCCGGGCCAAGGAACGGTTGGTGTTGTCACGGCCCCGAGTGCGCCGTCTCTATGGCCGTACCGAGCGAGTGGCCCGCTCCCGCTTCCTGGAGGAGATTCCCGACTCCTTGACCCAGGGGGGCAGCAGGCTCTCGAGTTTCTACGCGAGGCGCCAACAGGCCCATGACAGGGAAGGGGTTTCCGACGAGGCCAAAGAACGCATGAATGCCTTCCTGGCGAGGCACCAGGGTCCTGGAGAAAAACCGGTTTCCGAGGGCTCCCTGAGCACCACCTATGAGCCGGAAGACATCGACGCGTTCAGTCCAGGCACCCGGGTTCTGCACCCCACGTTTGGCCATGGAACCGTGCGCGGGGTGACCGGAAGCCCATCGAATCTCCGCATCACGGTCCACTTCCAACACCACGGACGCATGACGCTCTCCGCACGCCACGCCAAGCTGGAAGTGGTCATGGGTTGAGGTCCACAGGGCCGCCGCGATCAGAATCCGGGATCTCGTGAAGGCTGGGGCCCGATCAGGTGTCTCTGTTGAGCGACCCTTGCAGGGGTGGTAGTTTTCGCTTGGCACGGGCGGGGTTCCCGCACCCGTACCCAGGAGTGGACCCGGCCTGATGATCGTCACCTGCCCGAGCTGTTCCGCTCGCTACAAACTCGACGACGCCAAGATCACGGGCCGAGGTGCGCGGATCACCTGCCCCCGGTGTCGACACGTTTTTGTGGTCTTCCCCTCTGGAAACACGGAGACCGAGGGCATCGAAGAGGCCGAGGACGTCAGCGAGGAGGTCAGCGAAGAGATCGGCGAAGAGATCGGCGAAGAGATCGGCGAAAACCTCGGAGAGGACACCGGGCCCTCCCTCAAGGTCGTCAATGCCCCCGCAGAGGCTCGCCCCAAATCTCAACGATCCGCCGAAGCCCTGGATTTCCGATCGGTGGGAATCTCCTCCTGGAAGGTCAAGGTCAAGATCGGCCTGGTCTACGACTTCTCGGACATCAAGACCCTTCGAAAGTACATCCAGGATGGCCGCGTCACCCCCGAGGATGCCATCAGCCACGATGGCGACACCTGGAAGACCATCGGCGACATTCCCAATCTCGATGCCTACTTCATCGAGATCTATGAACAGGCCGAGAGTGTGCTCGACCCTGACACGGCCGAGTCTGTCGGAGACGACGACTCCCCCACAGCCATCGTGGGCATGGGCAGCCTGGGGCGAAACCTGGCCTCAGAAGCCATCCGCCAGATCACCGAGGAGGCCCTGAACGACAACTCCCAGCCCGGCATTCACCACTCCGGGGACCCCAAACCCGCCAAGCCCGTCTCCCGGCATGGCGAACAGACTCCCTTCGTCGACCCCTTCGCTGCCCTCAAGGATCGCCAGCGAGAGCGCATCCAGGCCCGGCGCGCCGCGTCCGGCAAGAACAACAAGCAGACCAAGGACGAACAGGCAAAGCAGTCCCGACTCCTGATAGGAGCCCTGTTCCTGGTGGGATTTGGGGGGATCTGGTGGACGATGGGCCAACAGGACCCGGCTCCCAGCGCCAAGACGCAACCCGTGGTCCGGCCCACCCCACCGACAGAGGACACCGAGGTCCGCCAGAAGCAGATCGCCGAGGATCTGCGCAAACAGATCGAGGCCGAACTCACCCCTGTTGAAGAGGAACCCGAAGAGGAGGAGCAGACCCAGCGCATCGCAATCGGGCCCCGTGCAGCGGACGGGTCCATACAGACACCCGATGGCAGGGCAGCGCCCGGTAACGGCTCTTCTTCCTCGTCCACCCAGACCACGGGGGAGGCCCTCTCCCAAACTGCGCGGCCCCTGGCCACCGCCCAGGATCACGTAAACAACGCCTGGGAGGCCATTGACCGAAGAGATTGGCGCACAGCGCAACAGGCCTGCAGAGCAGCCAAACGAATGGAGCCCATGAACGCCAAGGTCATGATGGTCTGTGGTGGCGCGCAGTTCCACCAGGGACTACTCGACGATGCCGGACGAGAACTCAGTGCGGCTGAATCGGCTGGTAGTCGCGATCCACGGCTAAAGAAGTACCAGTGTCTTGTAGCCAGGGACCAGGGAGACCTGGCCGGTGCGGTAGGCTTTTGTAGAGCTTATTTGGCCACAAAACCACCGGATGCGCTCAAGATCCAGGCCCTTATTGACGACATGATCAGCGGATAACGCTTTACCCTTGCGGATCGTCTGCAACTACTGCCTGACCGAGTACGAGGTCGACCCTCCGGAGTCAGCCTCGTCAGTTCCTGGGTTTCGCATCCGGTTCACATGCGTGACCTGCGGGAACAATTTCCAGGGACCGGAGATGACCGGGGATAGCCCGGTGGTCCAGCCTCCCCCGGCCAGCGTTCCTGAACCGCCACAGGTCGTCGTTCGCACCGCAGAACCCCCTCCGGTCTCCGCGGCAGACCCTCCTCCCTCGCCCCACCTGCTGATCCGGCAAGACGGACGGGTCTACCGGGTCGAGAACCAGGCGACGCTTCAGCGCTGGATCGTCGAACAGAGGCTGACCCGTACGGATGAGATCTCGTCCGACGGCCAGGCCTGGAAATCCGTGGGCGAGTGGCCCGGCGTCGAGGCCTTCTTCGAAATCGTCGACCGCCTCGAGGCCCTGGAACACGTGGTCGTCCAGGGTACGGCGACACCGCCGGTGACATCCGCGCCAGAACCGGAGCCCGCGCCGAAGCCCGCGCCGGTGCCGGAACCAGAACCGGAGCCAGAGCCAGAGCCGGAACCAGAACCAGAACCGGAGCCCGAACCAGAGCCGGAACCAGAGCCAGAGCCGGAGCCAGAGCCGGAACCAGAGCCGGAACCAGAGCCGGAGCCGGAACCAGAGCCGGAACCAGAACCGGAGCCGGAGCCGGAGCCGGAACCAGAGCCGGAGCCGGAACCAGAGCCGGAGCCGGAGCCGGAGCCGGAGCCCGAACCGGAACCAGAGCCGGAGCCGGAGCCAGAGCCAGAGCCAGAGCCGGAACCCGAGCCCGAGCCCGAGCCCGAACCGGAACCGGAGCCCGAGCCTGAACCGGAACCAGAACCGGAGCCCTTGGTCGTCGAGGCGGTCGAAGAGGAGCCCGAGTCAGAGCCCGAACCCGTGGTCGTCGAGGTGGAGGAAGACCCCCCTGAGGACGGAGCCGTCGACACAATCGAGGCGAACTCCCTGGGCGGAGGTCCGAGCCTGCTCGGACGCTCTCCGAACGTCCCCGTCTTCAACGAAGTCGAGGCGTCGCCCGATGAAGACGAACCTGGCGAGGCCCCCTCCTTGCATTCCCTGCTCGAGGACATTCCTCCACTCGATGACGCCGAGGGCCTACCTGCCTCGTTGATGGAACTCGAGTGGCCCGAAGAAGAGGAACTCCCCACCGAACGCCATCAAAGCCAGGGGCTGATGAACGTCGACATGCCCGAGAACATGCTGGAGGAGGGGTACCCCGAACCTGACCAGCAAGGACTGGGCGAGTTCTCTGCCCTCGACGACTTTGAAGCGATGGCCCCAGAATTCGGGGATCCCGAGGAGCACTCTGCCGACAAGGAATCTGAGGAATCTGACCTGCTCTTCCCCGAAGAGATCGCCCGCCGCAAGGAGCGAAACGACCTGCTCAGCCAGGCCCTGGGGGACGACGACGACGAGCTGGCCTGGACCGAGGAGCGCAACAGGAGCAAGCTCCGGTTGCTGGTCCTGACACTCTTCCTGACGTCAATGGTGATCCTGGGCGTGAAGCTCTGGAACACCTTCCAGGACGATTCAGCCCCGGTCGCCGAGGCACCCGAAGCCGCTTCAAAACCTGCTGCCCCTGCGGTCGCAGACGCTGAACAGCCAGCCACCACCGAAGAGCCCGGAGCCGAGGAAGCTGCGACGGAAGAGGACCCCTCCAAGCCCGCAGCCGAAAAGGTCGAGGAAAAGCCCGCGGCCCCCAAGAGCACCAGCCCCCCCGCCAAGCCGGCACCGAAGGTCGAATCCAAGCCTGAGCCCGCTCCGGCCAGGACCCCCACACCGGAGCCCGCTCCCGAACCCAAGAAGGAAGAGGTGGCCAAGACTTCACCCCCCACCTCGAGCGATGCTGCATCGCCCTGGGGGTCCCTGGACCGCACGGCTCGGCCCGATGACCCTCCGGCCGAGCCTCCACCGCTGGAGAGCACCGGCAATGCAAACGCCCGAGGCTTTGCCAACGCGGGCTGGAGTTCATTGGGCGCCAAGCAGTACGAACAGGCGCGCCGGGAATTCGTGGAGGCCGTCGCCCTGGCCCCCACCGATGCCGATGCGCACTACGGTCTGGCCTACGCCGCCCAGAAGCAGGGGGACACAGCCACCTCCGTACGCCACTACTGCAAGGCCCTCAAGTACGGCTCCAGGGACCGGGATCTCCAGCTCGAGGTCGAGGCCCTGTTGGGCCAACTCGGCGGATCCTGCGAGTAGCCAGTCCACGGGACCGGGATAAACGCCTCGTCTCGGAGGACCGATGTCTGACACCAAGCGCGGCAATGAGGAAGACTACTTCGCCCAGCGGGACAGCGAAAAGAAGGCCTCACTCAAGGCTGATCTGGACATCAAGGCCGCGGCAGCGGCACGGGCCGAAGCTGCCCTGATTCACCACATGAAGTGCGGAAAGTGCGGGGGAACCCTGAGTCCCCGGCTGTTCAAGGGCGTGGAGATCGATGTCTGCCCGGACTGCGGCGCGGTCCTCCTGGATCCAGGCGAGCTGGAACAACTGGCAGGCACCGAGTCCGACCAGACCGTGCTCAAGGCCCTGGCGAACTTCTTCACCGTGGGTTCCGACTAGCACGGCCTCCTTGGCCTGGATGGGCTTTCAGAGGTCTGTCTTGCACCCTGGTTGAAGAAACCGGGACCGGCTGCGTCTGTGAAAACAGCCCAGACCCGAGCCGGAGCCCCCCCTGTGCGAACCTTGCTTCAAGTCCTGGTGAGCCTTGTTGCGGCAACGGCCTCTTTTGCCGTTCCCCTGGCCATGGCCTTGCTCTCGCTCAGCATGCCTGAGACCCCGACTCCTGAACCGGTGGTCGAATTTTCAAGGCCGATCCTCGTTCGGCTCCAGGTGCCGGAACCGGAACCAGAGAACCGGGAGAGCTCCCCTGTGGCCGGAGAAGAGCCCGGCTCGGCGTCTCCCCCGACCCCGGTGGCCTCGGCCCCTCCAGGGCTCGAAACCAGCCCCATCCAACCCAGTGCCGACAAGAGCACGCAGCCCCCCGCCACCGCCGCAAACCAACCTTCTCTGCCGGAACACGTGCGCCCAGACCCCAACAAGGTCTCCCAGGCTCGCGACACCCGACGCCGGGCCAGGAGGCGCCGGACTTGCGTGGAGCCCACCCCGGGTATCGCCAGGACCGGGGAATACCGCTACGAATTGGAGCGGGTGCTGGTGGAGCACTACACCACCCGCCCGCGCCGGGCGGACCAGCTTGCCAGGACCTCCTGGCACCAGACTGACGGCCAGGTGGATGGCTTTCGGGTCCAGAAGGTCCGCTGCGGCTCCCCCCTGCACCAGTTGGGATTCCGCAACGGCGATGTCGTGCACGCCATCAATGGCCGGACCGTGACCTCGACGCTCCAGGTCCTGAGAACCTTTCGCAAGCTCCGCCGACAGGATCGTCTCAGGGTCCAGATCACCACCAGGAAGGGCCAGCAAAAAGTCCTTCGCTTCACCCTGATCTGAGGTCAGGTGCGGTCCATGGGCAGGTGGGGAATGCCGTCCTCGTCGTATTCGGGGCCGCTGACCTGGAAACCCAGGGACTCGTAGTAGTGACGCAGATGGGACTGGGCTCCGATGTGAATGGGGCCCGGCCAGGTCTGCTCGACATGTCGGATGGCCTCCTCCATCAGGGGGCGGCCATGACCGCTTCCCCGAATCCGGGGTGCTGTGACAACCCGGCCTATGCTCGGAAGCGCATGGGAGAGCCCTGGCGGCACCACGCGAACCGATGCAGCCAGCCCCTGGTCGTCGCATCCCAGCAGGTGGTGACACCGGGGATCCAGCCCATCCAGGTCCTGGTAGGCACAGGCCTGCTCCACCACGAAGACCTCCTGTCGCAACTGCAGGACCCCGTACAGTTCATCCAGGGTCAGGGCCTCCCAGGTGCGCCAGTGCCAGGTGATCACAGCACTCCCCTACCCTCTCCCGAGGCCTTCAGTAGATCTTCGCCTCTTCGGTGAGCGCCAGCACCTCCTCGTAGGTCGTCATTCCACGACCGAGCTTCTTGATGCCGTACTCCCGCAAGGTCAGCATGCCGTCGTTCAGGGCCTCCTTCTTGATCTCGACCGCCGGAGAGCGATCGTTGATCAGGCGGGCGATCCGCGGCGTGACGGGCATGACTTCGTACAGCCCCGTCCGGCGGGTGTACCCCGTCCCCCTGCAGCGCACACAGCCCTTGCCGTACCAGACCTTCAACTGCCGGCCTTCGGCGCCAGCAATGCCCAGGGAGAGCACCTGTTCCTCGGTCAGGAATCCGTCGGTCTTGCAGTGGGCACAGATCTGTCGGACCAGTCGCTGGGCAACAACCCCCACCAGCACACTCGAAAGCAGGAACGGGTAGACCCCCAGATCGAGCAGGCGAGTGATGGCGCTGGCGGCATCGTTGGTGTGCAGGGTGCTGACCACCAGGTGCCCGGTAAGCGCGGCCTGAATGGCGTACTGCGCCGTCTCCGGGTCCCTGATCTCCCCAACCATGACCACATCGGGGTCCTGTCGGAGCACCGTGCGAAGGGCCGCGGCATAGTCAAAGCCCACCTTGGTGTTGATCGCCATCTGGTTGAACTGTTCGTGCACCATCTCGATGGGGTCCTCGATGGTGCAGATGTTCAGGCGCGGCGTCGAGATGTGGTGCAGCGTGCTGTAGAGGGTGGTGGTCTTGCCGGAACCCGTTGGCCCCGTGACCAGGATGAGTCCGTTCGTGTTGTAGATGAAACGATCAAAGATCAGCAGTTCTCGCTGGAAGAACCCCAGCTTCTCCAGGTCCAACAACAGGACATCCGGATCGAAGATTCGAATGACGACCTTTTCCCCAAAAGCCGTGGGCACGGAACTCACCCGCAGCTCGATCTCCTGGTCCCGAAAACGCGTCTTGAAGCGGCCATCCTGGGGCTTCCGCCGCTCTGCGATGTCCATGCGGCCAAGCATCTTGACCCGGCTGACCATCGCCGGGTGGACGACCTTGGGAAGGCGGTGGATGGTGTGGAGCACACCGTCGATGCGCAAGCGGATGGTGGCCTCGTCCCGCTTCGGTTCGATGTGGATGTCACTGGCCCGGTGCTCGAAGGCGTAGTTCAGCACGTACCAGACCGCCTGGACCACCGGCTGATCGGTGGCATCGATCTCGTTGACACCCTTGACCCGGTAGAGTTGTTCCAGGTTGCCCAGGTCGGGCAGATCTGACTCGAATTCGGCCGCAGCAGCCTTCATCGACCGCCGGAAACCATGGAATTCCGCAATGACCGCCAGGATGGCGGACTTCATCGCCATCACCGGCTGGATGGAGACCTGTTTGTACTTGGCGATCTCCTCCACCACCGTCTGGTTCCAGGGGTCTGCGGTGGCCACTGTGAGCATTTCGGAGTCCGACTTGATCGGAATGACCAGGTGCCTCTCGGCAAAGGGACCCCCAAAGGTCTCCGTGACCAGCCGATAGTCCAGTTGGAGCGGGTCCAACTCCACAAAAGGCACCTCGAGGGCCTTGGCCACGGTCTGGGTGATCATCCGCTCGTTGACCGACACCTCCAGGGGATCTTCGGAGCGGAACCGAAAGCTGGCGATGAGCTCGATCTCGGAAACGCTGTAGGCCACCCGGTGCTTTCCAAGCAGCTTTCGAAGCTCCGCCCGCTTGTCGAGAAGGATGTGCCGCGCCTGCTCCCGCCCACGATTGAGCACGTCCGCTCTCTGGCCCGTGTGGAGGATCTCCTTGTCCACCAACAGGTCCAGAATCCACTGCAGCCGTCGCTGGTCCATGCACGCTCCTGCCCTGAGGATAGCGCGGCGACCTCGACGGGCCAGCACTGAGTCCTCCGTCAGCAGTCACGGCGGGGCTCGCACGAGGATGCCATCGCAGCCGTTGGCGACGCCGAAGAGGAGTCCAGCGTGCCTCCCGGAGTGAGCGAAGTGGCGGGGAAGTCCCGGTGGCGCAGGCCGGGCTCAGAATAGTGCCGGGCGCTCCCGGAGGTCCCAGACGGCCCCGCTCTCCGTGTCCTGCTGGGGGGGACCGAAGAGCGCCTCGACCGCCTCCTGGTGACCTGGCCGGGCCACCACCAACTCGATTCCTCCGAATTTTCGCAACTCGAAGCGGGCTTCTTCCAGGTCGACAGCCTTCCCGGACAGCCCGGCCTCGAAGACCCTATAGGGCGTTCCCGGTCGATTTGGGTCCACTGGAATCGGTCGACCATGGGCTCTTTGTTCATAGAGGGGACGCTGGAAATGCACCCCTGGACCGGCAACCGGCACGGTCAGGACCCCCCCCTGACCCGGTGGCAGGCCCTCGAAGACCGCCGGAACCGTGGCCGGAGTGACTGGCAGCGGCAGCCCCACCGGTGACACAAAGGCAAGCTCCAGGGCGACCCCCAGGGCGATCAGGGGTGCCGGGAGTCGGTCCCAGGCCCTGGCCCCTCGCGCCGCCAGCACCGCCAGGGCCAGTTGGCCGACGAGCATCGCTCGGGCATGGTGGTTGACCAGCTCGCCATAGGGCAATCGGTCCAACAACCACCCCCCGGGCCCGGCCACCCCCAGTGGCTGGCCCGCAAAATTCAGCCGGGATCCCGTGGCCGCGACCGCTGCAATCCCCAACAGGACCCACCACCGACTACGGCCCCCACGAATCGCCAGGAGAAGTGGAATCCAGCCCAGGTAGACCGGGTGGAGACGCACGAGATCGTCCGACTCCAGCGGTGCAGGGCCGGGCACGAAGAATGAGGCCAGGTCTGCCTGGTGCCAGGGGTTGACCCGCCAGAGAGGCTCCTCCATCGCCGGGACCTCCCCGGAGCGGTGCCCCTCCCCACCCAGGCGAGGGCCCTGGAGAAGTCCGGCCGGCAGGACCAGCAACAAGGCGAGGGCGGCGGCCCCGATGATCGGCCCTCGCCGCTCTGGGGACCGCAGATCCCCAAAATGGATCACCACTGCCGCCAGGGCACCGAACCAGGCGAGGACCAGGCCACACCAGGCCGCCAGGCCCAACAAGGCCCCCCCTGCCAGGGTCCGGGCCGGCGCAGGATCCCGAAGCAGGGCCAGGGCCAGGGCGATCAACCCCAGGGAGAAGTCCTCGGTCAGTCCCGAGGCCAGAGACCCCAGAAAGACCGGACCCAGGGCAAGCACCGTCCCACCAACCAGGGGATCGCCGTCGTAGCGACGAGCCAGGACAGCCCCCCCCACAAAGGCCAGGGCCACGCTCCCGAGCAAGACTCCATTCCAGGCCACAGTCCAGCCCACCAGACGCCCCAGGAGCGCTGCAAGCCCCGTGGTGAGAGGATCGATCACCGGCCAGACCTCGGTGCCCCGGGCCAGGTCGGTTCCCGAGGGCCAGCCAGGCAGGGCGAGCCCATGCCACCACTGGACCCAGGCGTGCCCGTAGACCTCGCCTCCCGCCCAGGCCAACAGCACCGGCTCCTCGGCGGTCCACAAAGAACCCCCCACCAAGAGGACGGCGACAACAGCGCCAAGGAGCAGACCGCGCACCCTCGAAGTCTACTGTTACGGGAGCCCATGCCCCGCCCTCACCCCAGCTGGCTTGCCGCAGTGATCCTGGCAGCCCTCTTCGCCGTGCGGGCGGCAGGGCCTGTTGCAGCCGATCCTTCGATCCACTTCCCTGGAAACTGGCACCACCCCGACTGCCTGGGAAACCACTGGCTGCTGGTCTGGGTGGCGGAGCGCCTGGGTGCAGGCGAATCCCTCCTGCACAACGACCGCTACTACTTCCCTTTCGGTGACGCGCCCTGGTTGGCGGGAAACGGGTCCGAGGGATTCCTCTACGCGCCCTTTCACTGGATCTGGGGCTGGCCCAGGGGCGTGGGGCTCTACGGGCTTGCCATTCTCTGGTGGAACGGCTTCGCCGGCTATCTGCTCGGCCGGGCTGGCGGGGCGGGCCGCTGGGGGTCCCTGTTGGTGCTCTCGGCCACCGGGGTCAGCGTCTACGTGATGCAGGAACTGAACGCCGGGCGATTCTCCCAGGCCGACATCGGCTTCTGGCTGGCCGCCCTGGCAGCCTACCTGGTGCTCCTGGATCGTCCCGGATGGGGCCGAGCCCTGGTCTGTGGAACCCTGGTGGCGGCAGCCTCGGCCCTGTACTGGTACCACGGGGTCTTCTTTGCCATCGCCGCGGCTGTCCTCACTGTGGCTCGCATTCCCCGGTTGCCCTGGCGCCACATCGGACTGGCAGCAGCGATTGCCCTGGTCTGGCTCGGACCCCTGTTGGCGGTCTTCTTGACCCACTGGAACCTGGTCCCGGGAACCGGCGACCTGGCCTGGCCACGGGACATGCCTCAACTCGACGCAGCGGCAGTGGTCTGGCCCCTGGGCGTCCGGGTGGGCGAACACCGCGGACAGGCCACGGCCCTGGTGGTGCTCCTGCTTGCGGCCTGGAATCTCCTCCTCCTGGTGCGTGGCCGCTCGAATCACCCCCGGCTCGACCTGGGACTGGTCGTGCTGGCCCTGATCGGCTGGCTGTTGGCCCTGGGCACGGCCACCCCCCTCTACGAGGCCTTCTACGGCCTTCACAGCACGCTGCGGCGCTTCTGGTGGCCCTACCGCCATGTGTTGATCTTCCAGGCCGCCATCGCGCTTCTGGCCGCGCGGGCCTTGACCTCACTGCCGGGCCGACAGCCGGTTCTCGCCGGCATCGCAGTGGGACTGGTGCCCCTGTGCCTGCTGTTGCAGAAGGACCCCATCCACCTGCACTACAGCCGCATCTCCCCGTCGACCTTCTACCCACAGCTCCAGGAACTTCCCGGCAAGGTCATGCTCGGCCTGCCCTTCACCCCCCAGGTGGCCAACAGCCAACTTCCCCTGATCTACCAGCTCTGGCATGGCAAGAAGATGATCAACGGCCACGCGCCCTGGGTGCAACGGGTTCGTCCCCCGGCCTGGGATGCCAGGCTTCAGGACAACAGCTTCCTGGCGGCACTGGCCACCTATGAACGGGGGGAAAACACCTCGGGCACGCTGTCCTTTGTGGCCGGGGATCTCCAGGCCCTGCAAGAGGAGGGACTCGGGCTGATCGTCATCGACCGGGAACTCTTCCCGGTCAAGCTCGCCGACGCCCACCAGGGCCTCGTCACCGTGTTGACGGGGCTCTTCGGGGAACCGGTGCTGGCCGAAGAAGACCGGGCAGTGTGGGATCCCGCCAGTTGGAACGGCCTCCTCGCGGTTCCCGCACCGAGTTGGAAATGGCCGGAACGGCTGCGGCACGGAGGTCGCGACACCCCACTGATGTCTCGCCTGCCGACAAACAGCCACCTCCAGGCGGCCATGGTGGCAGATCGAGGACGCCCCCCCCGTGCCGAGGAGACACCGGATTAGACGGACTCCAGCACGAGGCCGTCCATGACAAGCGCACCGACCTGGAACCTGGATCAGATCTTCCCTGGAGGACCCCGGGGAGAGGCCTTTGCTCAGACCCTTGAAGCCACCGAAGCTGTGGCCCAGGATTACATCCAGGAGACCCAGGATCTCCCTCCCCTGGCCGACCAGCCCGGGCGGTGGGTCCAATTGCTCAAAGCGCTGGAGGCCCTCAATTCCCAGGTGGCGGAACTCTGGATCATCGCCTACTGCACGGCCTGTGGGAACACGGACGATTCCCAGGCATTCCGGATTTCGGCCCGGTGTTCCTCCCTTCAAACGAAGATCGAACTCGCCCGACTCCCGCTGATCGATGGCCTGGTCCACGCCGACCAGCAGACCTGGGAGATGCTCCGACCACGGCCTGAATGGGCCGAATTCGGCGCCTGGATCGACAACGAACGGGCCAATGCGCACCTTCGCCTCCCCCGCCAGGAGGAGGAGTTGGTCACCGCCCTCTCCGAAGATGGTCTGGGGGCCTGGGGACGCCTCTACCAGCGCCGCGCGGGCCGGGTCCGCCTTCATGTCGATGGCCCCGAGGGAGACCTCACTCCCGGCCAGGCCTGGCCTCTCCTGCACGACAACGACGCTGCCGTACGGGCTCGGGTCCACCAGGCCTGGACCGAGGCCTGGCGCGAGGACCGGGACCTGTGGGCCAGCACCCTGACCCACATCTTCGGCCAACGTGAGGTCGTTCAAAAGCGCCTGGGCGTCGACCCCCTGGCCACTCCCCTGGCCAGGTGTCGCATGGAGAGAGAGAGCCTGGAGGCCATGTTCCAGGCCGCGAGGCAAGCCCAGCCCCTGCTGAATCGCTTCCTGTCCTGCAAGGCAGAGCTGTTGGGCATGACTCGCCTCAACTGGCAGGATCAGTGGGCCCCTGTGGCCCAGGCCCCCGCCTGGTCCTGGGAGCAGGCTCGGGCCTTTGTGGAGGACAACTTCGGGGCCTGGCACCCCGAACTGCAGCAGTTTGCCCAGAAGGCCTTTTCCGAGCGCTGGGTCGAAGCAGAAGAGCGGAACGCCAAGGCCGGAGGCGCCTGGTGCGCCGGCCTGCCCCTGAGTCAGCAGTCACGGGTCTTCATGACCTTTGGGGGCACGTTTTCCGGCGCCATGACCCTGGCCCACGAGCTCGGACACGCCTTCCACAACCACGTGACCCGATCGCTACCCCGCTCCCAGGTGCACATTCCCATGACCCTGGCGGAGACAGCCTCGGTCTTCGCCGAGAACCTGGTTCGGGACGCTGCCCTGGCCGCAGCCACCGATCCCGCCGACCGCCTTGCGATGCTCGACGCCCGGCTCTCCGCGGGCATGGTCTTTCTCCTCAACATCCCCGCCCGCTTCCAGTTCGAGTGTGAGCTGCACAACTTGCGCAAGACCGGGGAATTCGATCCGGACGAACTGGACGAGCGAATGGTCCACTGCCTGCGGTCAGCCTACGGTGATCACCTGGGAAGCTGGGATGAGACCTACTGGTGCTCAAAGGCCCACTTCCACATGGCTGACCGGGCCTTCTACAACTTCCCCTACACCTTTGGCTACCTCTTCAGCGGCCTTGTCTACGCCCGGGCAAAAGCCGAGGGCCCAGGCTTCCAGGCCACCTACACGGAACTGTTGCGCCAGACAGGAACCAGGGACGCCGAGTCACTGGCTCAGAACTTCCTGGGACTGGACCTGCGGCGCCCGGAGACCTGGTGGCAGGCCATCGCTCCCCTGGAGGATGACCTGGCGGATTTCGAGGCAACAGCCGCAATCGTCCACGGCGGGACGGGACGCTAGAGGCCTTCCATGTTCGTGGCCTTCAACCCCAACTCGGCCACCGCCAGTTCCTCGCTCTTGGTCCCCGGGTAGACGTCCAGGAACTCCAGCTTCACGGAGCCCCAGGCCGATCCTGTGTAGCCGGTGATCGCTGGAATCAAGACATTCTGAGCACCGGGCACGTCCTCCAGAACCTGGGTCCGGGAGCGCCGCTGGGCCGTCACTCGAACGGTCTTGGGGCGAGCGTGGGTCTTGGGGCCGGCCTGGATGTCGATGCTGCTCAATCCAAAGGTATCGGAGCTGATCTCCACCGAAGCGCCCTCTGCAGCGGTCGCCCAGTAGGTCCGTGCATTGAGGTCCTGGGCATCCATGATGATGTGGTCCGGGTTCTCGCCAGAGGGCGTCAGCAGACCATTGCCATCGAACTCCTTGAGCCCGATGAGCACCTCGCTGATCGCCAGGTTTGGAAAGTCGCGGCCCGGGTAGATGTCGATCACGGTCAGCTTGACTGAACCTCCAAAGAGGTCATTGCCCAGCTTGACGTCATCCACGTCGATCCACTGCATGACCTTCTCGTCGGCGACCTCGATGGTCTGGGAACCCATGGTCCGCTGACTGTCATCGCCCATGCAGCAGAGGTACTCCACCTTCAGGACCTTCGCCCGGGGGTGGTCCTTGTAGGTCTCGTCGCTCTTGCCCCAACCCGGCATGATTCCGATCTTGTCGACCTCACCAAGGGGAAGGTCGATCTGGATCCACTCGCTGCGGTTCGGGCTGTCGCCCGGCACCATCCAGGCGGTTTTTGGATCCCCATCCAGAGCGGACTGGGCATTCCAGTAGTTCGCTCCCTTGCGGGTTTCCTTTTTGAAATTGGATGCGGTCGCACCAGCCAGAGCAACACTGGGCAACAACAGGGCCAGCGTCCAGCCAACGGTCTTGGAGACAGCCATGGGGCCTTCCTGAGAGGGTCGAGGACCGTAACACGGGGCCAGGGCCTGCCTTCCAGACCCACACAGGGGCTTGACGGCTTTGATGCAGAGAACCCGAAGCAAGAGGAGCCGACTCAGTGGCCGGCTCCTCGCAGACGAGAGACCCCGCGCTGCGGCTCAGTTGCCGTTGTAGCGCGCCAGGTTGATGTCGATGGACTGACTCACGGTCCCGGTGGGCAGACGCCCACTGTCGGAGGAAGAGCCGGATCCGACTGCTTCATCGGACTCGTTGATCAGCGTGTCACCATCCTCGTTGTCCCAGGCCAGCAGGTAGACGATGGTGTTCGACGGCACATCCAGGCTGTATTGCAACTCCGTGACGCCGTCGCTCGTGTCGAACTCCTCGTAGTCATAGGCTGCATCAGCGATGTCGGAGGCGTAGAATTCCCCGTCCGGCCTGTACTTCAGAGCACCGACGGTCACCGTGCCACCACTGAAGGCGCCCTCCTGGTGGTCGATCATGCCGCTGAGATTCACGAACGGCACGAGATCGAGCTGGTACTCGCCCAGCGGAATCTGGATGTGGTGTTCGGTCAGGTTCTCTTCTTCCACCGTGACCGGGTTGCCATCATTGTCCGGCTCGGAGACATAGGGGCCGCACTTGTCCTCGGCATCGACCACTGCGTTGAAGTTGCTGTCCCAGCAGCCCTGGAGGTTGTATTCGCCCGTGTTGGCACAGACGCGCATGGCGTAGTCAGCCTCGGCGCCACCGCCCATCGGCTCCGGCGTCGTCCAATCCCAGGTGTACGGACCGTCCCCTGCAGTGCTCATCAGCATGGCCACCGCATCACCCGCGGCGTAGGCCTCGGTGATGACGATCTCCCCACTGATGGTGTTTGTCCCATCGCCGTTTGCACCACCGGTGTCGGGGTTGCACCCGCCACCGCCTCCACCCGCACCCCAACCCGAGCCATTGAAGGTCGCATTGGCGGCATTCCAGTAGGCCAGAATGGTGATGTCCACGCCAGCAGCGGTGGACCCATCGGTGACACTGACCAGGTCGGGGTAGATGCCCACCGGGTCATGGCGGGACATCACACCGTCGTTGTGGTAGTCCAGCTGGGCCCCGACGCGAATGTTGACCGCTGAAGCCTTGAAGGTCAGGGCATAGTCGTCCCCATCCACGGACGGAGACAGGATCGTGTAGTTGGCGTAGAAGGTCTCGTCGCCACTCAGGGAGTCCGAGTTGAATCCGTAGACCCAGATGGCCCCAAACGGGAACACGCCGTCCCAGACCGACCAGTCCTTGTAGACGTACTCATCCTCATCATCGATGTCGTAGAGTTGAACCTGGACGTTTCCGATCACGGTTCCGTTGAAGCCCGCCGACTCGGTGACCTCTTCCTCTTCCTCGGTCCACGTCGATCCGGTATCCGAGGCAGCCGTGTCGTCTTCTCCCAGGTCGGGCGCAGGACACTGAAGGCCCGCCATTGCGAACCCCGACAGTGCCAGGACAGGAAAAACCTTGTGCGTGCGCATGATCCACTACCCCCTCGATAAATGGACTTGTCACGAAATGTAATCGGGTTGGCACCAGTTGCTCAAGCTAAAACTGAGAATCTTTGATCCTTACGCTCTTGAAATCCCTGCGTTTTCCCATGATTTCAGCCCCCAAATTCCAGGGAGTGCTGGCCCATGGTTCCCATGGCAAGACTTCCGAGATCAGTCCGCGAAGGTCGCCTTTCACCCGTCGTCTACCGGTACAGAAGTCAGATCGAGCCGAATGAGCAGGTTCCCCACATCGTCCTCAGCCACCCGAACAGGATTCTGGGTACACAGCCCAAAAGGATCCCCGGGGGTCGGGCCGTCTCCGTCAACATCGACATAGGCCTCCAACTCCAGCAGCCCTGCGTCCCGCGGCACCTGAAACCGAAAACCCGGAGAATTTGGGTTGACCTTGAGTTTTCCGGCCAGGGTCCGTCCCGCTTCGGAGTCCGGGGCCTGGGAGAACACATCCAGGTCAATCTGGATCTTTCCGACCACCTCCAAGACCGCGCTCGACAGGTCCACAGTGCCCGAGACCATGACCGGATCGGTCCCCAGGTCGGAAAACACCGTCCCACCGCCGCTGGGGCCCGATGGCTGGCCACCTCCGGAACCCGGTGTGCCCCGAGCCCCGACCACCAACGCCAGGTCCTGGGAGACCGTGCTGACCTCGCCGATGCTCAGGGTGGCCGCAGCATAGGGGTCATCCACACTCGGTCCATCCCCAGTCTGGTCCTGAAAGACCTCGAGCATCAAGGGACCCAAGCCCTGGGGAACCCGGATTTCGTACTGACCTCCAGTCACCGCCAGCATGAGCTTGCCCAGCTGGCGATTTCCGCCTTCGGCGCTGACATCGGGGACCCGCAGATCCACGTCGACCTGGCCATCAACCACGCCACTGAGTGACCCCGAAACGGTGGTCCAGGACCCCTCGTGGTCGGAAAATGGACTCGACTGGGCCCCCTCCCCGTCCCCATGACCCATCGATGACGCCAGCCTGGCCTTCCCGCCCACCGTGAGGGTCAACACCAGCCCCGACATCGCCACATCGGCCACCTCGACCTCCAGCGATCCAAAGGGATCGTCGTCTGTCGGACCATCCCCTGTCTGGTCCTGAAAGGCCTGGATGGAAAGGGTGCCCAGGGACTCCGGCACCGACAGGGAAAAGGAGCCCGACCCAGCCTCGACGAACTTGCCTATGTAGGACTGGCCACCCGGAGCCTCCGGGTCCATGAGCCGCAGGTCCAGGTCCACCGACCCAGCCTCGACCCCGGCCAGGGTGCCGGAGATCACCACCATCTTCCCCTGGTGGTCATCAAAAGGGCCCGCAGGTTTGTCCTGGGCGTGGCCCAGGAACTCGGCCAGAGCCAGCTTGCCACCCTCGACCAGGTCCAGGGAGGACCCCTCCAGGTCGGTGTCGCCCACTTCGAGCACCAACCAACCAAAGGGATCATCATCGCTGGGTCCATCACTCGTCAGGTCCTGAAAGGCCTGAACTCGCAACTCGCCGTAGTTCTCGGGCACCTGGAATCGCAGGACTCCCGGCTCGGACAGGGCCAGCTTCCCGACCCCCCCATCCGTGGAGTCCCGCAGATCGACATCGATGGGTCGACCCAGGGGGGACACCACCTGGAGAGACACGGTGACCCGAGGCCCCTTTTCATCTTCCCAGGTGAGTCGGCTACCAGCCCGGCTCATCGCCCCCACCTTCAAGACCAGGTCCACCCCCTTGACCGGCTCATCGCCAACCTCGATTTCCACCACGGCATAGGGATCGTCGGAGCTGGGTCCATCGCCTCCTACATCCTGGAAGGCCTCGATCATGACCTTTCCGAGACCTTCAGGGACCTGCAGGTCGAACGGCCCCGGGTTCTTGATGGCGAGCTTGCCCATGTAGACATTCCCCCCTTCGGCTTCCGGGTCGATCCGTCGCAGGTCGAGGTCCACGGTGCCCTCCGCCACTCCGGACAGGGTCCCTGAGAGGACCACGGTTTCCCCTTCGTGGTCGTCAAAGAGCCCAGGCGCCTTTCCCATGTCGTGCCCCAGGGCGTCCGCCAGGGCCAGTTTGCCTCCCTCGACAAGCTCCAGGGAGATGCCCTCCAGGTCGACATCAGCCACCTCGAGCACCAGCCAGCCAAAGGGATCTTCGTCGCTCGGGCCATCCCCCGTCAGGTCCTGAAAGGCCTGGATCCGCAGTTCGCCGTATCCCTGGGGCACCTGGAACTCGATGGATCCCGGTTCCGACAGGGAGAGTTTTCCCACCCCTGCATCCTGGACATCCCGGAGATCGACCTCGATGGGCTCGACCAGCCCCGAGACCACCTCGAAAGACACCGTGACCTTGGGGCCCTCCACCTTCTCCCAGGCCAGGCCGCCATCGGCCGAGGTCAACTCCTTGCGGGCATCGTCCAGCCCCCCCACCACGAGCACCAGGGCCACGCCCTCGACAGCCTCCTCGCCGATCTCGGCCTCGACCCAGCCATAGGGATCATCCGATGTCGGCCCATCACCTCCGACATCCTGAAAGGCCTCGAGCAGGACCTTGCCGAAACCGACGGGGACCTCCAGTTCAAATTCGCCCGGCTGTTGAAGGGCGAGCTTGCCCAGGTCCCGGCGTCCGCCCTCGACATCTGAATCCCGCTGTCGGAAGTCGATGTCGACCATGTGTTTCAACTCCGAGGACACCACTCCCCGAAAGGTCACACGTTCTCCCTCCACCGCCGCAAAGGGGGTCTGATCCTGCGCCCCCGCCCCGCCATCCAGGCCGCCGCCAGGCGATCCCTGGGTGAATCGAGGATCCAGGGACCTCGGGTCACCGGACGTGTTCTCCAGGCACCCCGAGAACAACAGGGTCAACAGGGGGAGTCCAGCCGTCACAGGCCCCCAGCCTGCCGAAACCAGGCCACAGTCCTGGCCAGGCCCTCTGACAGGTTCACCCGTGCCGTCCAGCCCAGCTTCTCCCGGGCTCGGGACACGTCCATGCTCTTTCGGGGCTGGCCATCTGGCTTGGTCGTGTCCCAGCGAACCTCTCCCTCGAAACCACAGGCCTGGGCCACCTCCTGCACGAGGTGCTTCACCCGGGTCTCGATGCCGGTGCCGAGATTGACGGGCTCCGCCTCGTCCACCTTTTCCAACATCAACAACACCGCGTCGGCGCAGTCCTCGACAAAAAGCAACTCCCGAGTGGCCTCGCCGGTGCCCCAGGCGAGCACATGGTCCGCATTGGCCTCCTTTGCCGCCATGCACTTGCGGATCAGGGCCGGAACCACATGGCTGCGAGCCGGCTTGAAGTCATCCCGGGGCCCATAGAGGTTCACAGGCATGGGAAAGCAGCAGCGAAAGCCGTACTGCTGGAAATAGGCCTTTCCCTGTTCGATCATCATCCGCTTGGACAGGCCATAGGGCGCATTCGTCAGCTCCGGGTATCCATTCCAGAGCTGGTCCTCCCGCATCGGAATCGGGGTGTCCCTGGGGTAGGCACAGACCGAGGAAATCCCACAGAAGCGTTCGACCCCGGCAGCCCATGCCTCGTGGAGCACATTCGTGTTCATCAGCACGTTGTTGGTGAACAACGTGGCCGGGTTTTCGCGCATGTACCCGATACCACCCCCATCCACCGCGCAATGAATGACGGCCTGGGGCCGGGCCTCCGCCATCAGGGAGGCGCAGGCCTCTGCACTGCGAAGGTCGAAGTCCCTCGACCGAAAGGTGTGCACGATTCCACCGGCCTGCTGAAGGCGATCGACCACGTGGGACCCAAGAAAACCGTGCCCCCCCGTGACGAGGACTCTCCGCCCCCCCCAAAACCCGGGATCCGCGACCGGTTCCATGATCTCAGACGTTGGAGAAGGGCTTCCGCACGTCGAGCAGCCGGAGCCCGGCGATCAACTCGTCAACCCCTCGATGGATGTCAATCTCGGTCCGGAAGCCGTGCTCGCCAATCTTGGCGTAGCTGACCTCGTAGTCGCGCTTGTCAGCATCGGTCCCGACCGCGGCAAAATGCACGTAGAAACTCAACTTGTCCTGGAGGATCCGGACGACATCCTCCTTGGTGAAATTCATCGACTCATGGCCCACATTGTAAGTCTCATTCTTCATCGTATTCCAGCGCTCCATCACGAAGTGCACGCAGCGGGCCATGTCGTACACGTGGATGAAGGTCCGGCGAAAGTGCTTCTCGTAGACCAGCAGGTAGTTCTGGACGAGGGCCTGGTAGGTGAAGTCGTTGATCAACAGGTCCAGGCGCAGTCGGGGCCCCAGGCCAAAAGCCGTGGCAAACCGGAAAGAGAGCGTATTGGGCCGATCCATGCACAGGAGTTCGGACTCGGTCTTGGTCTCTCCGTAGATCGACAACGGGTTGAGCGGCGTTTCCTCGGTGCAGATGCCCGAGACCTCCCCATAGTTCGAGCCCGTGCTTGCATAGATGAGCCGTGTCGCGGGATCCAGGGCAGCCAGGACGTTTCGGGTACCCCCGAGGTTCACCGCCATGGCCTCTTCCGGGTGCTTCTTGCACAGGGGATAGCCCACCAGGGCAGCCAGGTGGATGACGGTCTGGGCGTCGGCCAGTTCCCGCTTGAGCAGTTCTGCGTCACGCACATCACCCCGGGTGAAGGAGAAGCGGTCCGAGACGAACAACTCCATCAAGGGCTCAGGGCCATACATCAGGTTGTCGATACAGTGCACCTGGTAGCCGGCAGCGACCAGTCGCCGCAGCACGACGGAGCCGAAGAAACCGGCTCCTCCGGTGACCACCACCCGGTGATTCGCGTTCTCGGGACGAAAGTGCATCAAAAGGCCTCGTTGAGAGTCGCCACCAGCAGGTCGCGGTGCCCGGCATGAAAGGCGTGGCTGTTCCCGATGAACAACCCACGGGAATGTACCCCGTCCGCCACAGGAAGCTCTCCATGCACCCGTGCGCCCGGGACCCGGGCAAAGGCCGGTTGACGGGCCAGGTTCGAACCAGAAATGGGCCGGGTGGCAATCCGGTTCGATTCCAGGTGGGCCATCAGCGCCGCCCGATCCAGCGGCGCCTCCTCGGACAGCAGCATTGGAAAGGCAAAGGCAGCGTGTGTGGTGCCCGGGGCCTCTGGGTAGACCTGGAGCAGGGGAGTGTCCGCAAGGGCCGCACACCAGCTGTTGTGGTTGTCTCGACGACGTGTCAACCAGGCATCGAGACGCTGGAGCTGGCGCAGGCCAAAGGCCCCGGCCACCTCGGTGGGGCGGAGATTCCAGCCCGGCGCGACAAAGAGGAACCGGGGATCGATCTCCGGGTGTTTTGCCGACACCGCCTCCCGGCCATCCTGCTCTCGGATCCATCCATGGGCCCTCAGCGCTCGGGCAGCCTCGGCGATCCCGTGGTCGTCGGTGACGATCATTCCCCCCTCGATGGTGGTGATGTGGTGGCTGAAGAAGAAGCTGAAAGTGCCGACGTCCCCCAATCCTCCGCAGCGTTTCTCCCCGATCTGCGCCCCATGGGCCGCACAGGCATCCTCCAGCACCACCAGGTCCAGTTCCTGCAACCCTGCCACATCCGCAGGCTGTCCAAGGAGGTGAACCCCAATGGCAGCCCGGGTTCGCGGACCCATCGCATCGGCCGCCAGGGCCACGTCCAGACAGAGCGTCTTGGGGTCGACGTCGACCAGCACGGGCACCAGGCCACACTGGGCCACCGGGAAGAGGCTCGTGGACCAGGCCACCGCCGGAACCAGCACCTCGTCCCCCCGCTGCAGCCGCCCGGTGTGTACCAGGGCCGCCAGGCCCACCAGGTTGGCCGAGGAGCCGCTGTTCACCATGACGGCGTGACGGGTCCCCACCCAGGCGGCAAAGGCCTCCTCAAAGGCCCGCACCCGCTTGCCCATGGTGACCCAGGTCGTGACCAGGGCCTCGACGGCGTCGTTGACCTCGTCCGCCCCGAACCCGATGACCTGGAGCGGAATGCCCTCGACAGGATCGTGGTGCTCGATGGGCAAGCCACCCATCTCCTCGGCGATCAGGGCACGAACTTGCACCATGCGGTCGGACATGGAGAGAAGGTTCGCCCAACCGGGGCCTCAACGCAACCGGGGCCTCAACGCAACCGGGGCCTCAACGCAATGGCTTTGCCCCGGGCAATTCCGAGAGCAGGACCTTCAGGTGGTCCTTGCCCACCGGCCAGCTGAGCGCCTTGGACTCCCCGCCAGAGCGCTGACCTTCCTTGGTGGCCAGCTCGGCGATGGGCCACCGCCGACGCATCGCACGAATGCTGATCTGGTACTCGATGGGAAATCGCTTCACCGAGGTATCCAGCGCCAGCAGGTCCTCCCGGCGCAGCGCACGAAAACCGTTGATGGTGTCCGTGACATAAGCGCCCTCGTTGAACAACCGATTGGCGATCAGGGTCAGGGTCTGGTTCACCCAGGACCGGGGGCGGAACAGGCTCACGTCTTCCTCGTTGATCGAACCCTCCGCGAAGCGACTGGCGATGGCCAGGCGTGCCCCCTGGAGCAGGAGATCATCCAGCCGTTCAATGTCCGCGGGATCCTCGTTGCCATCGGGGCTGTAGAAGATCAGCCGGTCGGAATGACAGGCCTCTGCTGCCACTCGAAAGGCCACACCGCGACCGGGAATGGACTGATCCAGGATCGGGATCTTTCGCTCCGACAGAAATTCTCGGGTTCCATCGGTGGAGCCCCCGTCCACGGCGACGGTCTCCCTGAACCGGTGAACCGGAACCTCGTCAAAGAGTTGCCGAAGGCCATCGATCTCGTTCAGCGTCAGCAGGATGATGGCGGAATCACGAACGGGCTCGGACACAGGCACTCACTTTCCCTTCGCGGGCAACAGGTCGTTCTGTTCAAGGAATTTCAACACAAGTCGAGCGATCTGGTCATTTCCGGCGGCATTGGCATGCCCCTTGTCGGTGGGAAAGTAGAGCTCAGCACGGCGAGTGGCGGCCTCGATCTCCCCGCTGGGATCAAAGTGCAGCAGATCGTTCTGCTGCGCCTCGATGCGCAGCAGCCGACGATGTCCTTCGGTGTAGCCAGCCCGTTCGAGCGGGTACCCGAAGAGCACAACCCTGGCACCAGTGGCTTCAATTTCCGCCCGAAGGGCGCGCAGGTTGTCCAGGTACTGCTGCGGACTGACCCGTGCGACGCCCTCATTGCCCTCGTCCGGTCGCTCCTTGGTCCGAATGACATCCTGATCCCGCAAGGACTTGAGCCCCAGGTAGAGCCGCCACTTGTAGAGCAGGTTGTGCTTCAGGAACTCGGCGTCCTGTTGCTGGAGGGCCTGGCTCAGGTCCGAATACTGGGCCTTGCGGGCGTCCTGGACCACGTAGCCCAACAGGACCACGTCGGGCTCGTACAGGTGGGCAACCGTCTTCCACAGCCACAGGCCCTGAAACGAGGTGTAGCCGGGCTGACCTGCATTGATGACTTCGGCGCGACGGTAGCCCTCCTGTTGAAGCAGAACCTCCATCCGAGCCGGATAGCTCTCGGCGTCGTCCACGCCCCAACCAAAAGTGGTCGAACATCCCATCGCCATGATCCGCGTGACATCCGGCGGCTTGGTGGTCGGGTGGATCGGGTAGCGCAACCCGTTCTCGTCGGTGCTGACCTCAAAGGACCCGTCCGTCTCCCGGTGAGCCTGGGAGACCTCGTCCTGGTGAGGGTCCTGGATCCAGTAGACCTCCCTGTGGGCGAATCGGGCCTCCGGATCCGGGGCCGGCCACCCCATTCCAGTCAGGATCAACTCGATGGCCCCGAAGACCCCGACGACCATGATCAGGCTGAAGGCCAGCTTCCTGGCACGGGTGCGACGACGACGACGGCTGTAGCCCACAACGACCAGTCTACTGGGGGCTGATCTCGACGGCAGTGTGGTCGATGATTCCGCCGGACTGGTGCCAGGTGTTGTCGAAGAAGGTCAGATCGTTGATTCGAACACTCAAACGGCCATGGGCCGGCACGTTGAACACCATCTCCACCCCGACCGGGAGAATCGTCTCGATCCCGGTGTCGGTGGTGAACCGCGCGATGAGCATGCCCCCGTAGCAATTCTCCATGTTGCAGGGCAAGTCCTCCATTCCCATGGTGAGTTGGTCCAGGTCGCCTTCGGTGTTGATCCAGGGGCCATCCTCGGTGATCCGGTACTTGTCATTCTCCGTGGCCCGGATCAGGTAGCTGCCCCCTTCACAGACCGGCACATCGAGTTGCCAGCCGGTGGTGATTTCCAGGTAGTAGAAGAGCGTGTCCTCGAGCCCGCCTGCACATTCGCCCTCGGTGAGCCGCCCGTTCAGCCCCCCAAACCAGGTCTTCCAGGCGGTCATGTCCCCCAGGGTCGACGACACCTCGTCCTCGGTAGAGACCCCGGCGTTCATCACATCCCGGCAATGGGCAGCGTTCTGGCGGGACACCTCCTCGACCAGCTCCGGGCGACCCCACAAGGTGACCTCCAGGTCATCAACGCTGGCCATTCGGAAGGAAACGCCATCGTCTCGCTGCCCCCGCCACTGGCTCATCATCGCCTCCTGGGCCGCCTGGCGTGCCTGCAGGCGAGCGGTCGAACCCTCCGTCTCGGCGACGTTTTCATAGTCCACCGGCATCCAACAAGAGGCCGCCCAGCCGTCCTCCTGGTGCCAGCCAGTGGGGGGCGCGGCGGGCGCCGGGTCCTTCTTGCCACCACAGGCGGTGACGGTCACCAGGGCGAAGGGAACCAGGACCGCGGGGATCGAGCGCATGAAAACTCCTAGAAGGCCTTCTGGCGTAACGCGCAGTGAAGGGCGCGCGGACGTCAACCCGAAGACAAACGAGGCCACTCCCGAATCGGGGAGAGGCCTCGCCTGGGTGTACACCCCGAGGGGTGACTAGATCTTGCCCACCAGCATGAAGGCGATGACCAATCCGTAGATCGCCAGGGACTCCATCAGGGCCAGGGCGATGATCATGACGGTCTGGATCGTGCCAGCGGTCTGGGGGTTCCGGGCGATGCCTTCCACCGCCGCAGCACCAGTGCGTCCCTGGCCCAGGCCAGCGCCAGCGGCAGCAAGACCAATTGCCAGGCTTGCGCCTACGGCAATCAGGCCGGAATCACCGCCAGCAGCGCCATCGGCAGCAAGAGCGGGCATCGAGACGAGGAAGGAGGCCACCATGACGGTGAGGACCTGGAGGATCTTGGATTTCATCGGGCTCTCCGGGAGCGCCTGCAGGGTGCAGGCTCCAGTGCAAAGGTAATCACAAGGGTCAGTCAGAAAAGGAGGAGCGAAGCAGCGTCAGCCGACGTGCTCCGCCAGGAAATCACTAGTGGTGCCCCTCATCGTGGGCGATGGCCAGGGAGACATAGACCACGGACAGGAGCGTGAACACAAAGGCCTGGACCAGGCACACAAAGGTCCCCAGCGCCAGGAAGATCGAAGGCACGATCAACGGGATCAGGTCACTGAAGATCGCCAGGACCATGTGGTCGCCGTTCATGTTGCCCATCAGCCGCACACTGAGCGTGAACGGCCGGAACAGCAGACCGACAACCTCGAGCACGAACATCAGCGGGGCCAACCACAGAATGGGCCCCATGAGGTGCTTGATGTAGCCCATGCCATTGACCCGCAGACCCTCGATGTTGAAGACCAGGAACACGACGAGAGCCATGCCCCAGTTGGTCGAGATCGAGGCGGTCGGCGGAAGGAAGCCGGGCATCAGGCCGAGAAGGTTGCAGACCAGGATGTAGAAGAAGAGGCCCGCAAACAGCGGAAAGTAGCGCTCCGCAGCAGCGCGGCTGCCGAGCACGCTTTCGAACAGGTCCAGGAGCGCATGGATGATCAGCTCAAAGGAGTTCCGGGCACTCAGATCGGTGGCCGGCACGTACTGGAGCGTGCCTCCCTTCTGACGAGCCTTGTTCAACCCCACCCGAGCCACCAGGGCCAGGACACACAAAAAACCGCAGGCCAACCAGGCCGCGGGAATGGTGTGGGCAAAGTGGGAACCCTCCTCGGTCAGGAACGGGAGGGCAGAACCGTCGGAGATTCCCGGAATCAGGTGAAACCACGACCACTCGGAGACCTGGAAGAGACCACCAGGCAGGGCATCACCAAAGGTCGGAAGGCCGGGCAACAACTGCATGTCAGGCGCCCTCGGTGGGGTTGGGAACCAGCAGTCCGCCCCGGCCAACGAAGACCATGGTGGTCAACAGCACGGTGCCAAAACCGATCGCCAGGGGGACAGGCGGAAGAACCTGGATCAGCCCGATCAGGACCGCAGCGGACACGGCGAGCCGCAGCACGTAACCGAGGGCCAGCTGGAGCGGCCGCGCTTGCTTGCCACGGGCGACAAAGACCCCCACACTCCGCCCCAGGGCCACCAGGTAGAGCACGGCGCACAGCCCGCCCACACCCACAGCCGCTGACTCTGACACCCCGTAGAGCACCGCTGCCACGATCACGCCGAGCCCGAGCACCGGGAGAGCGATTCGGAACAGGAGGCGGGAGTCCAAGGGTCCGTCCTGAAGGTTGCCCGGGTGACGTCAACCCGCGTCCAGTGCGGGATCAATCCGGGAAAGGGGCGCCCATTTAGCGCGAGGCCTCAAGGGCGTCAAAGCCCTTTTGTAGCGTCCAGGGCTTCGCCCACCACGGACCCGATTCGAGCCACGTGCTCCGGTGTCAGCGCAAGGTTCAGGAAAGCGGCCTCGTATTGGCTGCAAGGCAGGTACACCCCGCGCTCCAGACAGGCCCTGTGAAACCGCCCGAACCAGGCCAGGTCACACTCACCGACCTGGTCGAATTGCGTCGGCACCGCCCCGCGGAAAAAGATGGTCAGCATGGATCCAACCCGGCCCAGTGAGAGCCCGTGGCGGACCACATGCGGTCGAATGGCGGCATCGACAGCCTCACCGATCTCTTCCAGGCGCTCATAGGTTCCCGGACGGGCCAGGATCGAAAGGGCGACGCGGCCCGCGGCCACGGCAACGGGGTTTCCAGACAGGGTGCCCGCCTGGTAGACGGCCCCCACCGGGGACAGGTGCTGCATGAGGTCTGCCCGACCCCCAAACGCGGCCAGGGGCATGCCACCCCCCACGACCTTGCCCAGACATGTCAGGTCAGGCCTCACTCCGAAGCGTTCCTGGGCCCCCCCCCAGGCCAGCCGAAAGCCGGTCATGACCTCGTCGAAGATCAACAGGGTGCCGTGGTCATCACAGAGCGCACGCAGTCCCTGCAGGTACCCCGGCTCCGGGGCGATACAGCCCATGTTTCCAGCCACGGGCTCCAGGATCACAGCAGCCACCTCACCGCTCGCCAGGTGGCCAGCGACGGCCTCCAGGTCGTTGAAGGGCGCCGTCAGCGTGGACGGTGCCACGATCCCGGGGGACCCGGGCCGGGCAAAGGTCGCCACCCCGGAGCCAGCGGCCACCAGCACCGTGTCATGGGCGCCGTGGTAGCAACCATCCAGCTTGACGATCGCATCTCGACCGGTGGCCCCCCGAGCAAGACGCAGGGCATGCATGGTGGCCTCAGTGCCCGACGACACCACACGGACCTGTTCGATCGAGGGAACCGCTGCAGCGATCTGTTCCGCAAAGACAATCTCCGCCTCGGTCGGTGCGCCAAAGGTCGTGCCGGACCGGACGGCTTCCAGCACCGCGGCCTCGATCTCGGGGTTCCGATGCCCCAGGATCAAGGGGCCCCAGGACCCCACCAGGTCCAGCATGCGTCTTCCTTCCTCGTCGAGGAGAAAGGGCCCCTCTCCTCGCACGATGAAGGACGGCTCTCCCTCCACGGCGGAAAAGGCGCGTACGGGGGAGTTGACCCCCCCCGGGATCACCCTTCGGGCACGCTCCAACAGGTCGGCATTGCGGGACATGGACCCTCCAGTTCCGCCGCTTTAGCCCGGCCATTCACCCCGAGCAGCCATGACGGGCGCAGTCGAGGGTCCTGGAGAACCACCCGGGTGCGGCCCCAGTCAGGAGGTGGTGCCCTGAGCAGGCCCCGGGCGACCGCCCGGTCCTGGACCCCCAGCCTCTCTGCGATCCTCGGGATCGACCACCCGCCCGCCCAGGCCAACCGGTTGCGCAACAGGCGGTCCCGACGCAGGCGAGGATCCCGGCCGGTCCCGTGGAGCATGGCCCCCTCTACCAGGGCCCAGGGCAAGGGCTCTCGGGATCGCCAGGCCGGTGACGCCAAGACCGGAAGACACCAACCCGGCGCCACCTTGCGCAGGTGCTGCTCCGGGCATCGCTGGGCTCCCAGCCAGCGCCAATCCACCCAGTCCGCTGCACGCAGCCCCAGGGCCTCTCTCAAGGACGACCACGGCCACGACAGTCCTCCCTCTCGATGAAGCTCGTCGGCCACCGACAACACGACAGCGGCATCACCCACCCGTTCCCGCATCGCGGGCTCCCAGCAGAGGAAGTCCCGACGATGGTGCCGCCAGACACCCCATCCAGACTGCTGCAGACGACAGACCTGGGCCACCGCCCGGTCAGCCCCCGCCACCAACAGCCGTGCCTGAGAGCCCTCCAACAGAAAGGCCAACAACCGGACCTGCCAGCGCGCATTCAGCCTGGCGAGCCGATCCAGGAAGATCGCGTGGTCCAGGTCGTCGGGAAAGAGAACACGCCCATCGGCGCGAGACAGGGTCAACAACCAGTGCATGGACGGCTCCAGGGAGTCTGGAGATCTCCATCAAGGCCCGTGCCAGGTTGCAGAACCGCTTCCCGGGCTGATCCGGGTCCTGGTGGGTGTCGGATTGCCGACAGGAACCGTCGACATCTGGACGATCGGTTTCCCCGTCAGAGGGGCAAGGCGCGGAGTTGTGCCTCCCGCATGTCCAGGCCCATCATCGTCATGATGACCATCTGCCCTGGCTGGAGGATGGTCAGGTCCCTCCCCCAGTTTCCCAGGGAGAAGGGAAACGCCGCCACTGCGGTCACCGCCCCAGTGGTCAGCGAGAGATCCTTGACCTGGATGGTGTTGGCCTCTGAAAACTCCCGCCAGGCCAGCCGCAGCGTCGATCCGGTCTGCAGGAAGGTAAAACCACCCCCGACCTGCATGATGACGTCCGTGCTTCGCTGGGCCATCGGCACGTCGGAGACCCAGCGGACCTGTCCCTCCTTGTCCAGGCACACTGCCCGGAGGTTGCCCAGGGCCATGCCGCCCTTGTCGTCAGCGGGCTCACGCCAGAGGCCTTGATAGGGCACAGCCCCCGTCATCTGCATGCCCCAGGGCGCAAAGAACTGGGACAACACGACAATGTCGCCATTGGCCTGGGGAAGCACGAAGAACTGGTCTGTCCGGCGGAGGGCCTTCTCGTCCACATCGGGGAAGAGCCAGGACATTCCGCCGACGGTCTGCCATCGAAAGCGCTGGCTCTGGAAGTCCAGGGCGGTGACCACCAGCTCATCCTTGGCCGAGGCCTTCTTTCCCGACCGGACCGCCACGTAGACCTGGCCCCCGTCATCATGACCCCAGGCCGGAACCCCCTCCTGGCCATGGACCTCGTACCAATTCAGGGTCTTCCGGGTACCATCGGCCAGGACCTGGTGGACCTGCCATGTCCCGTTCTCCAGGTGCTCCATCACGTAGAGTCGTCCCCTGGAATCCACGCTGTACTGCCGCCAGTACTGTTTGTTGGACTCCAGCCAGGCGGCCTGGCCCCGCTGGCGCAGGTCCGGTCCGTAGAACCGCGCCTCGGTCGACTGGTCACCCGCATGGTGGGTGATGACCACCAGGTGCCCACTGTCCTGGTGCAGACGCAGGTGATGGTTGCCACCGGCGACCAGCAATTCCTCCCGGGTGGTCTCCCCACCGGTGGGCTTCACCCGGTCCACCACCACGCCCTTGTCCTGGACCGCAAAGACCCGGATCTCCTTGCCCGCGGTGCTCAAGGCGATCAGGGGACCCCAGACCGGGGTGTAGGCCTTGAGCAGACACCCTGGCGTGCGCCCCGCATAGGCCATGTTGCCCATCTTCATCCGGGCCTCATAGGCGAGGGGCGTGCTCCAGCGCGCAGCCAGGTCCGGCCCATAGCGCTCGATGGCAAATTCACAGCCCCCGTCGTGCCGTAGAATGGCAAAGTCCCTGCCGGAAAGAGGTGCGGTCTGAGAGGTGGCCAGGCCATTTCGATGCGAGACCACCTCGACCACAGGGCCCGGCATCTCCGCCAGGGCGACAACAAAGAACAGCAGGTTCCAGATCATTGAACGCATCCTATCCTTGACAGGCCGATTGGAGATCTCATGTTCATCCTGGCGATCACGGTGGCGTGCACACCGGTGACTTCAAGCACCGGGGAAGACACCGGCCCTTCCAGCAACCCCGCCGTGGTCTTCTCCACCGGCTTCGAACACACCTGCGCCATCCGGAGGAGCGGGGAAGTGGTCTGCTGGGGTTGGGATCTCACCGGTCAGAGTGCAGCACCCGAGGGGAATCGCTGGACCCAGGTGAGCGCCGGCCGCTATCACTCCTGCGCCCTGGATCTGGACGGCGCGATCACCTGCTGGGGCGACGACGACTATGGCCAGTCCACTCCGCCTGACGGCGTCTACGCCATGGTCAGTGCCGCCTCCTACCACGCCTGTGCTCTGGACCTGGACGGCATCCCGGTCTGCTGGGGGGAGACGGACAAGGCCTGGATGAACACCCCCACCGAACCGGTCCGGCACCTGGCCACCTCCGCCCATGACACCTGCTGGATCGACACCCAAGGCGACGTCTACTGCGCCGGCGAGACCTACTCCGCGGAGGCCCAGCTCACCGGCGACTACCAGGCCGTGGACCTGGGAGAGGCCTATGGCTGTGCCCTGGACAGCGCGGGGGAGCTCGCCTGCTTTGGCGCGGACAGAGAGCTTCCTCCAGGGCCAATCATCGATTTCTCCTCTGGCGATCACCACGGCTGCGCCATCGACGAGAACCAGCTGGTGACCTGCTGGGGTTGGGACATCTCGGGGGAATCCGATCCCCCCCTGGCCCTCTTCACCCAACTGGCGGCGGGCGGGGAACACACCTGCGGGCTGGACACCCTCGAGGAGCTTCGGTGCTGGGGTTACGACCGCAGCGGACAGTCCAGTCCACCGTTCTGATCGCCACTCATCCGTTGATTCCTTGACGTACGGCTGACAGGAGCCACTAAGGAAGCGGCACCCGTCTACCGATCCCCTGGGCGATGCCCGGTCGCCTTACATTCCCGCGGAGCCCACGAGAGGTGGGGACGTGGATGCTGATCATCGGATTGATCCTCTTCTTCACATCCGCCGGCCTGCATCTTGGAGAGCGGGCCGCATATGACAAGCGCCAGACCCTCACCCAGCGCTCCATTCACTTGAGCCAGACTCCCTCGGCCAGGCACTATGCAAAGCTGGCCCAGAAGTGGAACCAACGCTGGCAGGAGTTGAAGGGACTCCAATCAATCTGGGGGCATCCGGCCCCGGCCCTGGTGCTGTTGATCCTCGGAGGGACCCTCTACAGAAGCCGGGAGGAGCGCTGGACTCGCCGCCTGCTCATCATCGGGCACAGGCCGACCAAAGGCCGGCCCCGGACTGGGACGCCGCGATCTCGTCCTGTTGCAGTTCTGTCTCGAAGGAAAGGTTCGGGTCCACGGCATAGGCCCAGGCGTAGCCTTCTCTGACGAGACGACGGTTGACGAAGTCGTCCTCGGCGCCCCCCAGGTGGACATAGGCAAGTGTGCGGCCGTACTGGTCCTCGCATTCCTGGTCAAAAGTCAGCCAGACCCAGCGATCCTCGACCAGCCGGACGCACTCCGCGGTGGCCTCGGGCCCGTAGCAATCATCTGGCTCATCCTCCCAGCCCAATTCCGGGGTGTCGATGCCGGTAAAGCGCACCTTTTCCTGATCTGAACCCCCGTCTGGTGTCAGGTACACGGTGTCGCCATCGACCACGTGGTCCACAAAAGCCAGGACCGGTTCGCGACAGGGCGATGCTCCAGCCGGCAGGGTGGCCGGGTCCACATCGGGTCGGATCGCCGTCTTGTCCGTGTCGTCGAGACCGCTGGTGTCTCCGGAATCCCCCGTCTCTCCTGTGCAGGCCAGCATGGCAGCCAGGCCCCACAAGCTCATCTGGTCTCGCCCCTCACCTTTCGTTGCCGCTCGATCAGTCGTTCCCGCCGTTGCTGCAGGACCTCGTACGGCAACTCGTCGGCAACCACGTCCAGCTCGGCCAGCGCCGCATCCAGATCCCCAAGCTGCTCCCGGCAGAGGGACATGCCCAGACGGGCCAGGGTGGCCTCAGTTCCCCGGGCCTGGGCCACTGCAACCTCTTGGAAGTGCTCAAAGGCCCGGTCCGGATCGCCCTCGAACAACGCGAGACGGGCCATGGCCAGGCGCGCTCCGAGCACCCCGGTGGGGTAGTCGGCGATCACGCGCCTCCAGGCCGACCGGGCCTGGTCTGTGCGTCCAGCAGCCAACCAGGCGTCCCCTGCGCGCTGCAGCCAGTCAGAGGCCTCCGGCGCGGCGGGAGACGCCAACACGGCCCAGGTGTACTGGCGTGCAGCACGATCCGGTTGCCTGAAGTCCTGCCACTCGATGCGAGCCAGGGCGACACGGGCCTGGGAGATCCGTGGGTCTTCGGGCCAGGACTTCAGGAAGGTCCGGTAAAGACGCCGCGCCTCCTGGGGATCCACCTGGCCGTCGTTGGCAAGACTCGCCGCCCGCCAGGTGGCCTCCCGTCGGTGACCGGGCCACATCGACCGGCGTGCGACCTGCTCATAGGCGGAAACAGCCTCGATCACCCCCCCTGTTGCCATGCGAGCATCCGCCCGATGAAGCGCCCAGGGCGAGACCGGAGAGGCGACGAAGAACACCACCAACAAGGGGATACCGACCAGCGGGAGAATCGCTGGAGCCAACTCCCTGACAAGGAGCCAGGACCATCGTCGTCGATGTCGTCGTCCATTCGGTGCCACAGGGGGATCCTAACCGGGAATCAGTTCCTTCCCTTGATCGGCTCGCCTCCTCAGCACCTGAAGCCGGAACGCGTCCTGGCCGGCGCCGTGGTCCACTGCAGCCTGGGCAGGGGCCAGAAAGCCTGTCAGTCCCGGCGAAAGGCGGCCAGGTCCAGTTTTCCCGAGGACGTCCGCGGCAGAGCCTCCACAAACTCGATTCGTCGAGGGAGTTGCTCCGGACGCAGGTGAGTACGACACCACGCCGTGATCGCCTGGGCCGTCAGGTTCGCCTCGGCAGGCACGATGACGGCCCGCGGTATCTCGCTCCTGGAAGCATCGGTGGCCGGAACGACTGCGACCTCCGCGATGCCCGGATGACCGCGCAAGACCCGCTCGATCTCGACCAGGAAGACCTTCTGCCCCCCCACCTTGATGACATCCTCTGTCCGCCCCGCAAAACGGAATCCTCCTCCAGCGGTGGGCAGAACCAGGTCTCCGGTGTGGTACCAGCCCCCCGTGAAACGATCGGGCGCGAAGCCGCCTTGATACCCGGCTGCCACTGCAGGACCCCGCAGGATCAGTTCCCCGACCCCGCTGGCCTCATCGACCCCCTGGAGGGCGGTCTCGTAGTGTCGCAGCGGCCGACCCAGCTCCTCCAGGTTCCGCTCCCGGTCCCAGGGGGGAAGATGCAGCACCACCCCGGTGGCCTCCGTGCAGCCCCAGATGGGCATGACCCCGCACCCAAGGCGCTCCTCGGCCAGCCCGACCAGGGAGGGCGCCACCAGCGCACCCCCGGTCTCGCACACCCGGAGGTCCGGAAGGGCCCGACGGGCCTGGCGGGCCAGGAGCCGCACAGTGGTGGGAACCGCAAAGAGCCAGGTCACCCGCTGCTCCAGGAGAGCCTGGAGTTGCGTGCGAGGCCGGGAGGAACTCACCATCACACAGGCCCCACCGGTCATCAGCGGCCGGGCCCAGTGCTCGTGGGGGTGGGCAAAAGGCGCGAACAGGCACAGGTACCGTTCATCAGGGCGCCAACGATAGGTCTCCAGACAGGCTCGGGTGTTCCACTGGACCTGGGCATGGCTCGTGGGGGCGACCTTGGGCTCGCCGGTGGACCCACTGGTGAGGTTCCAGTAGCAGATGGCGTCCGGATCCCTCGAGGGGGGCAAGGCAGGGCCCTGGGGATCCAGGCTGCGCAGCACCGGGACACGGCCATGAATGACCGACGCTGCCCGCTCCGCATCGGGCGCCACAAAGGCCAGGTCACAGCCCAGGTCCATTGCCACACTCAGACGCTCGGACGAGGCCTCCGCATCCAGGGGAAGGAGGATCCCTCCCGCCCGGGCCGTGGCCAGGAAGAGGACCGGCAACTCCCAGGTTCGGCGGGCCAGGACGGCAATCCGACCACCGGGACCGAGTCCAGACTGGCGAAGGGCCCCCGCCACCCGGGAGACGCACCCGTCCAGCTCGGCATAGGTCCAGGATCGCTCCCCATCGACCAGCGCCTGCCGGTCAGGCGTGCGAAGGGCCTGGGCGTGCAGGGCCCCATCGAGGGTCTGCTCGGGCAGCGAGGCGACGACCTGCCGCCAGTGCGCCTCGGTCTCCGGGATGGCGTTGGACATGGCCTGGCATGATCGATGACGAAAAGCCGACCGTCCACTCCCTTCGGGGCGGACCCCCGGCCCGGCAATCGGGCTCCGATTCTCTCCCCGGCGCCTAGGGGCGCTCGGAGACCGCCCCCGTCAGTCCGAAGTCCACCAACTCGCTCCTGGTCCCATCGCTCGATTCGACCCAGATGTTGCCGAGGACCGGCACGCCGGGGTGAACCCGGCTCTCGACCTTGATCTTCAGCGGGCCGATCTGCATCTTGCCATCGACCCGGATCGACCCGGCAAAGGAGCCCGCAGCCACGGTGGCCGTCTCGGTTGTGGGCTCCAGTTCGAGCTGCAGCGGACTGAGCAACCCGGGGCCCAGCGCCCGCATCATTCCGCGCATCATCATCCCCTCCGGCGTGGTGAAGTCGATGGTCAACGGATCGCTGTCGTCAGACCAGGTGGTCATGCTCCGCACCAGGTCCATGCCCTCTTTGACCGCCTCGTCGACGGTCCAGGCGACGGGCATCTCCGCGTAGCAGAGCTGGCTTCCGGACTTGCCCTGCTCGGTCCACTCGATGGTCTCGATCTGGTAACCACAGGCTTCCTTGGCGACGATCGAGACCCGTTCCACGGAGACCCTGCCCTTCTTGTCGGTGTTCTTGTAGAGCGTCCACTGACCCGGCTCCCACTGCATGGGATGGATGTCCGTCGGGGCGGCCAGGCTGACTCTTTCCACCGGATGACCTGCAAGCTGGGCCTCGATCTCTGCACGCGCCTTCTTTTTTCCGGCCACGAGCAGGAAGGAGGACGCGAAGAGAAGCACGGCGAGATGAGGACTGCGCATGGAAACCCCTGGCTTGAGACCCCACCCTAACCACGGGAGCCCCCTGGAGAAACCTTCATCTTGCTGGGTTCTACAAGTGCTTCTTGTACCGCTCATCCGGCGCATAGTCCGTGAACAGGGGGTGGTCATCCACAGCCGCTCTCTCCCGGCAGTGGGCCAGCCAGATGCCGTACTCCCCGGGGTGTTCGCGGATCCAGGGCTCCAGCGCCCCGTTGAAATAGGCCTCCAACAGTTCTCGCCATCCCCGCTTCTTTCCGTTCTCTTCCGGAAAGATCGGCTCCCCGAAGGTGCAGATGTTCACATCGTCCTCCGGGGCACTGCAAAAGGTCGGCACGATGGCCGCCCCCGTGGAGCGGGCCAGTCGCCCTACACCGGGATTGAGCAGTGCCTGCCGGCCCAGGTAGGTCAACGGAACGAACTTGTTGCCGATCCGACCGTCGGGACTCAGGCCCACGACCTCGTTGGCCTCCAGCCGTCGGTAGAGTTCTCGGGCGTTGGTCTGGAGCGTGATGAAGTTGGCAGGCAGGCGGTCCTCGTTGGACTCACGGGCGGCCCGGGCCTCTTCCCGCCACCGATTGACCCCAAAGACATCGCTGTGGGCCTCGGCCACCTCGGCGGGGGCCATCCCTCGTGCGGCGTACTGGGTGTAGGGGTACCCGGCCAGGGAAACGCTGGCGATCATCATCATGAAGTTGCCTGCGTGGGGCACCGCGATGATGGCGCCCTTGCCTCGTTCCAGGGCAGCATCCAGGTTTTCCCGGCCCGTGAACCGCATGTAGTTCTTCCAGGTGTCCGGAGTGAGCTTCCCCAGCAGCACCTCCTCCAGGTGGACACGGAAGGCAATGCGGTAGGCATCCCTGACAGTCTGCTCGTCCACGGTCCCGAAGATCGCCTCGAATTCCGCCCGCATGGCCTTCTTCTGGGCTCCCGCCGCTGCGTACTGCGCCCGCCACAGGGGGTAGAGCCGGCGCAACTGCTCCGGCTTGTGAGGGTCGAGGGTCTCTCGGAGAGGCACCCAGAATGCCCACCGGGCCCAGTCGTGGGGGGAGCCCTCCAGGGAATACCCCCCCGGAAGCTTGATCTTGGAGAGCATGCTCATCGAGCTTCTCCGGTCACTCCTCGCCTTCAGGGACCTCGGCCTCGTCGACGACATCGCCCTCGTCGAGGAGTTCCTCGATCTCCACCTCGTCGTCCTCAACCACCCGGGCGACTCCAACGATGCTCTCGTTGTCTTCCACCCGCATGAGGCGAACACCCATCGTGCTCCGCCCGATGGCCCGGATCTCGGAGACCCGGGTGTAGATGACGCGCCCGGTGTCCGTGATCAGCATGATCTTGTCGTCTTCGTGCACCAGCAACGAGCCGGCCACCGGGCCATTTCGCTCACCCGTCCGGATGTTGATGATGCCCTTGCCGCCACGGCCCTGGAGGCGGTACTCCTTGATGTCCGTGCGCTTGCCGAAGCCGTTCACGGTCACCGTCAGCAGCAACAACTCGGGATCGTCCTCGAGCACCTCCAGGTCGACGATCTCGTCGTCATCCTTCAGATCGATGCCCCTCACGCCGCGGGTAATGCGACTCATCTTGCGAACGTCCTCGCCTCGAAAGCGGATGGACAGGCCGTTCCGGGTGGCAATGAGCACCTGGTCCTCGCGGCCGGTCTTGATGACCTTGAAGAGTTCGTCGCCCTCGGCGCAGTCATAGCTGCGCAGACCGCTGCGGCGCATGTTCCGGAAGTCGTGAAGCTCGGTGCGCTTCACCAGGCCCTTCTTGGAACAGAACAGCAGGTCGTAGGGTTCCTCGTAGTTGCTGATGCAGACCACGCCAGCGATCTCGTCCCCTGGCTCCAGCTGGACCAGGTTGACGATGGGACGGCCCTTGGCGTCGCGGCTGGACTCGGGAATCTCGTAGACCTCGAGGGCGTAGCCGTGCCCGTGGGTCGTGAAGATGAGCAGCTTCGAGTGGGTGTCGGCGATGAAGATGTCGCGCACGGCATCCTCGTCCCGGGTCCGGATTCCCTTGCGGCCCAGGCCACCTCGGGCCTGTTCCTGGTAGTTGAGCAGCCGGGTGCGCTTGATGTAGCCATTCACCGTCAGGGTGATGGCCTGGTCTTCCTGGGCGATGAGGTCCTTGATGTCCAGTTCGGCCCGGGAGTCCACGATCTCCGTGCGGCGCTCGTCGGCGTAGCCTTCCTTGATCTCGACAAGCTCTTCCTTGACCACCTGCATCAGGAGCTCTTCGCTGCCCAGGATGGCCTCCAGCCGCTCGATGATCGACAGGAGCTCGGCGTACTCCTCCTCGATCTTCTGGCGCTCCAGCCCGGTCAGGCGCTGCAGGCGCATGTCCAGGATGGCCTGGGCCTGGACCTGGGTGAGGCTGAACTGGTCCATCAGGGCCACGCGAGCCGTGGCGCCATCCTGGCTGGCCCGGATGGTCTTGATGACCTCGTCGATGTGATCGAGGGCGATGACATAGCCCTCGAGGATGTGGGCCCGCTCCTGGGCCTTGCGGAGTTCGTAGCGGCACCGCCGGGCGACCACTTCGCGCCGGTGGCTGATGTAGTGCCCCAGCATCTCCCGGAGCCCCAGGATGCGCGGCTGACCGTGCACGATGCTCAGGAGGATGGCCCCAAAGGTGCTCTGCAGGGCGGTGTGCTTGAACAGCTTGTTGAGCACCACCTCGGTGAACACGTCCCGCCGAAGCTCGATCACGACCCGCATTCCCTTGCGGTCTGACTCGTCTCGCAACGCCGTGATTCCCTCGATGCGCTTTTCCTTGACCAGGGAGGCGATCTGCTGAATGAGGCGGGCCTTGTTCACCTGGAAGGGAAGCTCATCGATGATGATCGCCTCCTTGTCGTTGCCGCAGTCCTCGAAGTGGGTGCGAGCCCGCATGATGATCCGCCCGCGGCCCGTGGTGTAGGCATCACTGATGCCCTGTCGGCCGTAGATGAAGCCTCCGGTCGGGAAGTCCGGCCCCGGCACATGACGATGCATCAAGGTCTCGGAGTCGATCTCCGGTTCCTCGATGATCGCCACACAGGCGTCGATCAACTCCCCCAGGTTGTGGGGGGGGATCTTGGTGGCCATCCCGACGGCGATGCCATCGGCTCCGTTGGCAAGCAGGTTCGGGAAGCGCGCTGGAAGCACATCCGGCTCGAACTCGGTGCCATCGAAATTCGCCGTGTAGTCGACGGTCTCCTTGTCGATGTCGGCCAGGAGCTCCTCGGCCAACTTCTTCATCTTGCACTCGGTGTACCGGTAGGCGGCAGCAGGATCCCCATCCACCGACCCGAAGTTCCCCTGGCCATCGACCAGCAGGTACCGGAGGTTCCAGGGCTGCGCCATGCGCACGAGAGCGTCGTAGACCGCCGAGTCCCCGTGGGGGTGGTACTTCTTGAGCACCTCGCCGACCACACCGGCACACTTGCTGTACTTGCGGTTGTGAAGCAGTCCTTCCCGCTGCATCGCGTAGAGGATGCGGCGATGAACGGGCTTCAGGCCATCTCGCACATCCGGCAGGGCACGCCCGACGATGACGGACATGGAATAGTCCATGTACGACGTGCGCATTTCGTCCTCGATGTTGATCGGGACAACGTGGCGGGCAAAATCGAAGGTGGGCATCCAGGCTCCGGCATGGATTGACCCGTTTTCCTAACCGGTTGGCCCCCCCTGGGAGACTGTCAAGACCACCCTGGCTGACGGAATGATTGCTGGCCACCCGGGGCTAGCGGGTCTAAAGGTGGCGCAATCATGATCCCACTCCTGCTCGCCAGCCTGGTTCACGCCGGTCCACAACAGGACTTCGAGGCCGGAGTAGCCGCCCTGAAGGCCAAGGACGGCATCACCGCCGAGGCCGCCCTGGCTCGTTGCCTGGAGGTTGCGCCCGAGCGGATCGACTGCCGCTGGGAGCTCGGCTGGGCCCACTGGATCCAGGGGGACTGGGAAGCCGTCGTGACCACCTGGGAGACGGTGTTGGCCCGACAACCGGACCACGCCGATGCCCAGAAATTCCTGGTCGAAGCCCGCAGCAATGCGGCCCTGCATGCCCAGGCCCTGGCGAGTCGGGACCAGGCCGTCGAACAACTCCCCCAGGCCAGTGACCAGGCCAGGCTCCGCCTTCGGGCGGTGGGGGACGTCATGCTGGGCACGGACTTTCCCAAGGGGTACCTGCCTCCCGACGATGGCGCCCACCTGCTGGACGCGGTCACGCCCTGGCTCCAGGATGCTGACCTGACCTTTGCCAACATCGAGGGGCCCCTGTGCGACGGCGGAAAGACCTCCAAGTGCGGTTCAGGAGGCAACTGCTACGCCTTCCGCTCCCCCACCCGCTATGGGACGTACCTCCGAGACGCCGGTGTCGACCTGGCCAGCGTGGCGAACAACCACGCCAATGACTTCGGGGCCAGTTGCATGGCCCAGACCACCACGACCCTGGATGGGCTGGGCATCACCTGGTCCGGCGTTCCTGGCAGCATCGGCTACACCCAGTCCAACGGACTCAACGTGGCCCTGGTGGCCTTTCACACCGCTCCTTCGAGCAACCACCTGAACAACCTCGAAACAGCCGTCTCGCTGGTCCAGGAGGCCTCGAGCAGGGCCCACGTGGTGATCGTGAGCTTCCACGGCGGGGCCGAAGGCACCAAGGCACAGCACGTGCCCCAAGGCCGAGAGACCTTCTACGGAGAGGACCGAGGACACCTGCGGGCATTTACCCATGCCGTCATCGACGCCGGCGCGGACCTGGTCCTGGGACACGGGCCTCACGTTCTTCGTGGCATGGAGGTCTACAAGGAACGCCTGGTGGCCTACAGCCTGGGCAACTTTGCCACCTATGGGCGCTTCAACCTGTCCGGACCCCTGGGTGTCGGGGCGGTGCTGGAGGTGAACCTGGATGGCGAGGGCCGGTTCCTGGGGGGCAGACTGCTGCCGACCCAACAGGAAGGCAAGGGTATTCCGGTCATCGATCCGAACGACAGGGCACTGGACCTGGTCCGCACCCTGTCTCGAGAGGACTTTCCTCAGACCGGCGTGGTCGTCGCCCGCGACGGCTCTCTTGGGGCTCGATAGATGAAGCAGATGCTGCCCCTCAAGGTCGTCGGCACCGGTTCCTACGTGCCGCCGAATGTCGAGACCTCCGCCGAGGTGGGTGCCCGGATCGGGCGCAGCGCCCGGTGGATCGAGTCCCGCACAGGCGTTCGAACCCGCTACCGCTCCGACCTTCCCATGGAGGAGATGGCGGCCATCGCCGCGCGCCAGGCCCTCGGGGATGGGGATCCACCGGACCTGATTCTCAATGCCTCCGGGGTGCCCCGACAGACAGTGCCGGACAGCTCCGTCTACATGCAGAGCGCGCTGGGCTGGGAAGGAATTCCCAGCTTCACGATCCACGCCACCTGCATCTCCTTCGTGGTCGCCCTGCACACCGCCGCCCACTTCCTGCAGTCCGGGGCCTATCAGCGCATCCTCATCCTCTCGTCAGACCGGGGCACAGTAGGCCGCAATTTCGACCAGCCCGAGAGCGCTGCCCTGCTCGGGGACGCGGCTGCAGCCGTCGTGGTCGAACTTCCCGGAGACGGCGAAGAGTCCGGCATCCTGGCCTACAGGCTGCAGAGCTTCCCCAGCGGCGCCGATCTCACCACAATCAAGGGCGGCGGCACCCACCTGCACCCGAATGACCCCCGGGTCACCCCCGGTGACAACCTGTTCACCATGCATGGCACACGGGTCTTCCGCATGGCCCGGAAGATCATGCCGGAGTTCTGCCGCAGCCAGTACCGACAGCTGGGAATCAGCGTCGATGACATCGCCCTGTGCATCCCCCACCAGACCAGCAAGCGGGGGGTGATGGCCTACACCCACGCTGACTTCCCCGAAGAGAAGATCTTCTCCATGGTGGAAGAGGTGGGAAACACGGTGGGAGCGGCCATTCCTCTCGCGCTGGTGACTGCCCTGGACCGTGGACGCTTTGGCCGCGGCGACCTTGTCTTCCTGGTGGGGACCGGGGCCGGCCTCAGTTGCGTGGCCATGACCCTGCGCTGGTAGGAACCCGGTTCACAACATTCCAGCCCCCTCCGAGCCTCCCCATCCAGGGTAGGCTGTGGACATGGGAACGTCATGGCCAGGAGCCCATCTCTGGGGAGTCGGCATCCTGCTGTTGACGGGTTGCGGCGGAAACCTCGTGATCGACGTCGAGCAGCCCTTCACCAACGGGGACTCCACCGCCGGCACCGAGGACACCCACACCCCCTCCACGGAGGTCGTTCCCGGCGTGGAGGACCCCGAGATCTGGCTGGCTTTTGATCCGCCCGGCGCGACCTTTACCCAGCCGATCAGCGTGACACTGTCCAGCCTGGACGAGGCCACGATCACCTACACGACCAATGGTTCACTGCCTGTCCCCGGAAGGGACGCGGTCTACAGCGGCGCGATCCCCATGGCGACCACGACCACCCTGCGGGCGATCGCGACCTTCAATGATCAGAGCACCGAGGTGACCAGCCGCTCTTTCATGGCCCTGGAAGACACAGCGGCCGACTTCACGAGCAACCTGCCGCTGATTGTCCTGCACACCTTTGAGGACGCCCCCACCTACAAGACCGAAGAGCGCACCCTGTTCACGGTCAATGTCCTGGAACCCGGGGACAACGGCCGCACGTCACTGCTCAGCGAAGCCTCTCTCAGCCTGCGCGCAGGCCTGAAGGTCCGTGGTTCCTCCACCAATGGTCAGCCCAAACCCCACTACAGCCTGGAACTCTGGGGCAACGGCGTGGATGACGACCACGATGCATCGGTCCTGGACATGCCCGCGGAATCGGACTGGGTGCTGCACGCGCCGCTCTATTTCGACCGGGCGCTGATTCGAAACGCCCTCATCTACCAGTTGAGCAACGACATCGACCGCTACGCTCCCCGAACCCGTTTTGTCGAGCTGTACGTGACCGATCACGGACAGCCCGTTCGCGAGAGCGACTACGTCGGCGTCTACGTCGTCATGGAACGGATCAAGCGCAACGAGGAGCGGGTGGACATCGAGCGCCTGGCCACCGAGGATCTCGAAGAGCCCGAGGTCAGCGGAGGCTACATCTTCAAGCGGGACCGAACCGACAGCGGGGAGGACGGCTTCCGGCCCGGCACCGCAGGGGGCGCCTTCTCCTTCAGCCAGCCCCTGGTCTGGGTCGAGCCGGCAGAGGACGAGGTCGCTGACGAACAGGAAGCGTGGCTGAGCAGCTACATCGACGCGTTTGCCATCGCTCTGTCCGCCCCCGATCACTTCCACCCGGCCAGTGGTCAGCCCTACTCGGACTGGATCGACGTGTCGGCCTGGATCGATCACCACCTGCTCAACGTCCTGACCATGAACCCCGATGCCTTCCGGCTCAGCGGCTTCTTCTTCAAGGATCGGGAGGACCGCATCCACGCAGGGCCCTTGTGGGACTTCGACCGGACCATGGGTTGTGCATCGGACAGTCGTGCGTCCGATCCCACCCACTGGGACGCCTCCTACTACACCTCGGACACCACCTATGTCTTCGAGCACGGGTGGTACGAGGGGCTGTTCGATGACCCGGAGTATGCCGAGACCTATTGGAACCGCTGGCGGGAGGTCATCGACGGCGAGCTCAGCCTGGACCAGATTCTGGCTCGCATCGACGAGATGGCAGAGGAGTTGTCGGAAGCGGCGCCCAGGAACTTCAACAAATGGCGCGACTACCCGCCCCGCGGAGATGGCACCTTTGACTACGAGGTCGAGTATCTCCGAAGCTGGCTGACCGAGCGCCACGACTGGATCCGCGACTGCCTGGACCTGCCTGATCCGGAGCGCTGCGGCTGAATCCCCCCTCTTCGGGGCACCAGGGAAGAAGAACCTGCACTTGACGTCCGTCATCTGGCGGCTAGCTGTGCACCCTTCTCCCCTTCTCCAACAGGAGTCCCCATGGCTGACACCCAGACCTTCGGGTTCGAAGCCGAGGTCCGCCAGTTGCTCGACCTCGTCATTCACTCCCTCTACAGCCAGCGCGAGGTCTTCCTGCGCGAGTTGATCTCCAACAGTTCGGACGCCCTGGACCGTTTGCGGGTCACCGGACTGAGCCGCGAGGACCTGCGCAACTCGGACCAGGACCCCGGCATCTGGCTGACCCTGGA